>JAKSDJ010000256.1 GCA_022360155.1 Chloroflexales bacterium | reverse complement strand
GGGTGTGACGGAGCTTGTCCTGAACAGGATGAAGGAATGACATCGACAGGTAGCATTCCAATGCGGTATGGCAGGAGGCCTCGTTGTAGTACTAACCCGCAACTTGCCTTCTTGCTAGGTTTAGGCGTACAATAAGCGCCTGTGTTCAAAATGTATGGTTGTGCTGTGCTCCACACGTTGAGCGCTACCACCTGCGATAGGTGCATGTGGCTGTCGTGTCGCCTGTCCCCTGAATTGCTGAGGAGAGTCCCCAATGATTGAAGTCGCCATTATGGTTGAGGGCCAGAATGGACTAAACTGGCCTCGCTGGCAACGGATTGCTCAGGCTGTCGAGGATCTGGGCTTTGTTGGCATCTATCGTTCGGATCACTACACCAACGCCAATCCGCCGGACCTAGACTCGCTGGAGTTATGGGTCTCGCTAACCTGGTTAGCCAGCCATACACAGCGCATTGAATTTGGCCCGATCGTTTCACCGGTTTCGTTCCGCCCGCCAACGACGACGGCGCGGATGGCCAGCGCCGTCGATGATCTCTCTGGCGGACGGTTGCACCTAGGTCTTGGGGCGGGTTGGCAAGAACGCGAACACACCAACTATGGTTGGGACTTGCTTGATGTACCCCAGCGTTTTGCTCGTTTCGAGGAGGGCTTGCAGGTGATCATGCGCTTGTTGCGCAGCGACGAGCCGGTGACGTTTACAGGTCAGTACTATTGCTTGCACGATGCCATTCTCTTGCCTAGACCACAGCGCCCTGACGGGCCGCCAATCGTCATCGGCGGTAATGGCCCGCAGCGCACATTGCCGCTGACAGCGCACTATGCCGATGAATGGAACGCCGTCTACATCCCGCCAGCACGCTTCGCCGAACTCAACGCGCAGCTTGATGCGCAGCTCCACGACAATGGCCGCGAACCTGCCAGCGTACGCAGATCGCTGATGACTGCTGTGTTCTGCGGGCGCGACGACGCCGAGATCGAGCGCAAACTCCAGGGGCGCCCGGCAGAGGCGCTCCGTGAGCGTGGCGTAATCCTTGGCTCCCCGGCGGAGTGCGTCGAGCAGATTGGCCGCTTTGCCGAAGCTGGCGTGCAGCGAATCATGCTCCAGTGGCTCGACCTGGACGACATGGACGGGTTAGAATTGCTTGCCAAGACAGTGTTACCCAATGTTTAGAGAACGCTGGCAGCGCACGCTTTGGATTATGTTCTTTGCCCAGGTCGTGTCGGCTATAGGCTTTGCGAGCATTTTTCCTTTCCTGCCCCTGTATGTTGCATCGCTGGGCAGCCAAACCGGCCTTAGTATCGAGTTCTGGTCCGGGATGGTCTTCTCCTCGCAGGCCATCACGATGATGATTGCTTCGCCAATCTGGGGATCGCTGGCCGATCGCTATGGCCGTAAGATCATGGTCGAGCGAGCGATGTTTGGCGGAACTGTGGTCATTTTGTTGATGGCCTTTGTCCGTTCGGCGGAAGAGTTGGTGTTGTTGCGCACTATCCAGGGCTTCATTACCGGAACCGTTTCGGCTGCAAATGCATTGGTTGCTGCTGTTGTCCCCCGTGAACGGATGGGCTACGCCATGGGCGTCCTCCAGGTTGGCCTCTGGGCAGGCGTTGCCATCGGCCCGCTGATTGGCGGGGTGCTCGCCGACACACTCGGCTATAGTGCGGCGTTTATTGTGACTGCGGCCCTGCTGTTCTTGTCGGGATTGATGGTGCTGTTTGGCATCAAGGAGGAAAACGCTCCGTCGGCGCGCTCGAGGCGGGGGAGTCCTGGGCTATTGACCCAGTGGTGGCGCATTTCCATCATGCCGGGCGTATTCATGACGTTCACCGTCCGCTTTATCAGCGGGGTTGGCCAAATGCTTATCTTGCCCATTGCGCCGCTCTTCATCCAGTCGCTGCTTACCAGCGATGCGCCGGTCGGAACACTCACCGGCTTGATCGTAGGGATTTCGTCGGCGACCGGGACCGCGAGCGCCATCTATCTGGGGCGGTTAGGCGACCGGATTGGGCACCGGCGAGTGCTCATTATCAGTTCGCTGCTGGCGGCGCTGTTCTATCTTCCCCAGAGTCTGGTGACGGATGTGTGGCAGTTGCTGGTGCTTCAGGCGATTACCGGTGCAGCGATGGGCGGGATCATGCCGCCGTTGAGTGCGCTGTTGGCACAATACACGCCTCAGGGCGAGGAAGGCGCCGTCTATGGTCTCGATAGCTCGGTGCTGTCTGGTTCGCGCGCCGTCGCACCGCTTGTGGGTGCGGCTGTGGCGGTCTGGCTCGGACTGCGCGGGATTTTCGTCGTCAACGGATTGGTCTGTCTCTGCGCGGCGCTCTGCGCAATCTGGTGGCTGCCCAAGACGCCGGTGAAGCAGATTGTGCCAGAGACAGTGCGCCAGGAGGCTTGAGCTTCGGCTCAAGGCTTCCTGGTGAGAAGTTCGGTTTCGATGCGTTGGCGCAAGTCATCACGGGCGTGGCGAAACGCCGCAAGGCGCTCTTCTTCGGTCCCGTCCTGCTGCGATGGATCATCAATGGACCAGTGTCGCCTTTGGCGCGCGCCCGGAAAGATTGGACACGTTTCATTGGCGTTGTCGCAGACAGTGATCACCAGATCGAACGACTCTGGCAAAAACTGTTCCAGGGTTTTTGATGTCTGGGCGCTGATGTCAGCTTCAATCTCGTGCATAACCGCAATAGCCTCTGGTCGAACTGATGTTGCAATGGTTCCGGCGCTATATACCGCAAATTTGTCGCCTCCCAATGCGCGCAGGATTCCTTCCGCCATTTGCGAGCGGGCGCTATTGTGTGTGCAAAGAAACAGGACACGGGTGGGCGGGTGCGTGTCATTCGACATAGGTTCTTCCTTCATAACAATGATGGCGGATCTGTCGTGGGCGATTATACAACAGGCCAACGCGAAGTCAAGAGTCCGACACCTGCTGTTCTGAAGCAGATGGACTGGTCTCTAGTGTGACAGCCAAAATTGCCTTCGGGGCAGTGAACTGTGCGACGGCTCAATTGCTGTGTCGTGAAGAACGGCCAATGTCCGGCGTAGCCGAGGCGCATACAACTTAGGTTAGGCTGAAACGTCTTTCAAAAAGGCTAGCACGGTTTGATTGAAAGCAACTGGATTGACTAAATTTGACGGATCCATTGCATCCCGCAGCACCACAAACTTCGAGCCTTTTACCTCTTCAGCTATCTTTCGGTTGATTTCAACAAAAGACTTACCGAATTGATCGCCGACCATAACTAATGTTGGCATGTGGTCGCCATTTATTTTTTGTATCACATCTATTTTATTGATTGCTTGCCGTGCCAGGATAAGTTGATCAAAGTCCGCTTTCAAGCTTACTCTGCTAAAGTATTCCTTCGCTTGATGTGCAAATGACGCTTTGTAAGTTAACGCCATGCCTTTTGCCAACATCCTGGCTCCTAATATTTTATAGACTCGAAACCCGATAACTTGAGCGAAGCCTAATGCTTTTTCTTGAAATGTTTTTAACTCACCAAATGTGTCCGATATTATCAATCGACTAACCTTCTCAGGGTTGTTCACCACATAAGATTGAGCAATGACGCCTCCCATACTGACTCCAATGAGTATACAGTTGCTCACATCTTTCTGTCGCAACAATTCGTTGATTTGATATTCCCAATCTCGTAATTCTAACGTTTTGACTTTTGACGATTTCCCGTGCCCCAACATATCTGGAGCTAAAACAAAGTAGCCATTATCTGCAAATATCTGTACTTGTGGCTCCCACATGTTGTGGTCAGCTCCTATGCCATGCAACAATACAATTGCTTCATTAGTTGAGATCCCAGCTTCCTGAAAAAACGTTTCAGTGCCATCTGAATTTTCTATGATCATGTTCTATCTGTTCTTCTTCCTTTCAACCCAACGTTATGAGTCGCACACTTCAGCGTGGCGCCGCCGCGCTATGGTTAGACTTTGGCGTCACCAACACGTCTTGATCGCTTGTGCGCCTAGGCCTGTGGCTTGTACGCAATCCCGTCGATCTCGACTGCTGCGCCGAGGGCAAATTCGACTCGTCCGACCGTGATACGCGCGGGGGGATCAGCGCCCATGACTGCCAGGTACGCCGCATTCATTTCCGAAAAAGCCTGTATATCGGCCAGAAACACATTGACCTTCACGAGATCGGCAAGCGAAGCGCCACACGCCTGGAGAATGACCTCAATATTGCGCAGGGCCTGGGTCGTTTCTGGTCCGACGCCGCCCGCTACAAGCTCCAGAGAGTCGGGTTTCGTGCCCAACGTTCCCGAAACAAAGATAAAGTCACCGGCAACGACGGCATGGCAGAAGGCTGGCAGACGAGCAAGTCCAGGGGCAATGACTTTCTTGGTGCTCACAATCACACCTTTTTCTGAGAGTGTGCCCGACACTAGACTGCATCAAAGTCCTGCAATGGCACGCAGATGGCGCAGATGGGCACACAATTACCGCAGATAGCGACAGATCTGCGGCAATCTTATAGTTGATCTGCAGCTGATATTCCACTTTGACGCAGACCCGCCCGACCCACCGTTCCGTATACCTTGACTGAGAGATCCAAGCAAGGAATGGCGGACACAACCTAATCTATGTGCGTGGCTGCGCAACCAGTCGCGTAGCGTGCGGTCACGCTCGCCGCTGTGCGCAAGAGCGTTAGATGTGACTTTCTCCCAGCTGTATACGGTCGCGGAGACGGTATTGTACCACACGATACCGCGCGATCCTCCGCTAGATCGTATGGAGTCGTCTCGCTCGTCGGGTCTGGCTGCTGGTAGTTTTTTGCTTTGTTGTATTGCGCTAGATTGGCCCAGTGTGTGCTTAAGATGACGTAAAACCAGCCCTTGCATCTCTACGCCTAGAAACGCATACATCTCCAGACCTGCTCAAAGATACCCGCAGTGCCCAACTCGCTCTGCAACAGATTTATCTACACTCAAGACATTACTACATCGATCCACAAGAAGTCAAGGACAAATCAATCCAGCCACCCGCAAATCGCGGGTTTGAAAGGAACAAGTCTATATGAAAAAACTCATCGCCTCTTTGGGTGCAGCCACTGTGTTATTCGGTTCGATTGGAGCATCATTATAACGTAACAATGGCAGGCGCAGGGCTGGTGGCGACCAGTCCCGCGCTTGCGCATAGCGGAGTCGACCTATGAACAACAATCTCCAACAACAACTGATCCGCTCCCACTTCCACGTGACGCTCGTATCGGTGTTATCGCTGGTGGTGCTGGCGCTCGCGGGCTACTATCTCTACCTCCAGACGCCTTACCCGGCGCACTGGGCCGGGCTGGCCGCCGCGGACTACGCCGCTGAGCTAGCTTATCTATCCGAAGTCTGGGATAAGCCGGTTGATACTGCCCTGGCCCAGGACTACCTGCGCGAAATCACCGACGCCGCCCTCTTCGAGGCCGGTAGGCCGCCTGCCGACCGTGACCAGGCCGTCAACGACGAACCCGCGTTGGGCTGGCTCATCCTCGCCCCTGACGGCGCGATCCTGGCCGCCGACGATCCAGTGGCCTTTCCCGTGGGGCGCAACGTCCGCACTGGGCTGCCGCCGGTTTTGCAGCCCCATTGGCTCGCTGTGCCAGAGGACGAGGTCAGCGACCCCGCGGCCCTGATGCGCTATGGGCAACAGGCGGGCTTCCACGTCGGCTTTGCGCCGATGCTCGATAGCCAGGACAAGCTGCTGGGCTGGCTCTACTTCCGCGTCTATGCTGTACCTACCGTCGCCCTCTTGACCCAAACCGCCCTTCGACTGATCGCCATCTTGCTGGGGGCGGTCTTGCTAGCCATTCTGGTTGCGGGTATGATGGGGCGGCGCATTGCCCAGTGCTTCGACCGGCGTCTGCAGCGGGTGACCGCGGCCAGCGCGGCGCTGGCGGCCGGCGCGTGTGAGCAGCGGGCGCCGGTTGCGGGCAACGACGAGATCGCCCAGTTGGGTGGGCAGTTCAATCGCCTGGCCGATCAGCTAACGGCCCAGATGGGTAACCTGCGCCAGCTAGCCGATGCCAACGCCCAGCGCGCCCAGGAGTCGCGCAGCCTGGCCGCGTTGGAAGAGCACAATCGCCTGGCCCGTGATCTCTATGACGCTATCAAGCAGAAGCTCTTTGGGCTCAACCTGACCGT
>JAKSDJ010000473.1 GCA_022360155.1 Chloroflexales bacterium | reverse complement strand
ACCCCTCCGCAGTCCCCCCTTGGTCCCCCGCACGCGGGGGAAGGGGCGTGGTCGGATTGCGCATGGCCGGTATCCCATGCCTCCGCTGCGATAGGTGCAGCGGTGCAAACAGAGCCAGGACCGTTGGCAGCGCATGGCCGTCTGTGTGGCATCATCGCCTTTTCGTCTCCGCAACTCGTCGCCTCTGCTTGTTGGCCTCAAACCTGCTCCCGCGCGAGGCCACGCCGGAAGGTATGCGCCCCGGCGCGTCCGAACCGCCACTGGCCCCTCCTGCAGGGTCCACAGGGGCGCAGCGGCCCCAGGCAAGGTTGACCCCGCCCGCAGGTGCGGGCCGCGCCATCCCGCCCGGCCCGCCGCACGCCCGGGCCATGGCGGCAACGGACGGGCGGGACGGCGGCGGATGCGGCGCGTCCGCCCGATGCCATTGCTCTCATTTGCCTTTTTTTGATCGCCGTGCTCTACTCGCCCCGCTTATATAGTGTACTGCTTCAACCGAACGGTATGCCGGGTCAGCCGTCTGGGTCTTCAATTTCTATCCCCTCCACTGGCCGGGTCATACCCTCGTTGCCCTGACGTATCAGGGTGCCTGTATTCCTTGTTTTCCATTATTCTTGCCGTTGGTTCGGCGCCGCTGCGCAGCGGCGCCGGTCTGGGTCGGTCTGGCCAGCCAACCGTGTGCCCTTGATGTGCTACCGCATACCGGTATTGGTCTGGTTCGTTGTGGCCTGAAACCCTTCGCGCCGCGCGCATGTCGAGCGGTGGCGCGCTGTTGAAAGGAGCTGCGGATGCGTCGGTTGCCCGTTGGTGTGACATTGTTTCTGATCGTCACCTTGGTTGTCCCGCTTGGCGTGGTTCCGCCCCCCACGGCGGTCGCCACCCCCGCCCATGACCCGCCGGGGGCGGCGCTGGTGCATACCGCCCCGCCGCCGCGCCCTTCGCCCCCGAACACCTTCGTGCCCGCGCCAGTGCGCAACCCGGCACCGGCCCGCCGTGCTGCGCAGCGCGCTTCCTTCCTCCCGTCTGGCGTCGTGGGCGCCGCCGCCCTGCCCCAGCCCGAGCCGCCGGATCGGTCGCTCTCGGCGGGCCGGCCCGTGACCGCCAGCAGCGCTGATCCGGACTACCCGGCGCAGAACGGCAATGACGGCGATCTCACCACTGACTGGATGTCCAGCTATGACCAAGGGCTCCCCCAGTGGTGGCAGGTTGATTTTGAGGATACCTACACCATCACCAAAGTGATTATTCACTGGGGTATCGATCCGAAGGCCCTGGACTATACCCTTGCCGTGAGCGACGATGGGACGACCTTTACCGATGTGGTGAGTCGCAGCTACGGGAGCGCCGTCAATGACAACGAGCAGACGATTGACACCTTCACCGCACGGGGACGCTATCTCCGGCTTACGGTGACCAGCGGGACGTATTACTGTAGCGGTCACTGTACGCTTGATTATCTCAGCATTCGCGAACTGCACGCCTATGATCTGCCGGTGCTGCCCGACGACCAGCTGAACCCCCCGGAACGCTGCCCCTGCGATGCCCAAGAGCAGACCAGCCACCCGGTCAACACCCACACCGGCGCCTTCTGGACCAGCCAGACCGATCTGCAGCTTGCCTCGCCAGGCCCGGCGCTCGCCTGGACCCGCACCTATAATAGTCGCAACAGCACGGAAACGCATGGGCTTGGCCCCGGGTGGCAACACGCCTATGCCGCCCGGCTGCTGACCGCCGCGATGCCGGGGGGCGAAGATGGCCTGATCATCATTGTCACCCCGAAGGGGAATCGTTTTCGCTTCGAAGACAACGGCGACGGCACGTT
>JAKSDJ010000534.1 GCA_022360155.1 Chloroflexales bacterium | reverse complement strand
TTTACGGCGGCGCAGCGAGCTTGGTCCCGACAGCCGCGCTCGCTTGGGCTCGCAACTCGCCGACGCGCTGCGCAATCGTCTGGGTCTGCCCATCGAGGGCAATCCTGAACTCTTTCTCGAACATCTCGTCCGCGAGTACCGGGTCAGTAAGCAGAGCGACAATGTGGCGAGGTGAGCGTGAAGTTGGAAGACTGCTCTATCGTCTCATTTACTACTTGCTGTCGGCTGCGAGCTGAATAACGTTGGATAGGCGTCGGAACCAGCTCTCCTGTCGTCGAGCGAAGGCGTGGGTGTCGTATTTCAGTCGTTGGATGCATTCGGCCAGCGTCGCTTCCCCCGCGAAGTAGGGCTTGAATTGGATATAGCCCAGACTTGACATCGAAGGCAGTTCCCAACCATAGCTGCGCTCGTGTAATTGGCGCACCTCTTCAATCAAGCCCGCCGCCAGCATCGCATCCACGCGGGCGTCGATACGGGCATATAACTCAGTTCGCGCGCGCGTCAGCCAGATCGTTGTGATCTGGTACGGCGGCGGCTGACGGGTTTGCTGAACAGAGATAGGCGTTCCGGTCACGGTGTAGACTTCCAGCGCGCGGATGACGCGGCGCACATTTTCGGCAGGAATCGCCGTTGCAGCTTGGGGGTCGACCTGCGCCAGGCGGGCGTGGAGCGCCGTTGCGCCGTATTCGCGGGCTTCTTCTTCCAGTGCGGCGCGCAGCTTCGGTTGGGGCGGTACACGCGGGATTTGCCACCCTTCCAGCACGGCGGCGAGGTATTGCCCGGTTCCGCCCACGAGAAAGGGCGTCCGCCCTCGTGCCGTAACGTCGGCGATGGCTGCAAACGCCAACTCCTGATAGGTTGCCAGCGAAAACTCCGCATCTGGGTCCACAATGTCGATCAGGTGATGGCGTACAGCAGCAAGCTCGATGGCGGTCGGTTTCGCCGTGCCAATATCCATACCACAGTAGACCTGGCGCGAATCGGCAGAGATAATCTCGCCATGGCGCTGTAGGGCCTGTTTGATACCGTAGGCTGTTTTGCCAACCGCTGTTGGTCCAACGATGGCAATGAGTGGCGGCAGATGGTTCATGGCGTCATTGTAACAAATCTCAACAAGGGGTTGGTCTTCTCGGCTCAACCGTCGAGTGGCTGGCGTCTCCATTGCATTATCCGCGAATGAGCTTACAACCATATGACTGGGTTTTGTCAGTGCGTCCTTCTATGGTATAGCAATTGAAGTTCAATTCAGTCAATGCTGCTGCTATAGACTGCGTACCCGTCCTTCCTAATGAAGCGCCGAACAACATTGCTCTTTCATTCACTTAGTATGAAGAGCATACTCGTCGGCGCAGCAGCGGCTCGCGTATTGCCTTTGCGTCCAGCTTGCGCGCACCGAGAAACGCGACGAAGCGCGTAAACCCGCGAGCCAATGCCTCCGCAAATGCCTCATCGGCGCCGAGAACCTGATCCTCCAACCACAAGCCGAGGATGACGAACGTGTTGGTCGTCCGGTCGAGTTTGCTGTCGAATCGTGCGACGAGCCGGTCGCCCCACAAAATCGGCAACGTGTAGTAGCCGAACCTACGCTTGGATTCCGGCTTGTAGACCTCCCACACGTAGTCGAAGCCGAATAAGACTTTGGCTCGCCCGCGTGCGCTGACGGGATCGAGCGGGGCGAGGAAGACGGCCTCTTCAGCCGTGGTCGTCTCCAACGGCGACCACGCCGGGGGCACGCGCCCGGCGCTCAAATCGTGGAGCAGCCCGGCGTCGCTGCCGAGCGCATAGTGCGTCGCCTGCCAGCCTTCAATCTGCACGGTGATGATCTCGCCGTCAGCCAACATCGCTTCGCGTATTTGTTTCGCTTTGCTAAAGGGCACGCCGCGTTGAAAGGCGTCACTCGTACGATTCGGGCGCGACAGGCCAGAAAAGCTGACTTCCTTCTTGATCAGGAAGCGGTCAGCCTCGGCGTCACTGCTTTCGCGAATGAGATGGGCGGGCGCGACCGCTTTAGTGAGTGCATAGACGCGCTCAAAGTTCTCGCGGTGGTGGGTCATCACTTCGCCAGTGCGCCACAGATAATATAAAGCCAACGAGCTGTCCTTGCGTCCGCGATAGCTTTGCGTTCGGGTCCGAGTCGCCATCTCGAAGTCACGGTTGCTGAGGATGCCACGTTCGTGCAAGATGGTCCGTATTTCATTGATGGCGGCGGCGTGGTCGCGGCCCATTGTGCGAACTCGCGGATCGCAATCGGGCGCGCCGTCGCGTTCGCGGCCCATAACCACACGCCAGTGAGGCAGCTCGTCCATCGGGCGGGCGGCCAGCCAGCCGCCCCAGTCAAAGAATTTGCGCTGCTCGTAGGCCGCATTTTCCCATATGCCAGGCGTGTAATCGAGCACGCGGCTGTGCAGCGTGATGTCATGGCTGCGCGCGATGATCTGCAGCGGGTCGAGTTGCAAGTACTCCATTGCGCGCATGGCCTGCTCTGCGCCCGTGATGCCGCGCCAGCGCCGGCCGGGCCACAAGCCCTGCTTGCCGAGGATGAAGCGACGAGCGATATCGATGTCGATGGTTAGCATTGATAGCCTACAATCTGAATTGTGCAACAACGTCGCTCTGGCGCTGGTCATTGCTACATGCGCATCGTGTTGACGATACGTTCAATCTGCTTTATGTGCGTCCGTTCATGGCGGGCAAGCCATTGCGCATACGTATGCACGGTCCGTATGAGCGGCTTTCCCGCCCCCGTGATTGTCGCCGCACGTGACCAGGCTTCGGGCGCCAACGGTTCCAATACGGCCAATAGCTCGGTACGCTGCGCCGCAAAGGCGTGCAACGAGGCCTGGAATTCCTGGTTGGGATAGTTCGTTTGTTTAATCCAGGTGCGGGGATCGACTGCCCGCAATGTTGGTCTGTCCTGAATGATAATCGCCGCAATGCAGTCGCCCCAAACGTCAGCACACGAGCGCAGATGGGAAAGCACATCGTTGGCGGACCACTCATTGGGATTGGGAACGGCACGCAATTGTGCTGGCTCCAGACCAACGGTAAGCGTGGCGATGCCTGGCGGCGCTTCTGAAAGCAGAGTTAGAACCTGCTCAATGGTCAGCGATCTCTTGGACACGTCATATTCTCCTTTCGCCCTGACCCAGAAAGGCAGCTATCTACAAGTTGTCATAGACATAGAAGATATAATCTTGAGACGTTGTCTTGACTCCCAGATCGCTGAGCAATCTGAGCATTTGGGCGCGATGATCGGTGCCGTGATTCACCACGTGGAACAGCACTTGCCACACGATGAGATCTTTGTCTTCTTCTGGTTCTTCGATCGGCGTGTCGAACAACATATTGTCCCGCAATGCTGTAAGATAATCGCACATACGTTGCTCTACGCTGTCCCAGTACGCACGAATGATGTTCCGATCATCAACGTTTGTGGAAGGAGGCGGTTCTGATGGTTCGACGCCTTGTAGTTCACAGAACCATACTTCATCCACGCTCATGAGATGAACAATTTGGTCGCGAACCGAACCATGTGAATAGTCCACATGTTGCGTGAACTGGTCATAGGATAGCGGAGTGACATAACTATCCCATAGCTTACGGTTTTCAGTGAAGTGATAGGTGTAGAGATGGCGAAAGGCATTTGCATTCATGACGTAGCTTGCTCCCCTGTCTGAGACTAAAAGCATTTCTACGGTTAACACCTGCTGTTAAGCGACTCAGCTCCTGGCCTTGGCAACCCAGCCCGGAGCTGAGCCCACTTTCTGCCCGAGCATTAGGTTCAACTGTGCAGCATGTTCCTGAACATGGCGCATGCTATAGAGCAGTAACTCCGCGAAACTGACTTCGCCCCATCCAAATCGGCAGCGCCGTTGAGCCGCTTCGTCGGTCAGCGCCTCAATCTTTTCCTGGCATCTCTGGCGACAATCAGCGAGATAGGCCTGGAGTTCGTCTTTCGTATAGGGCCTTTCAGGCAGCGGTCCCTCTTCGTCTTGCTCAATCAACGTGAAGGGAGGCGGGGGTGCAAAGCCTTCCTCGGCGCCGGTCAAGTAAAGGTCGAGCCAGAATAGTGCGTGATAGGCGAGATACCAGAACTGGGAATACTCTGGTCGCTCCGAGGGAGTATCCCACAAACGGCTGTGCCATAATTCGTCGGGACAGGCACGGAGCGCATTGTCAAGCATGTCGATAGCCGCCCCAAACTGTTGCCAGATGATCGTTCTCCAGGTGATATTCATTGTGAGACCCCCTTGGAACTTCAAGTTCACGGTTTTTCATCATTCCACAAGTTCACTGAACGTTTTGGCGAGGAGGAAGGACGTGATCGGACTCACACGGTGGAGGAACGCTTCAAGAAGGCCAGAGTATGCTCCCAGGCCAGGCTCGCTGCCGCCTGGTTGTATGCTTGGGGGCGGTCCGGTTCGAAGAACCAGTGCCCCGTGCCTGGGTAGCGATGGAATGTCACCGGGCGACCGGCGCGCCTGAGCGATTCTTCCAGGTCGTCGACGTTGGATTGCGGCTCGAACTCGTCGTTTTCGGCAAAATGACCGAGGTGGGCTGCTCTGGAAGTGCTGAAGTCATCCCTCCCGGTTCCGTAGAAGATGACGACGGAACGGATGTGTTCGGGATCGGCGGCGGCGAGGTCCAGCGCGTAATAGGCGCCCAGCGAGAAGCCGATCACCGCAAGATCACGACCGGCTTCACCAACCCGTTCGGCAAGAAACGTGGTTGCCTGCGCAATGTCAGCCTTGGCTTGGAGGTGGTTGGCGTCGAGCGCTTGGCCAAGGATTTCCGCGTCGGCAATGGTATCTGCGACCTTGCCGTGATAGAGGTCTGGGGCAAAAGCCACGAAACCGGAGTTGGTCAGTCGCGTACAGAAATCCTGCATGGTGTTGTTCAACCCCCACCAGGCGTGGAGGACTAATACACCTGGTCCCTGTCCAGTCGCAGGAAGGGCCAGATAGCCGTCGGGTTGAGCAGATGGCATTATTTTTAGGATCTCCTATTCGTAAGGTGAGAACACATCGATTGGCCGAGAGTTCCGTCTATTGTAGAATATATGTTCTTTTTTGGCAAGGTTGGGGGTGGCGGGTTAGCGCACATCTTCGACTGAGCTCTTCCGCATCCTGTCACCATGAGTCCTTCGGCGTCGCTCAGGGCCGGCTTGCGGAGGGCTCAGCATGACATGTGCGTGGTACTCACGTTGAATTGGTATTCCAACGATGGGATAAGGAAGGACAAACTGGAACAGATTTGTCACGCCGGAGCGCCATCAGAGCACCTCTAGCTCATCTTCAGAACTTCTCCACAACTC
>JAKSDJ010000926.1 GCA_022360155.1 Chloroflexales bacterium | reverse complement strand
GAAGCGAAGGGTCTCAGCAGCAGTGAGCCGAGATGCTTCGCTGCGCTCAGCATGACATGCGTAGTTTTCACGTCGAATTGGTATAATCATACGAGGAGTTGCGCTATGTATTCGCCCACGACCCGCCTGTTGACAGTGCTCGAACTGTTACAATCCTACAAGCAGATGAGCGGCCCGGAGATCGCGCGGCGGATCGAGGTCGACACGCGCACGGTTCGACGGTATATCGTCATGCTGCAAGATATGGGCATCCCCATCGAAGCGGAACGTGGACCGTATGGCGCGTATCGACTGCGGCGCGGTCACCGCCTGCCGCCGTTGCTGTTCACGGATGCCGAAGCGGTCGCCATCACACTGGGGCTGCTTGCTATCCGAGAGTTCCACTTCCCGGTGGATGTGGCGGCGGTTGAAGGGGCCTTGGTGAAAACCGAGCGGGTTATGCCCGAAACGCTGCTGTACCGCGTCAGGGGCTTACAAGAAGCCATCACTTTTAACGTCAAAACACCGCCGCATTTCCTCCACAATGACTTTATTGTGACGCTCAGTTCTGCCGTTCAACAGCGCCAATGCGTCCGCCTGCGCTACCGTTCGTGGCATGGCGATGAGACAGAGCGCGAGTTCAACCCATACGGCATTGTCTTCAACGATGGGTATTGGTATACTGTGGGCTACTGCCAGTTGCGCCAAGACATCCGAACATTTCGCTTGGATCGCATCATCGGGCTTGAGGCAAGCGAGCAGTCTTTCGAACCTCCTGAGCAATTCGATGTCCTGGACCGCGTACTGCACTCAATCGCCTTGACACCGGGCGCGTATCAGGTCGAGGTTGTACTGGAAACAAGCCTGGAGCGCGCCCAACAGATGCTTCCGCCGATCATGGGCGCCTTGGAAGCGGCGGAGCAGGGAGTTATCTTTCGCCGTCCGGCTACGCAGTTGGAGTGGATTGCGCACGCCCTGATCAATCTGGAATGCCCGGTGCGGGTCAAAGAACCAGTCGAATTGCGCGACATGCTGCGGCGTATGGCGGCGAAAGCCTTGCGGATGGCTGGTGCGGAAGACAGAAGCGCTGGAGAGTGAGCAGAAGTTCTTGGGCGACGATTGGGCATTGCTGATTGAGGAGTTGTATGCCAATACAAGCACGACCCTACATCGACAACGACCTTACCCGCCTCCAAGCTGCGCTGGCGGGCTGGATCAATGTTGCGGGGGACTGCGGCTACTATCACGTGGGGAATCTACCCCATTGGATTTATGCGCTTCTGCGCGGACGCCGTCCGGTCGGGGAGCTCGTGCAGGTCTGGGGGGAAGGCGTACGCATCGTCGGGATAGCAGTCACCTGCCTGTTCGATAACGCCTTCCAGGTATTCGCCAGCCCATTACGGCGCGGAACCGACGCAGAGTTCCTGATGCTGCAGTCGGCGTTTGAGACGACGCGGCGCTTTGTGCAGGCCAGCCGACGGGACGATGCGACAGTCACCACCGATGTCTTCAGTTGCGATACCGCTCGGATGGAGTTGCTGGCCCGCCTCGGGTTCGCCCAGTACCGGCTGTGGGATCATATCAACGAACGCAGCCTGTCCAAAGCCATACCCGCAGCCCACGCACCTGACGGGTTTCGTATCCGGTCGGCAACGCTGGACGACGCGGCGCAACTCGCGCTGGTGCGCAACGACGCCTTTGTCACCGATTGGAGCGCCGAGCTGTATCGCACAGAAGTGATGCAGAAGCCGGGCTATCACCCTAAAAACGAAATCGTTGTGGTTGCACCCGACGGTCAGATCGTGGCATTCACGGTTATCCACTTCGATCCGGTGAACAAGGTCGGCTTGTTCGAGCCGGTGGGCGTTCGGCGCGCATTTCAGCGCCGTGGACTGGCCCGTGCGATGATGCTGTATGCCATGTACGAGATGCAGCGCCAGGGCATGACGATGGCAATGGTCAATCACGATGCGACCAATCAGGCAGCCCGCGAGTTGTACCGCAACCTCGGCTTCCGCAAGAAGTACGAAACCCTGGGATATCATATTGGATGCCAACGCAATTGTGCTTAGCAAGAAGATACGAGCGAAAGTTGGAGAAGCAAGCGTCGCCACTAGCATAGACGTCTTTTTGATATTCGGCAGCAAGACCCGTATTTGTGCGGCAACTGCTAGGAGGGACGTAGTATAATAAGTACAGATACAACGAGGAGGAAGAAATGACCATCGATCAATTGACGCAGGTGCGTGAATTAGTTCAGCAATTCTCCTTCCAAGAGAAGTTGTATTTACTCAATGACTTGACAATGCAATTGATCCAGCAGTCGACCAAAGTGATGGCTGCCACGGCGCCACAACCGCTTCCGAGCATCAATCTCGCAACTTGGCCGCATAATCTTCCCCCCCGGCGTGAGGATCTGTATGATGATCGCGGCCGTTGAGCCTATCTTTCTCGACACCAATATCTTGGTCTATGCGAGTGTGGACACCTCGCCATTCTACAACCGAGCGCGGAATGTGATCACGAATTACGAAGCTAAAGGAACCTCCCTTTGGTATTCCGATTACAGAGTTAACGGCAGCAATACGTCGATTTGAGCTGCGCTTTCAAATAACGGAGGAAGGCCCGTTCGTTACTGCACAACTGCTTACACTTTTGGAACAGGGCTACAGCACTCAAATCCATGCCACAAACATCGTTGCAACGATGCAAACGATAGGAGCAACATATATTCTAACAAATAATCCGGAAGATTTTACACCTTTCGCGTCACTCATCAATGTGATTCCGTTCCAATCGCTTGCACCATAACCGGCTAAGGCAGCTGCAAGCCAACGCCGCAGGCCCTGCCCACACCATCAAATAGCTTCTCACACCCGCCGATACCCGGCTAGGCGCGAGACGGCGCCTCGTGTTTCGCCAGCGCATAGACGCAGATCGGCTTCTGCCATTTGATGATCTCCTTTTCCAGCGTCATCCCGACTTTCTCTGCGACCCGGCATGAGGCCATGTTGCGCACATGTATCAAAGAGACAAGCCGCGTGAGACCAAGCTGGTCGAAGCCATAGTCGCGGCAGGCCTGCGCAGCCTCGGTTGCCAAACCCTGTCCCCACAGCCTGCGCAGGAACAAGTAGCCAATCTCGATCTCGACAACGCCTTCCACGTCTTGCACGACAAGACCGCACTGCCCGGCAAACTGCTCGCTGTCCTTGAGTGTGGCGATCCACAGACCAATGCCGTGCTGGGCATAGCTGTCGAGGTTCCACTGGATCCATCGGCGGGTTTCGGCGTCGTCTTTCGTGCCAGGGTAATAGCGCATGGCTTCTGGATCGGAGAAGATACCGCGGAGATTGGCCACATCCCGCATATTCATCTGCCGCAAAGTCATGCGCTCGGTTTCCAACACAGTCATGAAGGTGTCTCCTTTTGCTTAGGTTCGCTTCTGCACCAATGGCGTAGGGCCGTGTCAATGTCCTACAATCGAACGCAGATGACTCACATGGGAGCCGATGCACCACAGACAGATGCAGCTCTGCGATCATCTTGCGGTTGATCGCCTGCTCATCTATAACTGTTATTTCACGTTGACACAACCTTACCAGTGATGTGAGTGTACCAGGCATCATGCACAATGCCATCCGCCCGAAGGATGGTTTACGCTTGGGACGATCTGTTGAAGATTTATCTATGCCGAACGCCGTGGCGGTTGTGCTGCCATGATTGCAATCTGAGCGGCTAGACTCACCAAGCGAGGGCATAATGATCAAAGCATGGGATACGCTTGATGCGATTGCACGCCATCCCGATATCGTCAGTGGTGCATGGGTCTTTCGGGGCACGCGGGTTCCCGTCGCGGCGTTGTTCGAGAACCTGCGCGATGGCGCAACCATTGACCAATTCCCGGAATGGGTTCCGGGAGTTATGCGCACACAAGTGGAAGCGGTGCTCAATGATGAAGTGCAGACCCTGGCGACTGCGACGGCTGTATGCGGGTCGTTTTCGATCAGGGCACACCTGTCCCATTACGGCGACAGATCGTTGGGCACATCATTGCGACCGCCTATGAGCAGGGATGGGCCACCCTGACAAATGGTGCATTGCTTGATACCGTCGAGTATGCAGGGTACGATGTGCTGATCACGACGGATCAAAATCTGCGCTATCAACAGAATCTGACTAAGCGCCGCCTCGTACTGATCGTTCTCCTATCCGCCTCATGGCAGTGCATTCGCACCAAAGTGGCCGTTAGCTGTCTTAGATACAATCGTGCCGGGGCGTATCACAAGATTGGGCCTGAAGGAAGCCTCAGAACCAGCATGTAGAGGGAATGAGCAGCCAAGATCATAACCCCGCATACCGGCCACAATCTTTGTGTCATAACAGTTTCTTGCAGGCTGATTATATGGTATACTACGGCCCTCGTCGCAAATCAAACGAACTGAAAATGATCACTGATGTCACAATGCCCATCAGCCGAAGAACTGCTGATTCGGATCACGATTGATCCAGACATCTGCCATACCATGCATTCGCGAGCTCCGCTATCCAGTCGAGGTGATGCTCGAACTGCTTATGGCTGGAATGACCATAGATGAGATCCTTGCCGACTATGATGATCTTGAGCCGGCAGATCTTTACGCGGCGCTTGTCTTTGCAACGCGATTGAAATCCATAGAAACGCCATCATCATCCATATCTAGCGGCACGGAAATCGTTTCATAAAAAGGCTTTTTGTATGTTTGCCATTGACCCAACGCCCGGCGAATATGTGCTAGCTCATCAAGAATGGAAGCCATACCATTCTCTGGACGATGGAGAATCACCAAACATCAAGTGGCTCACTGTGGCGACTTTCAATGTATGGTTCGGCGCTGACTATTTCAACGAGCGTTGTCAGGCGGTACTTGCGCTTCTCGAAAGCTGCCGGCCCGATCTTATTGCTTTGCAAGAAGTGACGCCCGACTTTCTGCAACAGGTGCTGCACACTCCGTGGGTCCAAGCCGAGTATCGTATATCCGACATTTATGGCGATAGCGTCGACCCGTACGGTGTACTCATTCTCAGCCGCTTGCCGATCCGCGAATGGCAGTTCTTTGCCTTGCCAAGCGTCATGGGGCGGCATCTGGTTACCGCTCGTGCGCTGCTGAATGCAACGGTAACAACGTTCGCCAGTGTCCACTTGGAGAGCACATCGTATGCAGCGCCAACCCGCGCCAAGCAGTTGGCGCGGATCTTTCCGCTTCTTGCCACTGAGCAGCATGTCATCCTGAGCGGCGATTTTAACTTCTGTTCCAGTTGGGAGGAAAACCGCCGCCTTGATCCCACGTATCAGGATGTCTGGCCACTCCTACACCAAACGGCCCCCGGATTCACCGAAGATACAGACCGAAACACCATGCGCTTGTTGGTCACTGGGAAGCGAAAACAGGTCAGATTCGACCGCCTCCTTCTCCGCTCACAACCAGCCGGTTGGCGCGCTGAAACGATTCGCTTGATTGGAACTGAGCCAATCAGTAGTACGATGCCCAACATCTTTCCTTCCGATCATTTTGGGCTTCTCGGCACTTTTGTCTGGCAAGCATAACGGTCATCGGCGCGCACCGCCGTGGAACAGCATTTCCAATGCGACCATAGAGAACATCCGCGTCAAGGCCTGGGCTATCGCCCATCAACACAGGTTTATACAGAACCAAGGTGTATGAAGAGGCCAGACGGGTTCCTGGATCTCTCGGGTTTTTCATTGAAAAGATAGAATATCAAACAAGATGGAACTAAATGCAATTGAAGCCATTCTCCTGATCATTGCTGCTCTTTTTGCTGTAGCAGTCAACACCATCACCGGCGGCGGAACTCTGGTTACGCTTCCGGTTTTGCTGGCAATCGGGGTTCCACTCAGACAAGCGGTCAGCATTAATATGGTAGCGCTCGCAATTGGCGGCATTGGGTCTGTTTGGGGCGGCCTTGAAAGCCTGAAGAAGAACTCGAAGACAAGCCTGCTGGTGCTGATACCGACAGCGCTTGGGGCGGCTGTCGGAGCGATATTACTGGTGATTACGCCTCTGCAATATCTGGAATTTATCATTCCCGTGTTGGTCTTCGTTTCAACTCTGAGTTTATTGGCGCCCCAAAGCCGTCGACGATTATCATACCGATGGATTTTGTCTTTTGCGGCTATTTTCTTGGTGGCTATCTATGGCGGATTCTTTGGCGCTGGAATGGGAGTGATGCTGGTATCAGTCCTCACCATTTTCAATTATGGAGAAATGCATGCAGTCAACTCATTGAAAAACCTACAACAGGTTTTCATTAATGCGATTTCTGCGATTATTTTGATGCAGAATGGACTGGTATTATTAGAACCCACGTTGTTTTTGGTCATTGGAGGACTCATTGGCGGTTACGCCACCGGGAAATACCTAGAACGGATCTCTGCAAAAGCCCTCCGATTCCTCATGATCAGTATTGGATTCACGTTGTCCGCCGTGTTAACTGTTAGGCTTCTGGTTTTTTAGGATGCACTGCAATGGCACGCTGATCGTGGCGCGAACTGACCCGATCAGCGTCGATCTGCAAAATCAGCGTCACCTGCGGTCCATTGGGCGGCTGATATTCCCTGCCGATACCAACCTAATGCCGATTTCCTTATCTCTTGTGCTATACAACGCACACACTAATGCGGTCGGCACTCGTCGTCTGCGTCCCCATGGCATCGATAGTGCCGATACTGCCAGTCAGGTCCAGCAAGGCGAGGAACTGCGGGATCGCGGTGATCGCGTTTGCTTTGGCGTCGACCGCCACTTGGCCCAGCACGAACCGGTTCACCCGCGGCCAGGCACGGATGAGGGGCAACGCCTTTTGGCCCTGGGCCCGGTCGTGCGCGCCCCGATGGGTCTTGCCGTCAATCGCGATCCCGTCGCTGCGGATCTGCTGGAAAGCATGCACCCAGGACCGGAACCTGCGCTGACACTGCTCCGATCGATCCGGGCAACCACGCGCCCGCAGGTGTCATAGGATGGGATGCCGTCGGGCAAATCCAGGCAGGTGGTCAACCCGCCGTGCCTGCGGTGGCCAAACGCTTCGATATCCCCCCAGCCATCGGCGCCACAGATGACGACGCCGATCGCAAGAATGATGCTATCGAGTACGGTGTGCGCGTTCGTCCGATCGCTCCGTGGGTCGTCAACGGTCGCACAATACGAGCCAATCGCCATATCGCGCACGAGGGGCAGAGCAGACCTCCAGGACGATGATGATGTCTGTCATCATGATGCAGGATGCCCTGCGTGTACGCAACAAGATAAGATGCGATTGCCCTAGCTCCTTCCCTCTTGTGGGTATTCTTCCCGCTGGCAATCATGTTGCTCCATCTGGAAGAGGCGCTGTGGTTGCCGCAGTGGTCACAGCCAACCAAACGCTTCCATCCCGCGTCGAAACCAACGAGTTCTGGGTTACAGTAATCATCGCTACGCGCCGGGCCTGAACACGGGGCATGCCTTGATCGCGCCAATCAATGCGACTATCCTCGCCCAAGTGCTCGCGGCGGGTGAAATCACCTGGTGGGAACTCGCCGTATCAACCGTGATTGTCGCAACAATGTTGCTCAGCCTCTTGCCTACGCTCTTCCGGCGTGGCAAGATAGTTATGAGGTAGAGTGAAACAGCATAAGCCTATAGCAGAAGGATCGTACAGTCCTTTTCTTTGATGACTTGGCGCATATAGAAGCAGAGATCGCAGCCTACCTATGGCTGATGCAAGATTAGAAACTACCGATATGCGTCTACATGCCGCTTGTAGGCTCTCGGCTATGAGCTTTCAGCTCTTTTCGGGTTAGACTCCAGGCGGATACGCCTCAGACTGCTGCATAAAAATGGCTGTTCACGATCCCCCCGCTAATGGCCCTCGCTGCGTTAGGGGATATCGTGTCACTCCCGCTTTCGCAACGCACTCGCCAACGGTTGGATTTCTCCTCGGTGTTCGGATTCGTGTTGGGCCAGATGCCGTAGTACGGCCTCAGGCGTCACTTCATAAACGCCATAGTCCTCTTCACGTCGTAGCACTTCGCGAAAAGCCTCAATACTCATCGCGCTGAATACTCTATGCACTTTGGCGCGTGCCGCAGCCAAACGCTGCTGGTAAGCCGGTAAAGTCCATCTGGCCACAGACGAAAGCTGCTCTTGCTCATTGGTTAGAGGGTAGGGGAAAAGATGGGCAATATCATCTGGATACGGCTGTTGCAACAGGTTATCATACACCCAGTTAAGATCTGTCAGGGCAAGGTGATACAAAATCGTCCCGATACTGTTGATGCCAATTGGCGGTGCTGCATCTAAATCAGCGTCTTGCACCGACTGCAACGCAAAATGCAAGCGCTCTCGGGCATCATCAATGATTGCCAACCATCGTCCAATATCGGGAGGGCAATTCGGGACAGGGTCAACGCTGAAACGAGGTATCTTCTTGCTCATAGCATATGCTCCATTTGCTTCAAGACAACGATTGAATTTATGATACACTGGGTTTGGTGACACCCTCTGTCACCAATGCTGTGTGGTTTTTGAGGATAATCATGCGGGCCGATCGCTTGCTAGCCATCATGCTGCATTTACAAATGCAGCAGAAAATGACAGCGAAACAGCTTGCTGAGGCATTAGGCGTGACAAAACGCACGATTCTGCGTGACATCGAGGCGCTTTCCGCTGCGGGCGTTCCTGTCTATACACAGAGTGGGCAGGGAGGCGGCATTGGGCTGGTTGAAAACTATCGTCTGTCCTTGACTGGATTGAACGAGTCTGAAGTACGGGCGCTTTTTCTTGCAGGGAATGCAAAATTGTTGTCAGATATCGGTCTTGCAGCGGCATCAGAGAGTCTGCTGCTGAAGTTTTTGTCCACTCTGCCATCGCTGCATCAGCAAGTGGTCGAGCACTTGCGGCAGCGGATGCTGGTCGACTCGACCTGGTGGATTGATGATAAAGCTCCGGCTTGTCTGACTGATTTGCTCCACGCCGTGAACCATGATCAATGCTTGCACGTTATCTACCAGCATCACGATGGCGAGGTTGTTGAACGGGTTCTAGAACCGTACGGCTTGGTTGCAAAAGCCGGGACATGGTACCTCATTGCTCGGCGTGATGGGGAGTTTCGCATCTATCGCGCGTCACGCTTTCATCAGATTGCGATCCAAGATGCTACGTTTCAACGCCAAGCAGATTTCGACTTAGAGCATTTCTGGCGTACGCACATGCAGTCATTCTTCGAATCGCTTCTTCAATATCGCTTTACACTCAAGATCCATCCACATCGCAAAAATTTTGTTCACCGATACAGCACCGGACGCTATGAAGTCATCGAAGCAGCGGATGCCGATGGTTGGTTTACAGCACGGTTTGAAGCAGAGGCCGTGGAACCAGCCATGATGTTCGTCTTCGGGTTGGGGCGTGATGTTGTCGTCATCGAGCCGCAAGAACTGATCGATGCCATGTTATCGCGTAGCAATGAAATACTCAGCAGCCTGTGAATATTCAGCATTTTCGATTGTGTGATAATATCACGGAAAGGAGATTGTAGGAGGAGTTTCACAATGCGTTATACGCAACTTGGACCGACCGCCGAGCAAGTCAGCGCACTATGTCTCGGCTGTATGTACTTTGGCTCGTCGATTAGCGAGACGCGATCCTTCCAATTACTCGACCTCTATTGTGATGCGGGCGGAAACTTCCTTGACACGGCCAACAACTATGCCTTTTGGGTCGAGGGGTGCGAAGGCGGAGAGAGTGAACAGGTGCTTGGTCGCTGGTGCAAAGCGCGCCATAATCGCGACAAGCTCTTTCTGGCCTCGAAGGTTGGTTATAATATGCCGCCCCGTGTCCCGATCAGTTTGACGCGACAGACCATCATCGAGCAGTGTGAGCAGAGTTTGCGCCGCCTCCAGACCGATTACCTGGACCTGTACTATGCGCACACCGATCACCGCGCTACTCCGTTAGAGGAAACACTCCAAGCCTTCGACCAACTGGTGCAGCAAGGCAAAGTACGCTTCATTGGCTGTAGCAACACCTTAGCCTGGCGCATCGAACAAGCGCGGCTGCTGAGCCGCCAGCACGGGTGGGCCGAATATTGCTGCGTGCAGCAACGGCATAGCTATCTGCGACCCAAATCGGGCATCATGGCTTTCTCCAATACGCAGATGCCAGTGAATGTCGACTTGCTTGACTACGCGCGGGCACACGCCGATACGTTCACAATCGTCGCCTATTCGACATTGTTGGGCGGGGTGTACAGCCATCCCGAACATCGCATCCCGGCACATTACCAGCCAGATGAATATGACGCCGCTGACATGCAAGTCCGCTTGAAGACATTGCACCAGATTGCGTATGAAACCGGCGCAACGCCGAATCAAGTCGTCTTGGCGTGGATGCTTCAGGCTTCCCCGGCCATGACTGCGCTTATTTCATCGGGTTCGCGTCAACGGCTGCAAGAAAACCTGGACGCGGCCGAGGTCATGTTGAGCGCAGAACAGATTGCTCGGCTCGATCAGGCGTCGGCGTGAACACTACGTTTCCAGGGCATCGAGGTAGTCAATCAAGCCAGTCATCTCCTGGCCATTCAGGTCGATGCCCGACATTTTCCCAATCCACTCCGCGCCCCCTCACACAATTCGTACGGGTGATCGACAATGGAACAATGGAGTGGAAGCCCGATCCTTCGGTGGCGAACCTGCAGCAGAACTAGCGGGTGCTGCGCTCGCAGGTCGAGCGGCTCCGCGATCTGCGTAGATTGCCGGAGTAAGATAGGATTGAATCCAACATCCTGCAATAGCACGCAGATCACGCAAATAGCCGCAGATTTGCCACAGAAAGACCACAATCGGCGCATATCGGCGTGTATCGGCGGTTCCGATCTTTGGAGTCGCGCTTGCCCTGCAACGATGTGCGCGTTGCGCATTGGAGGTTAAAACAAAGTTCGACGGGCCAATGTAGGCATGGCTTGTAGCCGCACCTCACGTCACGCTCCACACTGAAGTCAGCGCGGCTGCAAGCCATGCCTAGTGAATTTTGACAATCAACCTGTTTGACGTAGTGCCGCCTGAAGGCGGTTTTACGGCAGCACAGCCGCCTTCAGGCGGCACTATGAGCGCCTTTTCCATGACCGATTTTGATCGTCAAAAACCATCAGAGCAAACCCTAACAGGAAGGTCGCGTTGGTTATCTTGAAACCTTGTCTCATTGCTTCTTCACCTCCCGTATTTGCGGAATGGGATTGGAAATCGCTCATAGTGAGACGCTTGGAGAGTTATCGCTGAAAGGCTTGCTTCATTGAGTCGACGGCGACGATGCTTCATTTGAAACTGGCCCGGCTGCTGGATCCGCTGCATACGATTGTTCGGCATGCGTCGCGTGAAACAAAGCTGAACGCGCTTCGCGAGTGTTAATCGCCTGTAGCGTATGGCGGGCGTACGATATAAATCGCGGATCGCCTTGCTGCAATACATCGGACAAGAAGTCAACGCTCTCAGGAATTGCCGCCATTTCCAGCGCAATCATCACGTACACTGCGACATCATTCGTGGTGTGCTCATGAAATGCGTCAATCAGTTCTGCGAGGCAGTCACTTGCGTTTTCAGCAAGTTCGAAGGCTATGACGTCGGCCCAAGCGCCAGTTGCCTTGCCATTGAGAATGAGCCGGACACATTCTACGACGCCCGGAAATGATCGATACGCGCGGCCCCAGCGCTGATACTCGGGGTCGGGATGATGACGGTATCGGTTGTATTTGCTCATTTGCTAATCGTGCTCATTTTATTCCGCCTTCACCTCTGGGAGCAATTGATCGAGCGCAGCAATCAAGGCGTCAACATCGCTTGCTGTGTTGTATCCTTGAATAGAAACGCGGACAAATTGCCGATCGCGCCAGGTCGCAATGGGCGCCTCTACAGCAAACTCATCATATAAGCGCTGTTTCAACACTGCCGCATTGCACAATGGTATTGGCAATGCACTCATTTGGGCAACCCAAGTATCCGTTACGGGTGCAATCGGAGCCATGCCGGTCAGCATCTCAACGCGGCGGGCGGCTTCCCGCACCAATTTATGGCAGCGCTTGCGGACTTCGGTCCATTGGTGCTGCTCCATAAAGCGAATCGCTTCCGGAACGCTTAGGTAGGCAGCGATATCGCGCGTCCCTTGATATTCCTGCTCATCGACAAAACGTGACGCGCTTGGCGTGTCGCTCATCCACCCCCAACTCACCGTCAGCGGTTGCAGCAACGATTGCATATCACGTCGTGCGTAGAGGAAGCCCGCGCCTTTAGGGCTCATCATCCACTTGTGGCAATTGCCGGCATAAAAATCCACCCCTAGCGCATGCAGATCAAGCGGGATTTGCCCCGGCGCGTGGGCGCCATCAACGACGGTGATAATCCCCGCGGCGCGCGCCCGTTCAATGAGCGGGGCGATTGGCAAGATCAACCCGGTCGGTGATGTGACGTGGCTGATAAACAGCACGCGGGTATGCGCGGTGACGCCTGCCCAGATTGCCTCGACCACCTCCTGTGCCGACGTAATCGGCAGCGGAATGGATTGTTGGATATAGTGTGCGCCCCGCCGGTTACAGATAAAACGCCACGTTCGATCAAGCGCCCCATACTCCTGGTTGGTGGTGAGGATGTGGTCGCCTGGTTGAAGCGTTAATGATCGGGCGACAATATTGAGACCGGTCGTAGCATTTGGAACATACACAATCTCATCGCTCGCGGCGCCGACGTAAGCGCCAAGCCGTTCGCGCGCCTCCTGCATGAGCGTGGCAAAGCGGCGCTGCAGGAATTCTACCGGTTGGCGCTCGAGTTCACGTTGCCACGCTTGGTACGCTTCAAAGACGGGCAGCGGACAGGCGCCGAAGGAGCCATGGTTGAGAAAAACGATGTCGGGCCGCAGCAAAAAGAGCGATCGTAGTTGATCCATAGATAACGATTCCCTAGAATGTTGGTAGAATATTCGCCTTTTGACAGGATTGACAGGATGAACAGGATTATCAAAGGCATTCTGATGTCGAATGTGTGCAAACTCGTCTGGTCAATCCTGTCAATCCTCTACTGGTGTTCTAGTCCCAATACTTTTCAGATAAGCGCGATGGAAGACCTTTAAGGTCTTGGGTAAGGCTTCCGAAAGCATCTATGCAAGACCTTAAAGGTCTTATTTGAAAAGTATTGGTTCTAATCCTGCAACGAGACTTCCAAACGCACTGCGTTGAGTCCGTCGAGCATGCATGTCACCCCGAGCCCTTCGCGAGCCGGTCCTGAGCCCAGCCGAAGGGCTCAGGACCGGCTCGCGAGGGAGTCAGAATGAACTGTCTCGTTGCAGAACAAGAGGGATGCTTGCAACGATTTCGTCGGCGGCATCCGTCATCTGGCGCTCTCTGCTCCGCACGGGAGCTGACCCTTCACTTGCCTCACGTGAACTCGGTTCGCGCCATATTGGCCTGATTCTCGACAGCAGCGACCTGCTGTTCGATAGCACGCACAGCGTTAGCTAACGGAAAGATTTGCTTGCTCACCAACATATCGGTGTCGCTGGGCGAGACCACGGGATGCCAGTACACGCCGTTGATCGTGACCGTTACCTCGGGAATCAAGGTGTTGACGCCGACTTCAATCCCTTCCTGCGAGAAACCACGCCTGGCCAGGGGACGCACAAAATGGTCCTCATCGGGAATGCCCAAGCTGCGCCGAAACACATGCAATTCATCTAAAAACGCTGTATTGGCTGGCGTTTCCGTCGAGCTGATCAGCACCCGAAACCCTTCAGCCTTGAGGCGGCGGATGCCTTCTACTGCCTTGAGCCAGCTTCCGTTTCCGCGGTAAGCGTCGTGGTGCTCAGGCCGGCCTCCGTCAAGGCTCACCTGGAAGCTCAGGTTCTGATTGGCGATGGCGCACAGCTTGTCCAAGCGCTGCCCCCGGAGAAGCATCGCATTGGTCAGCACGGTTGTCGGCATGCGCGCTGAGGCGTAGGCCAGCATATCGTATATTTCGCTCAGGATAAACGGTTCGCCACCGGTAAAAAAGACCCTCTGAAACCCGAGATCCAGCGCCTCATCGACTAAACGCCGAACGTTCTCCAGCCCCAATCCGCGGCGGGCGGCGCTCGGCGAAGACTCAGCCACGCAGTAGCTACAGCTGAGGTTGCAGTCGAAATTGGTATACAGCCACAGCTTCCATTGCAAACGGGAACTGACGTTGTGTTCTTGCACTGCTGCTTGGATGGCGGATTGGTTCGCACAGGCGGTCATCTTGCTATCTCCTTGGATCTGGCCATCTCTTGTATTTGCGAACCGCACCTAACGACCAGAGACTCGGCAGCGACCAGAGGAGATACTATAGCATAGATTCGGGGAAGTCGTTTCGTCGCCTCCAGATGACCATGTCGACTCGATCCGACCGTTTGGCGGCACGCATGTGTTTGGGTTTAACAGTTACGGGAGCAGGTCGACGACTGCAAGCTCACCGATGCGCTGCTCGCCAATGTACATCGGAATATGCTCGGCAGGAGGATAATCGCGGCGCTGTTGATAGTCAGGCTGTTCCGCCGGGCCTGAAGGATCGGTATAGCATTCGATCTGCTGCTCGGGCAAATTAATCATCCAATAGATTGGGATGCCGCCACGCGCATAGATCTGTTTTTTTAGCGTCCGATCGCGTTGGAGCGTTGTGTCGGACACTTCAACCACCAGCGCAATATCCGCCGGCCCGGGATGGCGGTCGCGATAGTCGCGCCGGTGACCGCGCACGATCATTACGTCAGGCTCGGGTTCACTCTCGTCGGTCGTCAGGGGTTCTTGATCATCGACATAGTATCCAGCCGGTATCAACCCGCTCAACGCTTCACACGTGAGTTGGGTCGTCAGTCGATGTGATGGGTTCTTTGGCATCTTGGTGACCAGCCATCCTTCTAACAGTTCAACCGGATCATCGTCGGTCAAAATTCCCGTCCGAATCATCTGGTGGTATTGCTCAATACGCAATTGCCAGATCGGTTCAACCGGCACTTTGAAGGTTGCTGGCATGCGAGCGGGTGTGTCAATCGCCATGACCATCGCTCCTTGTGTGTACAAACCGCATCAAGCCCATTATAGCACGGCTATGCGGCGGGACAACGTGTGAGATAGAGGTGATGGTCTTGCGTCGGATCAGAACGCCCTTTTTTCGACTTGCTTCATCCATTCGAGCGCATCCACACCGCTCGCGAGAAGATCGGAGCATTCTTTCATTGGCGCTGTCGTGATGGTATCGACATAAATTATGTAACCAAGGAGCGCACCAATTACTATGATAGCGTATGCACGAGTTGGATAATGTGGAGCAACTCGACGTACTTGTGTGGCCGGCGCTCGCAGTTCCTCAACACATCAGTGAGCCGGGTAGCCGTCAGGGCGTTCGCAACAGCATCTGCCCAATCAATTCTTCCACTCACCAGGTTGGTGAAATGAATGAAGGAATATAGGCGCGTTACTGCCGAACAACCCGCATCGCCAGACAGTGGACTTCAAGATGCAACCAGTCCGCCGCTCCGGTGCGCATGATTGTTAGGTGGCGCTATCCGGTGTAAGGATTGACTACGCGTTGGGACATTCGCCCCTGCCAGAACATGTTGGACATACGATTTCGCCGTTTTGCAGTTTGAACCAACGCGTGCCATTGCATGTTGTGCATGGAACACCGTTCTCGAGTGCAGGTATCAGATTCAGGAGCGACGCAACGCCTGTTTTCTCTGCCCCAACAACGAGTGAGGCAACAACCCGATCAAGACTCGTTTCAAATTGGATGCCTTCACCGTCCCACGTGCGATAATCATTGAGGATTCGCCCGTCAGTCGTGATGTATGTCATCGGGCCCATTCCGGGATCCAACAGGAAGGCGTCATACTCGTCTTCAACTTCGGCTTGCAGGCGATCCATATCTTCGCAGAACGCCTTTGCTAAACTAGACGGATCAATCGCCCCGAGCCGTTGTACCATTTCCACTGTCGTTAGAATTGGACGGTCAGTTGCTCCTGCTGGGGGAGATTTTCGCTTGGACCGCCTCACGCGCAGTTCCTCCAACGTCGCGGCAGGAATGTCCAAAACAATTGGTGACATGGCGCAGGAGTGTACGTTCGACATACTGTTGTCGCCTAACAATCACTTTCATCGACGCCGCTGGCAGGCGTTGTGACCGACACTCACCAGCGGCACAGAACCAGGCGCAAAAGTCGCGCCCAGGTTCGGGGCATGGCAGCGGCGTGGGACTATGCACGATTGTTGAAATGAAGATCAGAGTTTTCTGGCTTTATAATAAGTTTTTTTAATTGCTCTGTAAATACTTTTGGCGGCTACTACAATGATGTACTACGCTTCCTCATTTGTATGGTCGTCGCTCGCACTTCTTTCTCGGTCATCGTTCTCACTCGCCCCTTGTTCCGCCCGTTGTTCGTTCGTCAGTGGTTCTTCATCCTCATTATTCGCTACTGTTTCTACATATTCCTGCTGATATTCCGTAATAATATTGCGTATCTCTTGTCGTGAGATATCAGATTGTTCGGTTTTTGAGTATACGGGGATAAGAATAACTGTGTTTTCTGATGTTACTTGATAAACAATGCGATACCCGCCGCTTTTTCCGGGTGTGCTATCAGAATTCCTTGCGCGAACTTTATAGACTTCAACCGTCACTCCAGGGATACGATCTCCTAGCGTGCTGCCCATTTCAAGATCGGTCAAGATCGGTTGAATATCTGTTTTAATTTGTCGGTATTTCCTCGCTGATACTACAACGAGACATGTCATTCTGAACGACGTGCAGAATCTCGTTGCCAAAGGTTGCAAGACCCTTCGCGGAG
>JAKSDJ010000741.1 GCA_022360155.1 Chloroflexales bacterium | reverse complement strand
CGCAGTCGAAGTGCTCAGGACAGACTCGCGAATGATTCAGGACAGACTCGCGAATGGTTCAGAGTACACGCGGCGCAGGGCTCTGGGCAATCGCCTGCGAAAGATCTCAGGCATATTGGCATAAAGTACAAATGAAAGGCGGATCGATGCATGTAAATATTTTTGAGCAGTGTCCTAGCGATAACTTGTAAGCTTGTCGCATAACATTCAAAAGTTGCTATGCTCTGTTGCTCTATGTTGATACAGCTACTCTTTCTTTACAAATGGATCATACATATAGAAGAAATGGATAAGCGTTGTTTTCTGACAATACGCATGGCTACATGAGCGATTACCAATTGCTAACCTTGGAGAAACACAAGTATTTCATTGCAAAAAAATAAGGTTTTCCGTATAATACAGAAATTGTAAGCCCCCAATAAGATGCTCAGGAGCAACAGATGAAACGACGAGAGTTTCTCCGAGGTACGGCGGCTGGCGTCCTCGGCAGTGCAGCGCTAACGCTTGCAGCCTGTACGTCGGCAACGACGGAACAAGGCGGTTTGGAAGATGCAACGGACTCTTCAGCCGATGCACCATCCCAGGGATCAGCATTGCCGGCGGTGGAATGGCGTATTGGTACAAGTTGGCCCATTTCGCTCGATACGATTTATGGCGGGGCGCAGACCGTTGCCGAACGCGTTGCCGCAATGACCAACGGCATGTTCAAACTTACGCCGCTTCCTGCTGGCGAACTCTTCCCTGGCCTCGAAGTGCTCCAAAACATTCAGCAGGGCACGGTCGAGGCTGGACATACCGCAGCTTACTATTACGTTGGCCTCAATAGCGCTTTGGCCTTCGCTACCTCAGCTCCTTTCGGCCTGACAGCACAGCAGCAGAATGCTTGGCTCTATCACGGGGGCGGCCTCGACGCCATGCGCCAGGTGTTTGCTCAATTCAATGTCATCAACTTCCCAGCCGGTAACACCGGCACCCAGATGGGCGGCTGGTTCCGCAACGAGATCAATACGCTTGCCGATCTCCAGGGCCTTCGGATGCGTATTCCCGGACTGGGCGGCGAGGTGATGGTGCGACTGGGCGTTGCAACCCAGACGATTCCTGGCGGCGAAATTTATCAGGCGCTCCAGACAGGCGCCATCGACGCGACCGAGTGGGTCGGCCCGTATGATGACCAGAAACTTGGCTTCAACGAGGTTGCAGACTTTTATTATACACCGGGTTGGTGGGAACCAGGTCCAGCTTTAGATCTCCAGGTGAGCTTGGACGCATACAATAAGCTGCCCAAGGAATATCAGGAGATCCTGGCGGCGGCAGCCTATACCGCTAACATCGACATGCTTGCGAAGTACGACGCACTCAATCGAATCGCACTGGATGAGTTGCTAACCGGCGGTGTTCAACTCCGAACCTATAGCGACGAGATTATGGTAGCAGCGCAGCAAGCTTCTTTTGAACTCTTCGAAGAAAACGCGGCCAACAATCCAGACTTCAAGGCAGTCTACGAACCCTGGAAGGAATTTCGCTCCAAGATCTATACGTGGAGCCAAACGAACGAGCAGCCCTTCAACATCTTCGTCGCGAATAATCCAATCTGAGGTCGCCTCTCGTCAACTCAAAACAAACAACGCCGGTGCTAAACCGGCGCTGTTGTGTGTTCGCTAAGAAACACGTCATATGCTATCGATACACTAGCGGATCAACGATGGCAAGTACAACGAAAGGTTGGGAAACGCAATCACAAGGGCGAGTACAACAACCTGGATCAGGATGAAGGGGATTGCCCCCCGATAAATATTCCCGGTTGTTATTTCGGGCGGCGCCACACCGCGCAGGTAGAAGAGCGCAAAGCCAAACGGCGGAGTTAGGAACGATGTTTGCAGGTTCGCGCCCAGAATAATCCCAAACCAGACCAAGTCAATACCAAGCGCCCCTGCCACCGGCACAAAGAGGGGGATGACAATAAAACAGATCTCGAAGAAATCGATGAAGAAGCCGAGAAAGAAAACGATCAGCATTGCGACGATCATAAAGCCTATAACCCCTCCGGGTAGATTCGCCATAATATCGAACACAAACTTGTCGCCCTCTAGTGCGCGAAAGATCAGAGCGAAAGCCGTTGATCCAATCAGAATGAAGATCACCAGGGTCGTAACCCGCATTGTCGAATCGGCAACATCGCGGATCGTCTGCCAACTCAAGCGGCGGTTCAGCGCCGCCAGGATTGTCGCACCCAGAGCGCCAACTGCGCCAGCCTCGGTTGCAGTCGCAATCCCGAAGAAGATGCTGCCCAGTACGGCAAAAATTAAGAGCAGGGGTGGAATCATGACTTTAATTACTCGGTTGCGCAACGCTGCACCGCTAAGCGAGCGTTCGGAGAGGGGCAATGCTGGCGCTATGCTCGGCCTGATCTGGGCCAGGACAGCGCAATAGATAACAAACGCGCCGGTCATGATCAGGCCCGGAATAAGCGAACCGATGAACAGCTTTCCAACCGAAACACCCAACTGGTCACCCAACACAACGAGCACAATACTGGGCGGAATAATCTGCCCAAGGGTTCCCGAAGCGCAAATCACTCCGCTGGCCAGCTCTTTGTTGTAGTTGTAGCGCAGCATAATAGGGAGCGAGATCAAGCCCATCGCTACCACCGTTGCGGCGACCACGCCGGTGGTGGCGGCCAACATCGCGCCAACAACGACGACAGCGATCGCTAGGCCGCCACGGAGAGGACCAAACAAGATTCCCATCGTTTCAAGCAGGTCTTCGGCTAACCCTGATTTCTCGAGCATCGAACCAAGAAAGATAAAGTAGGGGATTGCCAGCAGCGTAAAGTTCGACATAATATTAAAGATACGCGACGGCAATGCCCGGAGGAGAATGGGCTCGAAGAGATCGAGAGCGATCCCGATAATACCAAAGATAATTGAAACAGCCCCCAGCGAGAACGCCACCGGATAGCCCAACGCAAGCAGAACAAGGGCGCCAAGAAACATCGTCGGCCCGAGTAACTCCAAGACCAGATCCATTGGCCTCCTCCGTCAAACAACGCTTTCGCGGCTCTCTTCGTGGTAAGCGAGATGACCCGTAAGAAACGCCAGGTTTTTGATAAACTCCGACATACCCTGTATGATCAGCAATATAGGGCAGACAATAATAAACGTTTTGATGGGGTAGCGCGGCAGGCCGCCCGCATCCGAGGACATTTCACGTATTTCCCATGAGAATTTAACCGCCGACCAGGAGAAATAAATAAGAAGTGCGCTGAACGGGATCAGGGCAAAGAGAGCGCCAAACAAATTGATCCAGGCTTTAGTTCGAGGCCCCCAGCGGCTATACAGAACGTCTACGCGCACATGTCCGTCATGCTTGAGCACATAGCCGGCTCCAAGAAGGAAGATCAATGAGAAAATGTACCACTGCAACTCGATGTAGAAGTTAGAAGACAGGTTCTGTCCAATGCTGCGACCAACATAACGAACCACAACATTATAGACGCCAACAAGCAACACAACAGGGACGAGCCAGTAAGTGAAGATGCCTAGCCATTCCGTTACTGTGTCGATGATTTTTGATAGGCGCAGTAATTTACGCAATAGCGCACCTCCTTATCTTTCCTCATTCGATAAAGGAATGACCAAAATATTTATGTCTATTTTACTCTGCGCGCAGTTATTATACTTCTGATTAAGAGATAAGATCAGAGGTCAGAGAAATGCTTACAATGCCTAACCAAAAATACAAGTGATAGGGATAAGTAAATATCAAAAAGTATGGTACCATTAACAACAGAATATAACTATATAGCTTATTCTGGCTAGGCATCAAGGCCGGTTGATACTTTTTAACAATTATTGCAAAAAAGTAGATTATATGAAAATTTCTGGATTTGGTTATTGTACTCGCTATCACATGTTCTGTCAATGCATGGAGGATTACCAAACCCTATGGGCCAGCTCTTCGCAGTCTTTTTGAATGTATTAATTCCTGTCTTTCTTTTGGTTTTGTTCGGTTATATCGTCGGACCACGCTTACACCTCGAAGCGCGTACCTTGTCGCGCTTCGCCTACTTTGTGGTGACGCCGGCGTTTGTCTTCAATGTTCTGAGCACAGCGCGCATTGAGCTAGCGCTTGCCAGTCGTATGATCGGCTTTATCAGCGTCGTCTATATCGGCTCGGCATTGATTGCATTCGCCGTGGCGCGGCTGCTGCGTCGCTCCCGCCAAATGACGGCGATCTACGTTATGTTAGCAACCTTTGGGAATGTGGGGAATTTTGGCCTGCCGATTGTTCAATTTGCGTTTGGCGATGAGGCATTGCTGGCTGCAACGATCTATTTCTTGACCATTGTCGTCGTTGCATTTGTGATTTGTATCGCAGCGGCAAATGTGGGACGCGGCGGCACGGTGCATGCCATCGGTGAGGTATTCAAGACACCGGCGCTGATCGCGCTTCCTCCAGCGTTGTTGTTCAACTGGTTCCAAGTCGAACTGCCGGCATTCATCACCCGGCCGGTTGAATTGCTGTCAGGCGCGCTTATCCCAACAATGCTCATCGTTCTTGGTGTGCAACTGGCAAACGCCGGTATTCCCCGCCCTAACCTCGATATCGTTGTGATCAGCGCAGTACGGCTGCTTGGCGGCGCGCTGCTCGGCTTTGCGTTGGCTGCGCCTTTTGGTTTGGAAGGGATGGCGTGGAGAGCGGGTATTCTCCAGGCCAGTATGCCATCAGCGGTTTTAGTCTCGATTATTGCAATGGAGAATGATCTGATGCCCGCCTTTGTGACCACTGCCGTATTGTTTTCTAATCTCGCGAGCATCGTGACGCTGACGGTGGTGCTGACAATGCTGTAGGAATGTTATAGCCTTCTTGGTCTTGGTTTTTTTGTTTTCAAACGCGCAAAAGCGCCGCAGTAATGACTGGGCGCATGAGGAAAATGCAGAACTTGGGACAGCGATGTGCCGCCATCTCGCTGATACTATACGATAGGAACCATGATGGTATCGAGGCGCCAGGCGCCGCTTACCACTATCGCGGCGGTAATCAACGTTGCCAGAAATTGCACAAACCAATCGGGCCAGGTCTCGGTTCGAAGTGAGAACCGATGTATTGCCATATTTTGCTCGTTGATTGCCATAATTTCCTCCGGATACTCGTTCTATTACTACAACGCGCCATGTCATGCTGCACGACGTGACGAATCTCCTGGGAAGCGGGTGCGAGACCCTTCGCGACGCTCAGGGTGACATGTTCGATGGCGTTCCAACGAGGTGTGTCGGGAAGTCTCGTTGTAGTACTATAAAGTGGCTATTAAATAAAATAGATTGTAGTGTATGCGCCCGAGTTGTTTCTAGGAGAAAACGTTGCAGCGCATATGGGGTATCTTGCCCGATTGCGATGGGAAAATTACCCGGCAGCGCTTGTCGCCAACCTGACTAGGACTTCGATGAGGATTGCCGGCAAGAACAAATACTTGTGAGAGCCTCATGTCCATCTGGTTTGTCTGTGCTGTACTTGCAATTCTTGACGGCTCTGTACGGGATTGTTATACTTAGGCCAAAGGCGATGATGAGGACGAGTATGTGTGTAATCGCCGCTAGCGAACCTGGGACAGTGGAAGCCAGGCAGGTCGAGCCACACAGAATATCACCTCGGAGCTGGTGAGCGAACGATACATAAACATACGATATAATCCGTAATATATGCGCAACGGTTATGACGTGTTATGTTGTATGTGACGTAAATCTAGTAGTTCCATCCGGTTTTGTCCACCGTTACCAGGACAGAGGATTTTCGATCCTCACCGAGTGTAACCAACTGAGATTTGGATGAGTGATTTTGGATTGGATAGAGAGCCAATCTGAAATCTACTAGCCGAATTCGAGCATCAGATGTTGGTTGAAGCGGGGTGGTACCGCGAGGTTCGTCCTCGTCCCTGTTAGGGGCGAGGTTTTTTTATTGATCTCGATAGGTTGTCAGCGTCAAAAGAAGAGAGCTATGCGATGTTAGATGAGATTCCAGATGGCTGAAGTACTGCCAATCTGCCTTTTTCAGACAACCTCTCATCTCTAATCACAAAATGGAGTACTGTATGTTCAAATCGGTTGAAACGAATGTTGCATTTCCGAGGCTGGAAGAAGAAGTTCTGGAGTGGTGGCAGGCGAATCATGTTGTCGAAAAGTCGCTCCAGTCCGGCGATAAGCCCTTTGTGTTCTACGAAGGCCCGCCAACTTCAAATGGACGACCTGGCTTGCACCACGTGATTAGCCGCACGTTCAAAGACATTATTCTGCGCTATCGTTCGATGCAAGGTTATCGCATCTTCGGGCGGCGTGAGGGTTGGGATACTCACGGCCTCCCCGTCGAGATCGAGGTCGAGAAAGAGTTAGGCTTTCGCGGCAAGCCCGATATTGAGCGTTATGGCATTGCCGAGTTCAACGCGAAGTGCCGCGAGAGCGTTTGGCGTTATATTCAGGAATGGAAAGTTTTCACCAAACGTATTGCATTCTGGTTGAGCGAAGATGCCTATATTACCTATGAAAATAGTTATATCGAGTCGCTGTGGTGGATCTTCCGGCAGTTCTGGGATCAGGGGTTGCTGTTTCGCGACTACAAAGTGACGATGCATTGTCCGCGCTGTGGCACGAGTCTCAGTGACCACGAAGTCAGCCTGGGCTTCCAAGACGACGTGGACGATCCCAGCGTTTGGGTTAGGTTCCGGGTCAAGGGGCCGGACGACGGCAATGCGCACCCGTTGGCTGCCGATCTGGCTGGGGCGAGCTTTATCGCTTGGACCACAACGCCCTGGACGCTGCCGGCCAACGTGGCGCTGGCGGTCAAGCCCGACGCTGAGTATGGCCTGATCCAGTATGGTGACGAACAATTGATCATGGCTGTTGCGCTCGTTGCTGCTGTGCTTGGCGACGGGACGACGATCGCGCGTACCTTCACCGGAAGCGAACTTGTCGGTCTGCGTTACCAGAACCTCTTCGATGGCGTGCCCGCTCCCGGCGACACGGTGGATTGGGGCGCGGCGTATCAGGTCATCGCCGACGATTTCGTCAGCCTGGAAGACGGCGCCGGCATTGTGCATATCGCTCCGGCCTACGGCGACCTGGAGGTTGGGCGTAAGTACGGCCTGCCCACGCTCTTCTCGGTAGACCTGAGCGGCGAAGTGCTGTCTGAGTTCGGTGAGTTAGGGTTTGGCGGCAAGTTCTTCAAAGAGGCCGATCCCGATATCACCAGCAACTTGCGGCAGCGGGGATTACTGCTCAAGAGCGGGCGCGTGCGCCACAATTATCCTTTCTGCTGGCGCTGCGGCACGCCGCTGCTCTATTATGCCAAGCGTTCGTGGTATATTCGGACGACGGCGTTCAAGCAGGAATTGATAAACAATAACCAGCAGATCCACTGGGTTCCGGAACATATCCGCGACGGGCGCTTCGGCAACTGGCTTGAAAACAACATTGACTGGGCCATCAGCCGCGAGCGTTATTGGGGCACGCCGCTGCCCATCTGGGTTGCCGACGACGGCTACATGGAGTGTGTAGGCAGTCTAGCTGAACTGGAACAGAAGACCGGGCGCTCGCTGCAAGACCTGGATCTGCACCGCCCCTATGTCGATGAGGTGACTTGGGAAGATCCGGCGCACGGCGTTATGCGCCGCATCCCCGATGTGGCCGACTGCTGGTTTGACAGTGGCGCTATGCCGGTGGCGCAGTTGCATTATCCCTTCGAGAACGCCGGCAGCTTCACATCGGCCCATCCTGCTGACTATATCTGCGAGGCGGTTGATCAAACTCGGGGCTGGTTTTATACTCTGCACGCGATCAGCACACTGCTCTTCAACAAGCCGGCGTTCAAGAATGTGATCTGCCTGGGGCACATCCTCGACGCTGAAGGCCAGAAGATGAGCAAGAGTCGCGGCAATGTGGTGACGCCGCAGAGCGTGATTGACGAGCACGGTGTCGATGCGCTGCGCTGGTACTTGTTCACGGCGAGCCCGCCCGGTAACCCGCGCCGCTTCAGTAGCGGGCTGGTTGGCGAGAGTCTGCGCAAGTTCCTGCTGACGCTCTGGAACACGTATGCATTCTTTGTGACCTACGCCAATCTCGACTCTTGGAGCCCGGCAGAGCTGAACGTGGCATCCCAACTCTCGGCGTCTGACCCGCATCTCCAGCCGATTGACCGCTGGGCGCTGGCGCGCTTGCACGGCCTGGTGCGCGATGTGACGGCCAGCCTCGAAAACTACGACGTGACCACAGCCGCCCGAGAGATCGAGTATTTTGTCGACGAACTGTCGAACTGGTATGTGCGTCGCAACCGGCGGCGCTTCTGGAAGAGCGAGGCCGATATTGACAAACAGGCTGCCTATAGCACGCTCTACACCTGCCTGGTCACCGTCGCCAAGCTGATGGCGCCATTCACGCCCTTCGTCAGCGAGACGATCTACCGCAACCTGGTGACCGATGCGGACGCTACAGCCGCGGAGAGCGTGCATCTAGCGCGTTGGCCCGAGGCCGCTGTCAGCATGATCGATGATCGACTTGTCGCTGACGCCGAGGTGCTTCTGCGCGTGGTCTCGTTGGGGCGCGCCGCACGCAAGAACGCTAACCTGAAGGTACGCCAGCCCCTGAGCGAAATATGGGTCCGCGCGAGCACCCAGTCTGATGTCGAAGGACTGCGTCGCTTCGAAGCGGAACTCGCCGATGAGCTGAACATCAAAACGGTGCGATACCTGGCTGCATCGTCTGACTTTGTGGAATATCGCTTCCGCCCAAACTTGCGCGCGGTTGGCAAGAAGTTTGGCAAGCTCGTTCCGGCGCTAACGGCGGCACTGCGCGAAGCGAGCGGCGAGCGCGCCCGGGCGATGGCTCACGCGGTCGAGGCTGGTCAAGCGATCAGCCTAACTGTAGATGGCCAGTCTGTGGAGTTGCAGCCCGACGAGGTTCTAGTCGAATCGAGCGCGCCCGCCGGTTTTGCCGTGGCCGAGGGCGATGGCCTGCTCGTTGCGCTCAACACGAACATCACGGCGGAATTGCGCCTGGAGGGTGCAGCGCGCGATCTGGTCCGTAATGTGCAAGACGCGCGTAAAAGCGCCGGCCTGGCGATCAGCGACCGGATCGCACTCTTTGTGGATGGCGCTGCGGTCAATGGCGGCTTTCTGCGCGATGTTGTTGCGACCTGGGGCGATTACATCAAGGCGGAGACACTGGCAACCGATCTGGTGCTTGTTCCTCCCCCCGCCGCTGCCTACGTCGAGAACATCGAGACGGGCGAAGGCGAAGCAAGCTTGGGGATTGTCAAGCAAGAGGGGTGAGTCGCGGAGCGATGATGGAAGACTTGAGTGCAGAGCCGGTGATCCGCTGGCGGCGCTACATTTTGGGCAATGCCGCATTGGAGGAAACCGGCGCTGTGCTGCGCTTCGTCACCAACGACACAACAACTCAGCAATACAGCGATGCGCAGCTTGATGATTACGGGGTGCGTCCGGGTCAACGTTTGATCCGGCGCTCCCCGCTGCGACTAAATGTGCGGGCGCGCTTTTCCTTACCTTCTGGGGAGCTGCGCGGCACCGCCGGTTTTGGCTTCTGGAACTACCCCTTCATCGTATCCGAGCGTCGTTTACCCCGCCTGCCCCGTGCAATCTGGTTCTTCTACGCTTCCCCGCCAGCAAACATGCGTCTCGATCTACACACGCCTGGTTATGGTTGGAAAGCCGCCACAATCGACACTCAACGCCCGGGGGCTCTGGCGCTACTGCCCATTGCGCCGCTGGCAGTCTTGCTGATGCAGGTTACGCCGCTCTATCGCGGTTTCTGGTCGCTCATTCAGCACACAATTGGCATTCGCGAAGCAATCGTACCGGCGACGATGACCGAATGGCACACCTACGAAATCGAATGGGGCGAACAGCAATCCTCTTTTCGCGTCGATGGCAGGGCGGTGCTCGAACACGCGCCATCGCCTGGCGGCCCGCTCTCCTTCGTCATGTGGCTGGACAACCAGTACCTGATCGTTACACCTCAAGGGCGGCTTGGCTGGGGCTTGTTGGAAGCTCCCGGCCAGCAATGGATGGAAGTGGAGCGATGTACCATTGACCCGCTCATCTGATCGACTGTGGTTTTGTTCCAGTAGTTAGGATTGTATCAACGCCCTGCAATAGAACACAGATAACGCAACTGTGCGTCGATTAGCGCAGATATCTGTCATGGCGTTCTACTTCGATGGAGCCTTGACCCAACAAGAATCTTTCCTGCTGGTGCGTTTCGTATCCTTGTATAATACATAGGTAACCGGATCGCAAGCCTGCATAGATCATGAACCTGGACTCAGTTATGAACCATCTGCGTCTTAGGTCGGGCTGTTGCCGGAGAACTGATAATCTGATAGGGAGGACTCATGTTAGACACGACGACCGAGTTCGGCGCACGAGTTGTGCGTCGGTTGAACGATGAACAGATCATCTGGCTAACCACCGTAGACAGTCAACAAATGCCTCAACCAGTGCCGGTCTGGTTTCTATGGGACGGCGCCACATTTCTGATCTACAGCCAGCCGAACACGCCAAAACTCCGCAATATTGCCCGTAACCCACAGGTAGCGCTACACCTGGACGGCGATGGGCGAGGCGGCAATATCGTCGTGCTGACTGGCACGGCCCAGATTATCGACTCTGCGCCGCTTGCAACCGATGCGCCGGTTTACCTGGAGAAATATCGTGAGGGCATCAAGCGCATCCAGATGACTCCCGAAAGCTTTGCCCAGAGCTACTCGGTAACGGTCCGTGTGACACCGACCCGCGTGCGCGGACACTAACCGCAGCCCAGACCAGGATCGAAGCGCCTGACACAAACTGTTGGGTTTTATTGCCGGATCGTAGAATTACACAGCGACGTATGTCGTTCTGGGGCAATACCGTTCGCATCGAGTCTACTTCAGATCTGACAGGTCTAAAGTGGCGCTGTAGAAAGCCTTCCCCAAGACCTGTCAGATCTTATGTGATCTGTATGAGGCCTTTTCTGAACATCATTGCGCCATATTGCTGCGCGGAGTATACTACGGCCATACTGGCGACATTGATACAGACACAAGTCTCAGGATAGAACGATGGCAAACAACCACACAACGCGGCAACCTTTTTTCTCATTGTACAGCCACGGATTTATTCGCGCCGCAGTCTGTATTCCCGCGGTGCGTATCGCCGATCCGGCCTACAATGCTAGCCGTACGCTTGAATTGGCCCAACGTGCTTCAGATGTTCACGCGGCGGTCGCCCTCTTCCCCGAGCTGGGAATTGCCGCCTACAGCAACGACGATCTGTTTCAACAGGATGCGCTACTCGACGCGACTGTCGCAGCAATTGAAGAACTGGCGACAGCGAGTAGATCGCTGACTCCTCTCCTGATTGTCGGCGCACCATTGCGCTTCGAAGGCAAGCTTTTCAACTGCGCCATCGTCATCTTTCAGGGCAAGATTCTCGGCATTGTTCCCAAAACGTACCTGCCCAACTACCGCGAGTTCTACGAGAAGCGCCAATTTTCCGCTGCCCGTGACGCCATCAGCCGGGAAGTGGCGTTCCTTGGGGTGAACGTACCCTTTGGCAACGATATTGTCTTCCAGGCTGCGAATCTGCCCGATTTCGCGCTCCACGTCGAGATCTGCGAGGATGTGTGGACGCCAATCCCGCCGAGCGCCTATGCCGCCTTGGCCGGCGCAACGGTGCTGGCCAATCTCTCGGCCAGTAACATCACCATCGGCAAAGCCGACTACCGGCGCGATCTCTGCGCCGCCCAATCGGGCAAGTGCGTTGCCGCCTACCTCTACTCTGCGGCTGGACCCGGCGAGAGCACTACCGATCTGGCCTGGGACGGCCACGCATTGATCTATGAGAATAACGAGTTGTTGACTGAGTCCACGCGCTTCGCGTCTGGCGAACAGCTCATCAGCGCCGATATCGATCTCGAACGCCTGGTACAGGATCGGATGCGCCTGACCAGCTTTAGCGACTCGGCGGGCGACCACTCCGAGCGGCTGCGCGCTATGCGCCGGGTTGCTTTCGAGTTTGCTGTACCAACCGGAGAGATTCCGCTCCAGCGCCAGATTGCGCGCTTCCCCTACGTGCCGGACAATCCGGCGACGCGTGACGCCCGCTGCTATGAGGCGTACAATATCCAGGTTCACGGATTGATGCAGCGACTGCGCAGCACTGGGATCGAGCGGATCGTGATTGGCGTCTCCGGCGGCCTCGACTCGACCCACGCCCTGATCGTGGCTGCCCGAACGATGGAACAGCTTGGCTTGCCCCGCCAAAATATTCTCGCTTACACCATGCCCGGATTCGCTACCAGCGAGCGCACGCTGCACAACGCTCGCCAGTTGATGCAGGCGCTGGGCGCAACAGCCGCGGAGATTGACATCAAGCCATCAGCTTTACAAATGCTACGCGACATTGGACACCTCTTCGCTCAGGGCGAGCCGGTCTATGATATAACCTTCGAGAACGTGCAAGCTGGTGAACGCACCTCGCACTTATTTCGCCTTGCCAATTTCCACAATGCCTTGGCGCTGGGCACCGGCGACTTGAGCGAGTTGGCCCTGGGTTGGGCAACGTACGGCGTCGGCGATCATATGTCCCACTACAACGTAAACGCTTCGGTGCCGAAAACCCTGATCCAACACCTGATCCGCTGGGTGATCCAGTCGGGCCAGTTCGACGCCGCCACAAACGCGACGCTGCAATCCATCCTCAACACCGAGATTTCGCCCGAACTCGTGCCCTCGGGCGGCGACGACCACAGCGAGCCGGCTCAGAGCTCCGAAGCAAAGATCGGTCCCTACGAGCTGCAAGACTTCAACACCTACTACATAACGCGCTATGGGTTCCGCCCCAGCAAGGTCGCCTACCTGAGTTACCACGCATGGGGTGATCGCACCCAGGGTCATTGGCCAGAGGGTATTCCGCTTGAGAAACGCAACGAATACGACTTGGCGACGATTAAGCGCTGGCTGGAGGTCTTCCTATACCGCTTTTTCCAAATAAGCCAGTTCAAGCGTTCAGCGCTACCGAATGGCCCGAAGGTCGGCTCCGGTGGTTCACTTTCGCCCAGAGGCGACTGGCGTGCGCCGAGTGACTCAACCGCAGCGGTGTGGTTGGAGGAGTTGCGGCGGAATGTGCCGGGGTAGATTTGGCATCTTGCAAAAGCTAGTATAGCCTTGTTGTTCAGAAGATATCAAATGCGCCAGTGCGTGGGTTTGTCGCCCGCGCTACTGGCGTCATTTAGGCAAAGCGGCTGGTAAGCAGTTATCTTACACAGTCCAGATCTTTGAACGAGACTGAGCAAGCGCATCCTCATCATTCATCTACTACGATAAAATAGGATCAATCTGCTAGACACAGGTATCGGCGCCGCAAGATTGACACGCCATCTCGGCGCCCTGCATGTGAACACCGGTAATGACTTGAACAGCTCCGATGATCACGCCCAACGTGTAAGAGCAGGCCGGTTCTTCAGCGCTTTGACCATAGGAGCAAGCGCATTCGGTGAGCTTTACCGTATAGCCGTCATTGGGCTTGCTGGTCACACTTTGTATGAGGCAGAGCCGAGTTCCCTTCTCACCGAATATCCCGTTCAGCTTTTCCATCATCACGCCGCTGTCTTTGGTGAAATTTAGCAAGCCGTGCTCTTCTACTGCATCATTCCCACGGGCGCGACTCGCAGTAATAATCGGTGCATGCCCGGTCAGGCGATTGACAATCGTACAGGAATACTGAAAGCATACCAGGTGAACGGATTGGCCAAGTTTGGGGCGGTCGAAGGTCGTGTTGATTTCACTGGTAACCATAGGACGCAATGCTCCCTTCGTGAGTGATGATAGTGTGTTGGTCATGATGAGGAATGCCTGCCTATAGTAGTGCATAGCATTGGCAGTTAGCGGCGCTGCCGCTTGGCTGACACAATTGCTGCGAAGAACGCTCGCAGTGTACCGTGCAGCTATAGCGTCTTCCATTACAATAACCTTGCGAAATGATGTTAACTGCGATTCGCTCCCGCAGGGAGCGCGCTGCTGTAAGAAGAAAAGGATGCACTGCTATGCGTTCATTCTCTGATCGAGTTGCCGTTGTGACGGGTGCAGCAAGCGGTATTGGCCAAGTGCTCAGCGAGTGTCTCGCACAGCGGGGCTGCCATCTGGCACTGGTTGACATCAATGAAGCGGGTTTGGCAGAGACCGCCCGGCGTATAACCCGGCTGGGGCGCAGTGTGTCGCAACACTGCGTTGATGTAGCAAACAAGGAGCAGATGGCGATCCTGCCCGGTGCTGTGATCCACAAACATCGCCATGTTCACATCTTGGTCAACAACGCAGGCGTGTCACTGGCGGGACCGTTCGAGACCTGTCCCATACGTGATCTTGAATGGATTGTCGGCGTGAATCTGTGGGGGATGTTCTACGGCTGCGCCTTCTTCCTGCCAGCGCTCAGGAATGCGGACGAAGGGCATATTGTCAATGTGTCGAGTGATTTCGGCCTCTTCGGACTGCCAACCAAGACGGCATATTGTCTAACCAAGTTTGCGATTCGCGGGTTTAGCGAAGCGCTGCGTGCAGAGCTCCACAACTCACGGATCGGCTTGACCTGCGTCTATCCCGGCGCGGTAGATACGGGGCTCATCCGCAACATGCGAACCTGGGACACTGCCAAACGAGACATTGAGACTCGCTTCGTCGCCAACCGAGGCATTCCTGTAACGACCGTCGCCGAGCGGATCGTCCAAGGGATTGAGCGCAACACCGGGCGGGTGTTGATTGGCGGCGACACCTACCTCATCGATGCCTTCACCCGCTTGATGCCGAGTATCACGAACAAACTTGTGGCCCGTTTCAAGGATCTTCTGCCATTTATCTAGTGTAGCGTTCTTGAAGTTCGCGTCGGGGTTGATGCGGCGGTCAACGTTGGCGGGTTGACACGTTTGCACGTTTGCACGTTTGCGCTATGAAAACAGATTATCGGTTCACATCGGGCCGGAAAGTCTGGAAGGATCGAGGCCTTCCAGACTCTCCGCGACAGTACGTTGCATATCGAGCGCCAATGAACCTGATTGGCGCAGAGGGCTTCAAATGATCTACACCAGCGTGTTTTGTTAGGCGCGGATCTCCTGGCGTTGGAAGAGAATATAGCCGATGGCAAAGAGCGCAATTGTCGCGGCGACTAGCCCGGTAAGGTGCGGCCAGGTCAGCAAGAGACTCTGGCCGAGCGGTAATGGCGTTCCCAGGACCGCCCCTTGCAATTGGCTGGGCAAAACGAAGCCTAGTGCGCGCGTCTCTGGATTGAGAATAGCCAATATCGACTCGGCGTAAAGCGTATTCGGCGAGAGGCGGTTTAGGGTGAGTTCGAGTTGGGCCTGGGCTAGGACTTCCTGTATTTGCAATGCCCCAAGCGGTGTGGGACGCAGCGTCTGAGCGAGCAGGCTGGCGACAATCCCCCAGAAGATCGTGAAGAAGAGCCACACCGCGATCGAAGCCAGCGCCGCTGTTGCCGCCTGACGGAAGAGAATCGAGAAGAGCAGCGCCAGCGCTAGCCAAATCCCGCCAAAGAAGATAGTGGCGAGCAGGAACCAGAGGATGCGAGCGACTTCTTCGCCGCTGGGCGGCACCCCCAGGCGCAGAATGCCCATCCCGATAATCAAGAGCATGATCGTCGCCAACACCAGGGCCAGGGTGAAGAGTCCAGCCAGGAATTTGCCAAGCAAGAGTGCGTCACGATAAATGGGTTGCGCTAACAGCTTCGACATTGTTCGCTGATTGAACTCGCCGTTGACTGTGTCGAAGGCCAGCGCAATGGCCAGAAGCGGGACAAGGAAACCCAGAAAGCCCGCAAATGCAGGCAGTGGATCGCGCGCGGCGGTGAACAGGCGCAAGAAGAGAAACTGATCCTGTCCGGCGAATTGCCGCAGGCTCTCTGAAGCAGAGAAAACTGTTCCGGCTGCGGTTAAGACGATGATCAACTCCAGAATCACCATCCGCACACTCGTCAAATAGTCGGCCATCTCCTTGGCCACCACAGTCCAGAGCCCAGTCCACGGCGATCCTTCGCGCAACTTGATTGGCTCAGCAGTGCTAGCCTGCATGCTGTACCTCCGCTTTGAAATACTGGGTGTAGATTTCATCGAGGTTAGGCATTTCCATGCCTAATGAGAGGAGCTCCCCTCCCGCTTCGATCACCGCCTGCGCCGCAGCCGCGCGCAGATCGTGCTCGGCTTCGAGTTCGTAGATGCTTGCAGCGGGGCGATGTACCTGGACGACGCCGGATAGCTTGCCCAGCGTCGTGTCGAGCGGGGTTCCGTTGGCCTCAGCTTCGATCCGAATGCGGTAGGCGCCTCCCATAACTCGCCGGGCTAGTTCATCAACTGCACCCTCCAAGACCATCTTTCCACGATGGAACAGGCCAATCCGGTCGCAGACCACCTGAACCTGGTGTAACAGGTGCGACGAGAGCATAATCGTGATCCCCTCGCTTTTGAGCCTGCGGATCGACTCGAGGAACTCGCGGGCGGCTTCTGGGTCGAGCGCTAGGGTCGGCTCATCCATAATAATGAGCTGCGGGCGTTTGATCAACACTTCGGCGACTCCTAGGCGCTGGCGCATACCGCGTGAGAACGTCCCGACACGCTGGTCGGCTACGTCGTGCAGACCTACTTGGTTGAGGGCGTCGGTAATTCGCGCTGCAGCTTCGGCGCGTCGTATGTTATTCAGTTGGGCAATATAGGCTAGGTTCTCGCGCGCGGTCATCGAATCATAGAACCCGATCTGGTCGGGAATATAACCGACGTGCGCCTTGACACTTAATGGTTGTCGGGTTGGGTCAAGGCCCAATACTTGCACACTGCCGGCGGAAGGTTCAGTCAGCCCAAGCAGCATCAAGATGGTGGTGGTTTTGCCCGCGCCGTTAGGTCCGAGCAAACCGAAAACCTCGCCTTTGTGAATAGTAAGATTCAAGTTGTCAACAGCCACAAAATCGCCATAGCGTTTCGTCAAGTCGTGACTTTGCAGAACAACATCTTGCATAACTTCCCCATATGATGAGCCACGAAGGGTCTAAAGACCTCAAAAGCATAATGTGGTTGAATTCTTCTTCATCCCCTTCGTGGTGAACTCGTTGCGTACCTCTAATGCCATGCGCAGCGCACGTCCCCGCGTACGCGGGGACCATCGGCTATTTCCCAATCAGCGTCGCCCAAAGCGTGTGACAGCTATCCCCACGCCAAACACAGCGATGGCGATCAGGACAACACCAACAATACCCCAGAGCGTTGATGTCATCACTGTAATGCGAAACTCGGCTGTGTCAGAGCGACCTTCCTCCGGTTGTGCGGTGATGTTGATGACATAGTCGCCGGCAATTGCTTGATTGGAAGGTTGGATATTGGCGGTGACATTGATGGTCTCGTTGCCGGCAATTTCGGCGATTTGCGGCGGATCAAACTCCACGGTCCAGCCAGTTGGCGGTGCGGCGCTTAGATTAATGTTGCGGGCCGGCGAAGTGCCCGTGTTGCTCAAAATGAGCGTGATCGGCGTAGTCTGACCAGCAGAAATCTGTTCAGAAAGCCGACCATCGGGTGCGCTGACCTCTACCCGCGAGTCGCCAGTCACATCGGCGATCACAGTTGTTGTCGCTTCGGCCTCTCCGCCGCGCGCCACCACGCCGATTTCATAGGGGCCAGCCGGCATTTCGGGGAAGACCTGCACTTCAATACTCAGATTCTTGGTTTCGTTTGCAGAAAGCGGGATGCTGGTTACGCTCTGACCATTCAGTTTGAAGTCAGCTAAGAGACCGCGCGGGGCGTCAGCTAGTAAGTTGACATCCATATCGGCATCGCCCTCGTTCCGCAAGGTTGCATTGAAACGGAACGTGGTGTCAGGAGCGCCGCGGAGGGTTGGCAGGTCGACATCCAGAGTCATACTCGGCGGGAGTTTATCCTTGACGATCAGTTCGAGCGGCAGCGTAACTTGACCGCTGTCGCTCTGTGCGACAACTTCAAAGGCATAGCTGCCTGATTCAACATTCGCTGCCGGTTCGATGCGGAGATCGACCAGTGTGTCATTTTCTTGCTCTACATAGGCGGATTGAATGATACGACCGCCGCCGCGGAAAGAAGCAAGCCAGTCTTCGGGCAGATCGCGAACTTCAAGGCGTATGATCTGGGGCTGGTTATCACTTCGTAGCGTCAGATTGATGGTGACAGTATCACCAATAGCAATTTCCTGGGCCGGATACCGGGTAAAGAGTGTGAGATCCGGCGAGAGGGTCTGAGGTTGATTCTCTTGGGCCAGTGTGGGTGTGACGAGGCTAAACAGAAACAGCCAGATCGCAACGAACAGGGACAGTTTCGACATTCTCCGCATAGGCGTTTTTCCTCCTTGTTTCTTGCTAACGATACCTTGGTGCGCTCGGGTGCGCCCTAGAACGAAACGAACATATGGCATGCAATAACTGCGTAGAAGCTACGGCAGCCACTGCGCCAGCACAGATAATCCTCGGACAAGATAAACCAGGAGCGGGCCAAACGCAAGATGGGATGATATAGTAGAGCGTTGAATCGCTCCAGGCGCGCTCTTGGAGTTACATTTCTCTATAGTACTACAACGCTTAGAGTGTGATGGTTTTCACGAGAGTAAAGGATACCGAGCTTCGTACCCTCTACAATATTTCCCGTTGTCGCCTGTAGACTGTGATACTACCTACCCTATTATATGGCATACAGTCCAACAATAGTCACACTTCAATAAATTATACCACTCTTGTCAGCGGATGTTGAAAAAAGTTGGATCATCATTTGATTGTGAATATGGGGTCTTGGATCAAGGAGTGCAACGAGCACTCAACAAGGTTATCTCTGCCGTTATTTGACAAGATCTTATGCGCTGTGCTACCTTCAGCAGCGTTGTCTGTCGCCCACGGGCGGAGAACTCAAACCCACTAACTCGAAAGCGAAACTTATGCTAAACTTGGCCGGCCTCTATCCACCGATCCCGACTCCATTCGACGCAGCGGGAAACATCGCGTATGACAAACTGGCGGATAATCTGCGCACCTGGGTAACCCAACCGCTTGACGGGATTGTCATGCCAGGATCAAACAGCGAAGCGGCATTTCTGACCCGCGATGAACGCATCCAGGTCTGGCGGGTTTGCGCCGAGACATTGCGCGCCTCTGGCAAGCGTCTGATCGCCGGTACCGGCGTCGAGACAACCGCCGAAACCATTGAGTTGACCAAGATCGCCGCCGAATTGGGAGCGGAAGCGGCGCTGGCGCTATCCCCATACTTCTACAAACCAGCTATGACCCACGATGTTTTGGTGGCTCATTATCAAGCGATCGCCGATGCATCGCCGATCCCGATCCTGATCTACAATGTGCCGCTCTTTACCGGCGTCGATTTTACCCCGGAAACCCTTATAACCCTGGCAAAGCATCCGCAGATCATTGGAGCGAAGGACAGTAGCGCTAATGTGGTAAAGATGACGGAAGTGCTTGCCGCGCAGCCCGACTTCCAGGTTCTGTCGGGCTCAGCAGGGGCGCTGCTCGCCTTTCTGAGTGTTGGGTCGGTTGGGGGAATTGTGGCGCTGGCGAATATTGCGGCGGCGCCGCTACGGCGTGTGATGGACTCGTTTCAGGCTGGCGACCTAGCGACAGCCCGCCAAGTGCAGTATTCACTTATGGATATCAATAAGGCGATTACACTACACTTTGGGGTTTCTGGTCTCAAGTACGCGATGGACCGGGTTGGCCTCTATGGCGGGCCGCCGCGCCGCCCGCTATTGCCGCTCCACGAAGCAGGCCAGACCGAGATCGACCGTCTGCTCCGTGCCAGTGGGCTCATTGCGTGAGCCCGTGCAGTCTTGCCGTCGTGTTCACGCCTCCAGCGCTATGCATCACCAAACTTGCGGGGTGGCTTCTGTAGCGCTGAAGAGTCTCTGCGACGGGAGTAAGCGGAGGGCGTCTTGCACTGCACGAGTCGTGTGAACTCCTGCAAAGGAAAGCTTGGCGCTAATCAACTCCTGCGACATTGTGGCTGAGATCCCGCTCAGCGCCACCTGGCAGCCTAGTAAGCGAATACTTTGGGCTTATCCTGAGCAGCCGCTCGGTAAGATCCCGCTCAAGAAGCGTGATTCCGGCAATGTCGCGTATGATCAACCGGGACTTTTGGCTGTAGACTGCACTGAGAATCTGGCTACTCGCTGCCTGAGTGCGTTGTTCGTCGAAGGCGCCGACGAACGATGCAAGGAAAACGCCATCAGCGACGGTGGTGATGGGAATTTCAAGGAGTTGAATAGTATTGATGAGTTGTTGCTGGCGTGCTGTTTGTTCTGCAAGGATCGCCGCCTGCTGCGCATTTTCTTGCGCTTGCTGTTCGGCGCGCATGTGTGCTGCGTGGAACGTTTCACGCTGTGTTTCAAGGCGTTGGCGTGTCTGATCTGCTATCAAGGCGCCGACATAGATACTGCCAACACAGGCAAAATAAACGATGAGGTTGTCGACCCGCATGTACGGCCAACTCCCTCCGAGCGCAGCAGCAAGAATGATCGCGACCGCAATAATGAGCACCCAACGCGGACGGGCCATAACAACAGTGAGCGCCACCGGCAAGAATGATACTGGTGAGAAAGAGCGATCGGTTGCTGGTGTAATGAATGGACCAACAACAAGCCCAGTAAGAATGAGAAGATTGAGATAGCTGGCTGTTTCCCAGCCGCGCAGATAGGCGATGAAAAGAATGATAACAGCAGGCGCACCGACAATTAACCGTCGCAGCACACTTGACTGTGGCGCAATCAATGCAAAATAGCTTAGAAGCTGTCTGAAAAGCCGTTTGACCCGGCAAGAACGGGATCACAAACTGGGATGGAGCGGAGCATCAGCACGTCAACATGTGGAATGCGCAAGCCGTGCTTGCGCGCGGCAGCATGGCTGCCGCATTCCATACCCCTTTTCAGACAGCCTCTTAGAGAGATTGTTTCAGCGCTGACCTGAATAAGAAACAGGACAATGGTGGCCTGACGTTGGGTGAGTTGTATGCGTGATGTTCTTGTGTTGCGACTAGGATCCTTGTGGCGCCTCCGACACCTGCGTTGTATGGTACCACGACACGGAGACGTGGCAAGCGCCAATTTTGCCCGCCAAAGGGGTTAGCAGATCTACGGCTCTTGCAATCCTTGCTCCCGCGAAACTTGGTGCTCGGCGCAGCAAACGTAGAATGCCTCATTATTTTCCACTGGGCAATGCAAAGCGGGGAAAGCAATCTTCCCCCGCTCAACTCGCGTTAATCTGCGGATAACTCCGTATTCGTCGACATAGACGGAATCTCACCGCTCGATAGGCAGCCCCTCTGCCGCCCATTCACGAAACCCGCCCAGCAGGTTGATGACCTGAGGCACACCTTTGGATTGCAACAGACTTGCACCGATCGCCGAACGTCCGCCCGATCGGCACTGCACCAAGATAGGTCGGTCGGTCGGCACTTCGGTGAACCGCGCCGATAGATAGCCAAGCATAATATGGTTGGCGCCCGGCAAGTGACCCTCTGCCCATTCGGAAGAATTACGCACATCCAGAACGAACATCTCACCATTCAAGACCTTATCGGCAGCCTGTTTGGGCGTTACAACCTCGTAACTCTGTAGGTGACGACCACTTTTGGGCCAAGCGCTAATCGCCGATGTCTCACTGTACCCGAGAACATTATCCAGACCGATGGAGCGCAGCGCTCGGACGACATCAGTAAGGAGATGTGCATCGACGATCAGGTAGTAGGGCGTCTCATAATTGAGCAGCCATCCAGACCATGTCGTGAACGAGTTGTCGAAAGGAATGTTGATCGTGCCAGGGATATGCGCAGCAGCAAAGGCGTCGGTTGAACGGGTGTCTACCAACATCGCCCCTTGCGCCAGGAGATCAGCCAGATGGGTAAAAGGGAGCTGCTCGGGCATTGGCGCGCTGTGCAAAACCTTTGGCCCCTCTTTGTTTAGCTTCTTCATCATCGCGAAATAGCGGGGCGGCTCTGGCTGCCCGGAGAGCAGAGCCTGCACAAAGGCGTCTTCATCGGTGTAGTTCATGGCCCAATTGAACAGCTTTTCATAGCCAACCGTGCTGGAGGGGATAGCGCCGAGCGCCTTGCCACAAGCGCTGCCGGCGCCGTGGGCCGGCCAGACCTGCATATAGTCCGGCAATGCCTTGAAGCGTTGTAATGAGTGAAACATCCGCCGCGCACCGGGTTCGGCAGTGCCCTTAATGCCTGCTGCCGCTTCGAGCAGATCGGGACGACCGACATCACCGACAAAAACAAAGTCGCCCGTGAAAATGCCCATCGGTTTGTTAGCACCAGCCGTGTCGGTGATAATGAAGGAGATATGCTCTGGCGTATGGCCTGGCGTATGGAGCACCTTAAACTTGATATTGCCAATCTTGAAGATATCGCCGTCTTTAACCAAATGATGGTCATAGTTATGGTGGTATTGGTATTTCCAGTCTGCGTCTCCTTCATCGCTTAAAAAGAGCTGCGCACCCGTGCGCTCGGCCAGCTCGCGTGCGCCGGAGAGGAGATCGGCGTGAATATGGGTTTCGGTGACCGCCACAATGCGCATCCCCTGGCTCTCTGCGACTTCTACATATGGGTCGATATCGCGGCCGGGGTCCATTACAAGCGCTTCGCCGGTAGCCTGGCAACCAACCAGGTACGATGCATGGGCTAACTTCTGGTCATAGAAATAACGTAAGAGCATTACAGTCCTCCTAAGATGTATATGGACAGTGGGCCTATACAAGACCCTTTAACATGCCATGCCAATAGATCTGCGGTAAGCCGTATCGCTTCAGCAGATACATACTGTACCGCTCCTTTGATTGATCAAAAGGAAAGGTTTCTTTGGGCTTCAGGTCATAATCGAACTCGGCCATAATCAAGCTTTTGTAGCCGGTGATGAGTGGACAAGAGGTATAGCCATTGTAGCGCGCATTCAAGGGATTGTCCTTCAGGGCTGCACCCAGATTCTGTGCGACAGTGACTGCTTGCTTGCGAACGGCGGCTCCAGTCTTCGAGGTTGGCAGGTTGCTGGCGTCGCCCAGGCCGAAGATGTTGGAGTAGCGCTTGTGCTGAAGCGTCCATTTGTCGACATCGACCCATCCCGCTGGATCAGCCAGAGGGCTCTGCTTGACAAAATCAGGCGCGCTCATTGGCGGCGTTACGTGGATCATGTCATACTTGAGTACAATGAGTTCGCCCGTATCGAGATTTTTGAAAACAGCTTCTTTGCTTGCCGGTATGATCTCGATCAGGTCATGCTTGAAACACGGCTGGATGCCTTTGCGCTCAACAACTTTCATGAGCGCAGGCGCATAATATGGAGCTGTGAAAATGGTTGCCGTGCCAGTAATGAACATAACGTTCGTCCGATTGCGCACGCTCGATTGGCAGAAATAATCTTCGGCTAGGTAGGCGATCTTTTGCGGGGCGCCGCCGCACTTGATCGGCGTGCTAGGCTGAGTGAAGATGGCCGTACCGCCTTTGAACGTACGAATCGCTTCCCAGGTCGTATCGACGTACTGGTACGCATAGTTGCTGCACACGCCATCTTTGCCGAGGCTGTCGCGTAGCCCTGGTATCTTATCCCAGTCGATCTGAATGCCTGGTGCAACGACAAGGAAGTCGTAACTCACGCGTTTGCCGTCGTGGGTGAGAACACAGTTGTCCTGTGGGCAAAACTCTGTTACTGCATCGTGGAGCCATTTAACGCCTTCGGGAATGAGCGAAGCTTCGTCGCGTTCGCTGACTTCTTTCGGTACAACTCCGCCGCCGACGAGTGTCCAAAGGGGTTGATAGTAGTGCTTCCGCGAGGGTTCGATGATTGCAATGTCAGCGCTTTTGAGCGCTCGATGCACGCGAGCAGCGACGCTGATGCCAGCGGCGCCGCCTCCAACAATAACGACTTGGTGATGGAGTTGAAACTGCATAGCAACACTGCCTCCTTAATATATACCACTTCCCAATAGCGAGAAACTAACGTATGCCTGTCTGGCTGATTATATTGTCGTAGTTGTTTGCAGCTATAGTCGCTCATTAGTTCGATGGAGGCATGTCGCTCGGTAAGCGATACTGGGATGAGCGTAGAGTAACGAATAGCTGCTTGTGCAATGCTAGGGTTGGGGCGTCTCGTTTACCACATATGGCCAAGACCAGGCCCCGTCGTTCTTATTGGGGCATTCGAGCACACACACCGCGCAACAAGGAATAGTCCTGGAAGCAGGCGGCCCCAGACTTTCACGCAAGCCCCATTTCAAACCATTTTTGAGATGGCTCTATCATAGCAGGGACTGTACTATAATACAAATATATATTTAAGATACAAATTATGATCTTTGATCATACCATTGCGCCGATTTACCTCGCTTGTAAAAACTTCGTCTCTGTTCCCGTTGAGCCTAGCGGGAAACAGCCGCCATATCTCTAACGCCGCGTCTTCCGTACGGCTGCTACCTTTTGAGCTGCTGCTAGCTGAGCTGCGACCTATCACGGAGCGAGGGCGCGTGGTTCTAGCGCGGCTGCTGCATCTAGTGACTGCAGCGTGTCATTGTCTTTTTAAGGTTAGCTGTTAAAGGGAAGGCGAACAGCAGGATCGCCAAGCAATGCATAGTTACGTGCATCATTCCGCGCAATCCAGATGGGGCCAAGGGTTGATGGCGCCCCCCGCTTACCGAATTCAACACTCTCCAGGGTATCAGCCAGCAGTGTGGCGAGCGCTCCTTGACGCATATTGAACTGGTCGGTGGCGAACCCCAAACGCTTGCCAGTGAGGATCCGCCCAATCACATCCGCGAACGCTTGTGATTGGGCTGGTGTGTTGGGTGTGTTAAAGGAGTAGTTCCAGGCTCGATCAATATGACCCAGCACGGCCAGCGCCCCGCGGGCCAGCAGTTGTTGCGGCAGTTGGGCGATGAAGGGGTAAGGGGCGATAATGGGGCGGGCTTTATTGTGCTCAAAGAGAAACTGATCGTCGTGTGGGCAACCCGCACCGTAACACGCGAAACAAACGGCAATTAGGCCCAGAACGCGCGCCTGCGCCGGCACATCTTCAGCAGCGAACCAGTGTTCGCGTTTAATGCTGCCAAAACCGGTCCAATCCTGACAGACGAGCGCACCCTGCTGCGCCAGCAACCGCGGGTCGTCGGGGGGGAGGCCGATTCCGTGGGTTGCCGTGAAGAGGAGGGCCGGCGCTCGTTCTGCATCGCCGCCCCGCAGAATCTGCTCCAAATTCGCGCGTGTCGCGTCGCTAGCCAAGAAGAGTTGTTGGGTGTAGCCAAATCGCTCTGCGACGGGCTTTTGGCCGGCGACGCCCTGCGCTAGCGGCGTCACCAGCTCCTGCGCGCTGAGCGCTGTGGCGCGATCCAGGTCATGTTGGGCGCCAAAATAGACTACGTGCTTGCGTAACATGGGGGCGGCTTGCTCGAAGGCCGCGACTTGCTCGGCATAGGCTTCATATGCTGCCAAGTTGTGCTGACCTGACATATCGTTGAAGCACAGCCGCCCGACGCCCCAGAACATGTCGAGTTGGTACTGAAAGCTAAAAGGGATAAAAGCGGTATCGCCCTTGGTCAGCGGCCCAGGCCGCCCCAGTAGCATCAGGTAGAACGGCACGCCGCGCGACGGGTCTACCGGCCCTTGTGAGACATTGTGGCGGGCCAGCCAGTCCTCGCCGGGCTGGTAGAGCAACACCGGCGGGCGCTGCTGCCAGGGCAGGTGTGTGTCGGGTGCAATACGTTGTAGCCACTCGCCGCAGCGCTCACCGTCGCGGAACTCCAGTGGCGGCAAGGTAATGCCTTGCTGGGCGCTGCGATGCTGGATGAGCGGGGTTATTGCCTTCAAAATGGCTGTATCGTCATTGGCGTTGACCACGACTGCCCAGCGGCAATCCTCGATGCTGTCTACATCGAAGCCGGCAACCACACCAAGATGATCCTTGCCTTGATTCTGCTTGGCCTGATGCAGGCGTTGTAGCTCAGGCGGATCGGGAGTCTGGTGCGCCAAGTGTTCAGCAGCGGCGGCATCGATCGCGACGAGCGGTTGGCCGGTGATGCCGTTAATGCCGTTGGGCGGCAGATCAACGCGCTGGCTCGAATCATGCTCGGCAATCAGGATGAGTGATCCCGATGGGGGCGACGCGCCAGCGGCATAGGATGTGGCGCCATCAGTGGACGCGCTCTCAGGAACGCCTTGAGGTTGTGTACTGGGATCGGCTGGCGGCGGCTGGCGTTGAGCTAAGACCGCCAGTTGCTCCACTAAAACGTTGAGTCGTTGCTGGATCACCAGCGCTTCAGCATAGATCGCCTGGACATCTATTCCACTTTGAGGATCGAACGCGGCGGTCTGCTCAGTCTCTGCCGTAGATGATTCACCCACAGTTGGTTTTGCACTACTGGCTTGCTTTGTGTCGCCAAGCGCTGGCTGGTCGCTTTGCACAATCCCATCGATGACCAGGGCGACTAAATTGCTCTCGAAGACCAACCGGTAGGGGACATGGGCGTAACCCGGCCCATCCGGGTTTTCCTTGCCCCAATCCGAGCCCCAGCTATTGCGCACAATGAAATACCCGCCCCCTGGAACGCTTGCATCATCGCGATAGCCTACGGCGCACATCGCATGCCCGCCCATATTTCCCTCACCGGGCAGCGGCTTGCGTACTCGCCCCAATGTACGCGCCTGGTAGGTGTTGGTCCAATGCTCATCGATTGGCAGGCCAAACAACACGGTTTGGCCCTGCGCCAGCGCAGCCTGCAGCGCACGCACTTCCTTCGCGGGTAACACACTGAAGCCGGTGATACGCCGTTGCTGCGCCTCTTCTTCTGCACCGGCAGGTGGCGGCCCCTGTCCGGCATTGCTTGGGTTCAAATCAGGATGATAGGGCCAGGTCGATTCGACGCAGACGCCCGTTTCAGCAAGCAAACGTAGCGCTAGGTCAGGAAGCGTGCCCACATCGCCGCGAATGCCGTCGCGTTCTTTACAAGCCCAATAGAGGAATTGTTCGGAAAGGTCGGTGGTGTCGCCGCTGGCGTGTTGATACATCGCGATGACCGCGAAGGCGACACAGGTGTTGCGCTTGCCCTGGTGGTGCGGCGGCGGCAGGTCGGTGCCCAACCAGATCTCGGGCGGTAACGCTTCGGTTGGCACATCAAAGGAGACCGGTTCGACAATCTCCATGCCTTCGAAGATCGCGCCCGTGCCAACTTCCAATTCAGCTTCAATGGCAAAGGAAAAATGCGGCGGTATGACCCGATCGGCAGCCTGGAGCAATGCCTCAACCTGATTGGGTTCTAGGTTCAGGATCTTACCTAAAGCTGTTAGGCCATTGCCAAACTGACGGTTGCTGGAACGCGCAACCGTGACAAACTCTTCAGCGCTGGCGATCCAATACTCGGCAAGCGTTTTTCGCGTCGCCTCGTCAAACTCAGCGATGGTTTCGAGCAGTGTTAGTTCAGGCATAGGAGTACAGGTGTGGAAGGGTGAACTAGGCGTACTGTCGCCGGGTCTATCCCTCCGTGTTCATCTTTTCCAGAATTCCCCGGATCAGCGCAGCGAATTTGGGTTTAGCCGCTTCTCCGGCGGCGAGCACTTCGGCATGGTTGGCCGGTGAGCCGTCGGGCAGGGCCAGGTTGGTAATGAGGGAGAAGCCCAACGTTTGCATCCCGCTTTGCACCGCGACAATGATTTCCGGCGCGGTGGACATCCCCACGGCGTCACCCCCCCACGAGCGAAGCATACGCAACTCAGCAGCGCTCTCGAAATGCGGTCCGCTCAACATAATGTAAACGCCTTCACGCAGCGTTAGACCCTGCGCTGAGGCGACAGCGTGGGCGATGGGTGTCAGGTCATTGTCAAAAGCGCCAACCATTGCCGGAAACCGTGGACCAAAGCGCTCGTCGTGTTCACCGCGCAGCGGGTGATGGCCGGCCATCCCTGGCAGAAAAATCTGGTCGGCAATACGCATGATGTCGCCGACCTGCCAATCGGGATTCATCCCGCCCGCCGCGTTGGTGACGATGAGCGCGATACAACCAATGGCGCGCAGCACACGCACTGGAAAGGTGATTTGCTGCATGCTATAGCCTTCATAGAAATGGAAGCGACCACGCAGTACTGCTACCGGCTGACCGCCGAGTCGGCCAATGGCCAATTCACCGCGATGTCCTGGGATAGTTGGAGTGAAGAAATGAGGGATTTCAGCGTAGGGGATGATCGTGGGTTCTTGCAAGTCATCAGCCAGAGCACTCAATCCCGAACCAAGGATGAGGCCGACACACGGTGTCAGGCTCGTACGAGCGGCAATGATCGCACGAGCGGCTTCTATCTGTTCATACATAGCATTACAACAACATACAACGCAAGCGACTCAGAGCGATTGCGGAAACGATGAAAATTAGTACTATCCTCACTTCATTGTACTCTATATTCGACTCAATATTTCACGCTTCTTCGCCTCGAACTCGTCGGTAGAAAGAATCCCGCGGTCGCGCAGTGCGGCAAGTTCTTCGAGGGTGCGCTGAATGTCGCCGTGGGCGGAGTTGGCGTATTCGGTTGACTCATAGGCGGTTTGTGATGGCAAATAACCATAACCTCGATCATAATTGTGTTTGGCTTCCAGCATTGCGCGCTTGAATTCCAAAGGCGCGGTGATGCGGTCCATCACATTGACGCCTTCGTCCCCGGAAGCAGTCAAGATCTCGATGGTGCCAAAGTTGAACATCCGCCCAAGGATGCTTTGGCGCAGCCCGACGTCGTTGATCTTCTCGAGTGATGAGTCGATCACCGACTTGTTCAGAACGCCGCGGATCTGGAGGACGCGCCGGTCGGTGATGATATATTGTTCGGTGTTCCAGCGCAGAAAGTCGAGAAACCCGCTGATCAACACGATCACGCTGATCACTGCACAGATGAGTAGAATGAATGAACTGGCTGTCATAGCGCCGAACAGGATTGTTGTGTTGGTGCGAAACGCGATGTCCGAAGCGACACCAGCAGCTACCAGCACTGCGATCAGTGTTAACTCGGTGAGAATATGACTCACTAACACAAAAACGTGCTGTCGTGCAACATAGAGAATCTGTTCGCCGCGCCCAAGTAGCTCGTCGATATAGGCCATGGCGCAACTCCTTCATAGCTCGTTATACTTTGCCGGGCAGGCATGCTGCGATTATCAAATGTCTATTGTATTACACATAACGTACCATGGATGCTCATCGTTACGTTCGGAGTGAGTTCAGGAACGTCACCGATTTAAGATCGCGCTCGATGATATACCGGACATAGGTCCGCAACAAGCGCTCGGCTTCAGCGCGCACCGTTGCCGAGATCGTCATCGTGTCGACAATTTCAAGCGGCTGGCTCTGCAAATAACGGAGCAGCCGAAAGCATGCATTTCCCATTGGCAAGGCCGTGCGGTCGGCTTGTGCATCACGCGGGCATAATACTCCGCCTATTGTGGGGCTGAAGCGATTCGCTTCTTCGGTCAGCGCTTCCTGGCATACGGCGCAGTAGTGCAACTGCGGACGATACCCTGTTTGGTGAAGTATGTGTAGCTCATACCAACGCAGCGCGAGATCGGTATTATTCCTGGTGTTCAAGCCATCGAAAACCTGCACGAGCAATTCGAATAGCGGACGATTCTCTTCTTCTTCCTGGGTGAACTGGTCATACACGTCGGCTACATAGTAGGCGCAGCTTATACGCGCCAAGTCGGAGCGGAGCGAGCTGAACCCGTGGATCGTCTGACTCTGAGTGATAATATCCAGATTGCGACCGAGCGCGAGCAACATGGTGTTATGGGTGAACAACTCGACATGTCCTGCGAGACGGCTCATGGTTTTGCGCACGCCTTTCGCAACGACCCGCCGTTTGCCCAGCGGCGTTGCCAGCAAGATCAGACGGTCGGACTCGCTAAAGTCGCTCCGCCGCAGCACAATCGATTCGGTTCGATATAGTCGTTCAGCCATACACTAGCACAATCGATTCGGTTCGATATAGTCGTTCAGCCATACACTTTCATGTTCGAGAAACGAGTATCCAAGACCAGCCAGTTGGTCTCGATGCTTTAGTTTACCTTCTGGCGCAGGGCGGTAAGCGCCGCATGGGCAATCCGGTCGACGGTGTCACGCTGGCGTTGCGTCAGCAATCGGGCAATGCGTTGTCCCAGCGCTGCACTCGCCTGGCTCTCGATGTCAAGTTCGGCGCAGGCATAGGCGTAGAACTTCAACGCTGCCGCCAGCACTGTCAGATCGCGCTCTTTGAACGGCAAATCATCGATATGCACATCTCCGGTTAGACCGTACCCCGCTTTGCGCAACTCGGTTATGAGTTTTACTGCATCGCCCTCGCCGAGCAACCATGTCTGTGCATCCAGTGTTTCGAGCGGCGGCGTACGCACCCGTCGATCACGCCGCACTTGTTCGAGTAGGAGCCGATCATTGGATTGCAGTATAACCCCTTGGCGTACGGCGAGTTGGCCTTGTTTGCTAACCCACTCGCGTAAACTATAGGTCACGTTGGGCGGCAAGGTTGTTCCACTGGACTGCTCCAGGAACGCGATAATCGCGTCGGCGGCGATCCCGTGTTCGGCTGCCGTTTGTACTTGCACCTTCGTTATTTTGTAAATCTCAGCCTCTTCGTGGCTGCTGCCAGAGACCCATGCGGCCACTCGCCCGGACTGAAAGCGGTCGAATGGCGTGGCATGCGGCGGGACGACGAGATCAAACGTCCCTTGGATGACCAGTCGATCATACGCTTCATCAGCAGGAGCAGATGTCAGGCCTAGCACTGCGGCGCCATTCGCATTGAGGCGAAAAGCAGTTGGTGTACCATGATCATCGGCATCCTTGACGCCGCCGTAGTCGGTCATGCCTAGCCAGCGCAGACTGCCGCCAATCGTCGCCTTCAACAGTTCGCCTTCGACATCGTACCAGTGGTCGAACCCGTCGAGCGACTGACCGCGATAGTCCACCAAGCGCCAGGTGTCGTAGCGGCCGTCGGGGCGCGCAAAATCAGGATCGACCCGATAGACCTCGTCGATCAGATCATCCCAGGCGATCCAGGCATCTGGCGGCGCCTGGCTGAGAAACTTCAGGATTGCGCGGCGGGTCGCAGCCAGATTGCGGTCAAACGCAAACCCTTTGATCGATATGCCAAGGAAGCGTTTGAGCTCATCCCAATCGCTTGTCACCCATCCTTCGACGAGCCAGTGCAGCCTTTTGCTGCGCGGCGCCTGGAGCCAGTCGATGGTCGCCTTCGTTGGGCGCAGATGGTTGTCGGCCGTAACGTGGAGCAAGCCCGCACTCTGCAGGACAATGCGCAAGAAGTGCAGATAACGCCAGTGCTGCTCGTAGGTAATACCGCGCAGATCGTCCTTGCTCATGCCCCAGCGTTTGGCCAGGCGCAGCAGACTGGCTTTGTTCAAGCCGCGTTCTGGAACGACCACAAGTGCATCTGCCTGAGCCAGGCCAAGGACAGTAACAATATTGTATTCGAGCTCCTGAATAACGGCTTCAACCACGACGGGCGGTTGGGGGACGCTGGCGAGGTGCAAGGTCCAATCACGCAATGTAACCCCAGGCAAGAGTGCGCTTAAATCAACCGGAACACTATATCGCTGTTGCCGCCCTCGGCCTTCAATCTGGATCAACCCGAGGATGAAGAGGCGCTCGGTGGCGGAAGGGAGCTGCTGAAGCGCTAGCAGATAAGCGCGAGGGTTGGGGTAGCCTTCGTGGTGGCGTATGCTGCCAAACTCGCGCTCAAGAACTGCTGCCGGAATCTGCCCGCCTTCAGCAAGCACGCGTTCCAAGGCGGCATACTCCTGTGCATTGAGTGTTGCTAACATCTGTTTGATCGCATCAGGTGTCAGTAAAACATTGGCTAGGGTGGTAGCGTCTTCGGCATCACGTTGGATCGAAGGCGACATCCCCCACGCCTGAGCCAGCGTTTTGCGTTCAGATGCGGTGCAAGTGCGCAACCAGAAACGGAAGCTTCGTTCGATTGTCGTATCATGTTGCTTCATAGACAATGGCTGTATTATAGCGATTGCGCTAGGACAGGTCAATACAACATAGGCAAGGTTTCAGCCTAGGCCGTTTCAACTTGACGACACGCCCTTGATGCGCGAGGCGACGAGGCCAAACAGTACAGTTTCCAAGAACTTGTCTTAGATATGCAGATAGCGGCGCAGACGAGATTGCACGTATTCATAAGAGTCAGAACCATCACAAGCGAGACGGTATGCTTGAAGCGATCATCTGCCAATGGCGGCGGGGAATGATCAGCAAAGCAACCGTTTCGTCAGATGTGGTATGACGGCCTTGTTATGAGGGGGCGGGCTGCATTCTTTGACTGGCGCGGCAGCGCTGGTGTTGCGTGCTTAGGGGGATTGTGAACCAATCCCTCGACGTATGTTCTCAATCGAGTGAGGATAAAGAGGTCAGAGAAAGCTTCTTCCGCGCTTGGGATCTGCGCGCACGAATCTTGCTCGGATCAATCCAGCGCGGAAGATGTCGAACACCATCTATTAGCGCTGTTGGATAGCGCAGAGTTGTAGGTCATACCAGCAGTGTTGGTATTATTGTGAATCGAGTTATGCAGCGCACGTACGCGCGCCAGCAAATCTTCGGCCTGGTAGGGCCAACAAAGAACGTATTCGTCTTTATTGACGAGGGCATGAGCTTTGGTAAGCATAGCCTCTTTGGCAATGAAGAGGAT
>JAKSDJ010000257.1 GCA_022360155.1 Chloroflexales bacterium | reverse complement strand
GACTCCAACATAATCTACTCGGAGATCGGCAAGCACGTGTCGATCGCGGCTATGACGCGCATCAATCCAGGCAACCACCCGACTTGGCGAGCCACGCAAAGTCATTTCACCTACCGCGCAGCGCAGTACTTCCCTGGTGAGGCAGATGAGGAGGAGTTCTTCGCATGGCGACGCGCCCACAAAGTCAATATCGGTCACGACGTCTGGATTGGACACGGAGCTGTCGTGATGCCTGGAGTCAAGGTTGGCATCGGTGCAGTGATCGGCTCCGGCGCAGTCGTGACCAAGGATGTCGAAGCCTACACGGTTGCGGTTGGCGTGCCGGCCAAGCCGATCAAGCGACGCTTCCCACCGGAGATTGTCGCCAAGCTGTTGGCTATTGCCTGGTGGGATTGGGATCGCCCCGCGCTCGAAGCGCGATTTGAGGATTTCTTGGGAGATATCGACAGCTTTGTTGAGAAATACGGCTAGAAATTGGCTCGCAGATGCAGGAGGCAGTAAGGCAATGAGGCGCGCCTTCGACGCGATGTCTCGCATCAAACGGTCAAACTGCCAGGAACCTCGTCTTCCGATCAAACCATAGGGGTCATTTTCAAAGAATACTGCTCCATCGCTTATCCCTTTACGCCCACTTCAAAAACCGTAACTGTTCCTGGGCTCATTGCGGTATACCAAGTGGCGGATCGGGGCTGTCACTGCCCTCCGCATCTTGGACCTGTTCCACTCGTGATACCCTGGTCCGCCGCTGCCCAAACGCATTGTCTCATCGCTTCCCCGCCTCGCCATTCCCGTGCATGCGGGGACCGCCGCCTCGCCGTTTCGTCAGCTCATCACAATATAATCAAGTGCGTCTACACAAAACGGGATTTTGCAAAGGGCGACGCCTCTGCAAAATCCCATTTCCACGGCATATGGTCACACTCACATCAGATGAGCGCGCACCTCAAAGCTAGTTGCGGCCATTGGACAATTCGTACAACAGGACGTTCCGTTCTTCCAAGGGTTGCGTGCTGCGGAAATTATTGTTCATAGCCTCGATCCGCGCCAGAGCTTCGATCTGCGCGCTCGACATGAAGGCATAGTCTTTCAGAAGATACCACGTAACGCCTTCGTTGCAGGCGGGCGTCGTCAGGGAGCCGTCATAGGTGTAATACGGACGATGCGCCTGACCACGATCGCGCTCTTCGTTAACAATGACCCGCCCGATACGCACGCTTGCAGTATCGTTGGTCAGCCAGAGCGCACTATCGGTGAGACCGCCAACACGGCGTGGCGTTGGTAGCAGATTGCGGGCATTGATCGTTACGCCTGCAATACTTTGCTCGACGCCTTCTTCCTTGGGCAAGAATTCCCAGATAGACTTGAATGCGGGATTCGCGCTGCTGCTGGCCTTGATTTGCACCCCAACAACGGCCAATGCGCCATCATCGCTCTGGTGGACTAGGTGCATTTCGAGCGGGGTATGAACTCCTGATCGCGTATGTTCGCTCTGGGTATGAAAGTGGAATTGCCGTAAGGTATAGGTCTTGCCATTAACCGTGATGGTGCTAGTGGGATCAGATTTGTAGTTGACCTGGATCGTATGGCCATTGTTGAGAATGGCCAGCACGCTAGGACGATAATCAAATTGGATTTCGGTCAAATCAGCGGGTTGAGCCTGACCAATGTCGATAGGTGATTGCTGGCTTCCCGAGTCACACGTTGCATAGGGGAAATTCCCGTCTCCATCTCGGATTTGCGCCCAGTCCGCACCCTGTTGGGTATAATCCCAATGGGGTTTTTCCTCGCTTGCCCGCAAGGGCTGGATTACAAAGACGGCGGCAAGCGCCACAACTGCCAGGACTGGCATGACGTTCTTGGTCATCATTCTATACTCCTCAAAGTAAGAATCACAAGATACTCATAACGATGTTGTATTTATGGGTGTAAATGTACCGTGTGATTGGCAATATCCGCATGCATCCAGTTCGAGCATCAGGCCAACCTGGAATTCAGGACGCCTCATGAGTGCTGGCCTTGCGTATCATTGCCGATGGCGCTCCCCTTTGTCGACCTCTCAGCAAAGGGTTCGAAAAAGTGTAGGTGTGCTGTGGCAACGTTTGGGGAATGGCCCCTATGCGCATCACCTCCCTCATATATTTATTTTATAGAATTGCATACGACTACAGACAGTATACACTATGTTGCAAGATGCTATGAACAAGTTGCAAGAGCGTGGTTCATCTTGAATCAGCGGTAAGAGAAGAGGAAGGCCGATTCGTGGGGCGTTTTGCTTACAGCAGCGCTAATATCACGATCAACGGTAGTAAAGTGCAGCCTATCGCCATAAATGCTTGACAACGATAAATACTATATTTATACGTATGAAATTGTCGATTTGTTATTGCACAAAGTGTTGATAGTTAATATAGAGTTTAAGTACAATATTTGGATTGATGATATACATAATGAAATGACAAAATTGTAAGCGCTATGTTGGTTTTACTTTTTGCAGTGATCGTTTACGCTTTTCCATACGCACATGCACACACCACACGAGCTATGGTATACTACTGTAGCCGTTAGTAGAGGAAACGTAAAGGATGATTGATAATGGTCGGCAGTGAGCGTGCAGCCGCTTATACTCCACAATTGTCATCAGTCCGTGATATGCAGTTGCTATATCGGGCAGCGGAGGCGCGAGCCGCCCGATTACGCTTATTGGTCGAACTGGGGCGCGATCTTGTCAATGCCCGAGGTTTGTCAACATTGCTGCACCTGGCTTTGGAGCGAGCCACCGCCTTTAGCGCCCATGACCACGGCAGTATCCTGCTCCTCATCAAGCCTAATGGTCCGCTCAAAGTGTTCGCAGCCGTTGGTACAGACGCGCTGCCGGTCGAGACGCACATCCATGATCTTAGTGCCAATACAGTGGGGCGCGCACTCCAAAACAACAAGCCGATCGTGCTCGATCCACGGCAGGCGGCGCTGGATGACCTAGCGCCGCCGCACGCCAAGCCGGCAACATCTGTTGTGTGTTTGCCCTTGATCACCAGCGATGCGCAAGCGATTGGCGTACTCCAACTCAAGAGCACAATACCTGTCCAGCCCCTCGATGCCGACGATATCGATGTCTTGGCTCTGCTTGCCTCACAGGTTGCAGCGGTCGTGGCCAGCGTCCAACTAAACGAAGAGAATGAGCATTTGCTGGAGGCGCTGATCGAACGCGAGCGACGCCTGGCCGATCTCGTCGGGCGCTTGCTGGTTGCCCAAGAGAACGAACGGCGGCGCATCGCCTACGAATTGCACGATGGACTAGCTCAGGTCACCACCAGCGTTCATCAACACCTGCAAGCCTTCGCCGCCCGGTATCCGCAACAGTCGGCAGAGGCCGGATCTGCGCTTGATCAAGCCCTTGAGCTGGCGCAACGAGCCGTCCGTGAGGCGCGCACAGTGATTGCCGGATTACGGCCAATCGTTCTGGATGATTTTGGACTTGCCACGGCTGTACGGCTTGAGCTTGAGGTTTTGCAGAAAGCCGGATGGCGCATAAGTTATGTTAATACCTTGGACAATGTTCGATTGCCGTCAATCGTGGAGACCGCACTATTCCGGGTCGCGCAGGAAGCGCTCAATAATGTACGCAAGCATACGAAAGTCACGCGGGTCCGCTTGCGCCTGACATGCTTTGGCGACACTGTACGTTTAGCGGTGCGTGATTGGGGGCCTGGATTCGCCAAGACTACACGCTCGAAAGATGCTGATGCAGGAGAGCACATTGGGTTATTGGGCATGCAAGAACGTGTCGCGCTGCTGGGCGGAACCTGCCGTATTCTAAGCCGGCCAGGCGCGGGAACGTTGGTTATCGTTAATGTGCCGCTACCACAGCGCAACAAAGGAGATAATGATGCTCAATGAATCATACAAATCAGTCCCGGTGATTATTGCAGACGACCACGAACTGGCGCGCGCCGGACTCCGCGCCATATTATCCAACGAGACGTGGATCGAGATCGTTGGCGAAGCCGAGAATGGGCGCGAAGCGGTGGAGTTATGTCGCCGCCTTCAGCCGCAACTAGTGCTGTTGGATGTTCGTATGCCAGAGTTGAACGGGCTCGCGGCAACCCGCACGATCAAGCAAGAGTTTCCCCAGATCCACGTCATTATTATGACGATGTACGAGAATACTGACTATCTCCAGGAAGCGATCAAAGCGGGAGCAGCCGGCTATGTGCTCAAAGATGCATCGCGGCAGGAAGTCGTCCAAGCTGTTCGCCAAGTGTTGGACGGCGAGTCGTTCTTGAATGGCGCTTTGACAGCGCGGCTCATCCAGCGCCTGACCGTTCCGACTCAACATGACGCCCACCAAATAGAACGCCTAACACCGCGCGAGCTGGAAGTATTGGGGCTGCTGACCCAGGGATTGACCAACCGTGAGATTGCGCACGAGTTGGTCATTAGCCCCGGTACGGCCAAGATCCACGTCGAGCGGATTATTGCCAAACTCGGCGTGGCTGATCGCACACAGGCCGCTGTTAGGGCCGTAGAGTTGGGCCTTGTCCAATCGAGCCTGACCTGACGCACGCTATCTCCCACCGCATTTACACACAAGATATTGACCAGATAGCATATGGACATTACAGTCAAAGATCGTACTATTGTCGGTTTGTCATGCTCGTCGCATCGCTTTCTGAAAGATTGCAGTGAAGCGGATTGTATGACCTTTAGCTGATTTCTCTATAATTTTCGAAACCATAAAGTGTGTATAATATGCTGAATGTACCAGATGCAATGTTACGGCACTGAATAACCCTATGAAACAAGAGAAAAGCAAGCCATTTCTGCGCACCGGAACCAATCTGTCATTGCGCACCACTGGTTTAATAGTGATTGCTGTCCCATTGACTATTTTGCTAGCTGTATTGATGGCAATCTCTCTGTTTGAACCACAGGAAACGCAGGCGGAGGATTATGTTGATTTGACATTTCAAATCCAGAACGACATTTCGCAGGTCTACACCTTAGTATTCAATGCAACAAATGGAGTGCGAAACTATTTATTAACCGGACATACCCACGAAGAATTCTTCGAACCATTTGATATCGCACAGGAGCAACTGCCACAGCTCCTTCAAAGGCTGGAAGACTCGATCGTTGATCCGGAACAGTCTGCTCGTTTGGACGAGATCGAGCCGCTTGTGCAAGACACGCTTAACGAGTTGGCAGCAGTGCGCAACAGAACAACCAATAGCGACGCCGCTTTGACGGATGAGCAAACTCAACAATCGCTTGAGCAAATCTCAACGAGTCTCACTCAGTTGCAGCAAAAGCTCGATGACATGGAGGCTCGCGAAGACGCATTGCTCAGCGAACGGATTGCACTGGCCGCCCAGGCGCGGGCGCTCAGTTCGACGATTACTATCGTTGGCGGTGCATTGGGCATCTTGGGTAGTCTGGTTGTTATGCTGTTATTCTCGTCCAGTATTGTTCGTCGGGTGCGACACCTCGAAGCCAACGCCTACCGGCTCGAACGGGGCGAACCCCTGGCGCCGCTCCCAATGGCAGCCGACGAGATCGGGCGCTTAGGGCAGGCGCTTGATGGGGCCAGCACCCTGTTGATGCAGCGCGAGCGCGATCTGCGGGAAGCGCAGGCGTTCCTCGAACACCTGATCGCCTCAGGGCCAGTACTTATCTTCCGCTATACGCTCGCCAATGGTCAATGCACCTACGTCAGCCCGAATGTCGAACGTCTGTTAGGTTATACGACAAACAAAGTTTTACACACCGCCGACTTCTTCGGCGCAGCGCGCGTTCACCCCGACGATCAAAAACCATTCACGACGCAGTTGCAACGCCTGACCGATAACGGGGCGATTACTTACAGCTATCGATTTCAGCATCAGGATAAGAGTTATCGCTGGTTGCAGAGTGTCATGCGCCTCGAACCCGACGGGGATGACGAAGGAGCGAGCGTACTTGGCTACGCGATGGATATCACCGAGCGCAAGATCGCGGAAGAGGCACTGAAGGAAAGCGAAGAACGCTTCCGCTTGGTGGTCGAAGGCGTGCAAGACTACGGGATCTTCGCACTCGACCCAAAGGGCTATATCACTAGTTGGAATACGGGCGCCGAACGGATCAAGGGGTATACCGCCGATGAAATTATCGGCAAACATTTTTCGTGCTTTTATCCTGAAGAGACGAAGAATTTCCTGCCAGCGCAGGAACTGGAACAAGCGCAGACAGTCGGGTGGGCTGAAGATGAAGGTTGGCGATTGCGCAAGGATGGCTCACGTTTTTGGGCAAACGTCGTCATCACCGCGCTCTATGATGAGGCTGGCAACCTGCGCGGCTTCTCCAAGGTGTCGCGTGACATCACCGAGCGCAAGCGCGCCGCAGAACTGCGGCAGGAGCGCGAAGCGGCAGAGCGAGCCAGCAAGGCCAAGAGTGAATTTCTCTCGCGTATGAGCCACGAGTTGCGCACACCCCTAAATGCCATCTTAGGCTTCGCGCAGCTGCTCGATCTCGATACTCCCGATCCCAAGCAACAACAGAATATCAGCCAAATCCTCAAAGCGGGACAGCATTTACTAGGGCTGATCAATGAAGTTCTCGATATTGCGCGGATTGAAGCTGGTCGCCTATCACTGTCGCTCGAACCGGTACGGATCGGCAATGTGCTGCAAGATACACATGATTTGATCCAGCCTCTGGCGACCCAGTATGGCATTGAACTCAGCCTGAACGACTCACCACTGCATATGCGCTATGCGATGGCCGATATCCAGCGGCTCAAACAAGTGTTGTTGAACTTGCTCTCCAACGCAGTCAAATACAACAGTGCAAATGGAACTGTCACCATCTCTTGCACCGAAGTCGCCACTGATTGCATCCGAATTACCATCACTGATACCGGCGCGGGCATCCCTCACGATCAAATCGAGCGCTTATTTACCCCATTCGAGCGCCTTGGCGCCGAGCAGACGAATACGGAAGGCACCGGACTTGGCCTCGCGCTGTCCAAAGGGTTGGTCGAGGCAATGTCTGGAACCATCGGAGTTGAGAGCGTGATGGGTCAGGGCAGCGCTTTCTGGGTGGAGTTGCCCTTGGTAGAGGGGCCGCTGGAACAACTGGCACGGACAAATGGGCTGGAAACGGTCAGTGAGGACGAGCATGATAAACACTGCACCGTGCTCTATATCGAAGATAATCTGTCGAATCTGACCTTAGTCGAGACGATTTTGCAACGGCGGCCAGATATCAAACTACTCGTATCTATGCAAGGCCGGCTGGGCCTCACCCTCGCCCGCGATCACCGCCCGGATCTCATTCTGCTAGACCTCAATCTGCCCGACATGCCGGGCGACGAGGTGCTGCGAAACTTGCAGGACATACCAGAAATGCGTAAAACGCCCGTGGTCATGATCAGCGCTGATGCAACACCGGGCCAAATCGAACGCTTACTCGCCGCCGGAGCGCATTCGTATCTAACGAAACCTCTCAATGTCAGACAATTCTTGGAAGTTGTCGATGAAGCGCTGCAAATAGGTAAACGCTAATGCAAGCCGAAACGGTTTACAATGCGAACATCCTGATCGTTGACGATCAGGAGCCCAATCTGCGGCTGTTGGAAGGCATCCTGGAACACGAAGGCTATCGCAACATTGTGAGCACAACCGATTCGCAGCATGTGCTAGCGCTCCACAACGCCTTCCAGCCCGATTTGATCCTACTCGATCTGCTTATGCCAGGGCTCGATGGGTTTGCCTTGTTAGAGCAACTCGGGCGGCGTATTCCTGAAGGCGCCTATCTGCCGATTGTCGTGCTGACCGCCAACATCACCGCCGAGGCAAAGCGCCGGGCCTTGGCGTTGGGAGCGACGGATTTCTTGACGAAACCGCTTGACGCAATGGAAGTGCTGCTGCGTATTTGGAACGTGTTAGAAACCCGTTTTCTCTACTTGCAGCAGCAAGCGGTGCAATCTCGCTTTCAGGAGGATATCGAAGGGCTAGAGGCCGCCCTCACGCGCGTTGCCCAGGTAGCGGAAGCGCGTGAATTCCACGATCAGCACGCGGTGCGGGTGAGTCGTTTAACGGCGCGCATCGCGCAAGAACTGGACCTGCCTCCTGATGCAGTAGAGCGGATTCGCCAGGCGACGCTGCTCCACGATCTGGGGAAGGCCGGTCTGCCCCCGTCGATCCTGGACAAGCCAGGACCATTGACCGCAACCGAGTTTGATCAGATCGCAACCCACACAACCCGTGGCGCTGCGCTCTTGCAGGACAGCTCCTACCCACTCCTTCAGCAAGCAAGCGAAATTGCCCGTTCCCACCACGAATACTGGGATGGCAACGGTTATCCGGCAGGATTACAGGGCGAGGCTATCCCGCTTAGCGGGCGGATTGTTGCGGTAGCCGAGGCATTTGACGTGCTCACAAACGATCAGGTGTACCGGCGCGCGAGACCGCCTGTCGCGGCGGCAACAGAGATTGTGCAGCAACAAGGGAAGCAATTCGACCCCAAGGTTGTGGAGGCGTTGGTTCGCCTGCTCCAGCGCGAGGGTGTATTGGAGTAGCGGGCAAAGTCCAGGGACAGGAGGCTGAAGGGGAAGAGAACAAGCGGGCAAACGCGGAGGATTGGCGAAAACCGATTGTATATCCGCCATCGACGTTTGCCCTCTCGTTGCTGCTGATCTTCTACTGGAGGTGCAGTGGCAAAAGTTGCAGTTTACTGCACTTCGCGGCCTGGCGAAATGGGAAGCGGCGAGAAGATGATTAGCATGCTCATGGCTATCCTCCTTCAGTAATCCAATACAGATATGCAAATAAATCAGAACTTCTAGAATTTGTGGATGGTTAAAGTGTATCTTTTTATCTGGGTTTTGTCATTCTACAAATGAAGGATTTTTCAGTAGCTCATTTGCATTACGGATGGGGCGGTCAACCAAACATGCAGGCATTCTGCGCGAGCAAAGCCCAAACTACCTTCCATTCCACTATTGAAGATAGATAAAGAGACTTTTTTCCGCAGAATGCCGCCGATTGAAGGTTTGCTAGCTGTTGATCGCCGTGAGCGCGGTCTCGTAGCAGTTCGTCCCGCACTTGCTACATCACACGGCACGGCTGTTCCTGATTCCAAGCATCAGTGCTTTTGATGCTGCACCAACTCGACAAGAACGCCCTGGACAGCTTTGGGGTGGACAAAAGCGACAAGCGTATTGTGGATGCCAGGCCGCGCCTCTTGGTCGATCAATTGCACCCCGCGATCGCGCAGTTCGTCGAGCGAAGCAGCAATGTCGTCTACGGTATAGGCAATATGATGCATACCCGGGCCTTTCTCGCGCAGGTACTTCGCAAAACTGGCTTCGTCCGAGCTTGGCGCGATCAACTCGATCAACACCTCACCGAAGCGCGCAACGGCAACAGACGTGTGGCGCTCTGGTAAGTCGATACGTTCCCATTCCGTAATACCAAACGCATGGGTATATAACGCCACCGCCTGATCGATGTCTTGTACCGCAATACCAATGTGATCAACTCGCTTGAACATAATCGCCTCCTTCTTAACGTTCCTCAATGCGCCAAGTCCTGACGCAACTTCTCGATTCGCCCTATTATAATATATGCATGACAGATGCACTGGTGTGATCAAAATGACCGTCTGTTGCTGCATTTGTTTATTCCTGGTTGACAGCAGGTAGTCATAAGCTACAATGAGTACCACGGATTTTACCGGGGTCGAAGCGCAATGCTGTCGCTAGGGCATGCATCGCGAACCTATACCTTTGGCAATAACAGTGTCCAGTAATTACATAGCGCCAACACCAGTTTCATTATCCACCGAAAATCTCGCGCTCTTGGCCGAAGCCACGCGTGCGCTTCTGGCTGACCGCCCGTTAGCGGCGCGCTTGGATGACCTGTTTCGGCTGATGCGCAATCGCCTAACCTATACTGATGCGCGTCTGACCTGCTGGCTCCAGTCGGCCCAGCCAGGCACTATGCGCCAGCAATTTCATTCGCCCGATGGCTGGATGTATCCCTGGGACGACGGATTGACTCGCCAGATTGCGCTGGGCGGCCAAATCGTCCATCAGCCATGGCTGCCCCCTAGCCAGACCGATCATCATGAAAATGGCTCGCAGGCGCCCGTGCTTCAGGCGACCTATCTTGGCGCGCCAATCTGGTGGGGCGGGCGATTATGGGGCGTCCTCGAATTACGCGCAATGCATAGCGAGGATTTCGATCATTCGGCGCAGGAGTTTATTACGGCGCTATTGCCCCAAATCGCTTCGGCGATCGCCGCCGAAGGGATCAGCCAAAACCAGCAGATCGTTCCGGTTACGAAAAAAGACGAACTGGCGCCCTGGCATCTGCACGAACACGAAGAACAGATTCTCGCGGTGTTGAGCAGCGAGTTGGAAGGCCCACAGACCCTCCATCAACTCCTCACGCTGCTGCTACGCTGGTCGCTCGACGCCACTGGCGCCGAGGCCGGCACGATCAGCCTGGTGGATCACGAGCGCGGCGAACTCATCACGCAGATCTACGAAGGCTATCCCTCTGATCGCTTCCCCTCCGATTGGAGCAGCCTGGGACGCCAACGCCGGAGTTGGGACACGAGCTTGGCTGGTCGTGTCGCCCGTAGCGGGCGCGCATTCCTCGTACGTGATGTTTCGAAAGAGGCGAACCTCCGTCTCGCCATGTCGAATATCCGGGCCGAATTGGCCGTGCCGATCAGCGCTAATGGGCAGGTTCTAGCCGTACTGGTGCTCGATAGCCCGCGCTCGGCGGCTTTTGGCGATGCGGAATTGCAATTCGTCAGCGCCTTATGTGAGCGGGCCGCTCAGCCGTTGCTCTGGGCGCTGAGTTATCAGGAGGCCCTCGAAAGCAGCACCCATCTCGGCCAGGTTTTTGCGAGCCTTCCCACTGGTCTGGCGCTGCTCGACATCAGTGGTCGAGTGTTGCGCGCCAACCCATCGTGGTCAGCCATTTGGGGTTTGGACCCCCATATCGTCGAGGCAGAGTTTCACGTGCCGTTCGATCTGGTCGAGGCCCTACTATCCCGTCTGCATGACCCATTCCGCCTGACCGAGTTCTGTGTTGAGGGCCAGCGCGCCCCAACCGAAGTGCAAATGGCCACTGTGCGCTTGATCAACCCGGCTCAAGAGCTGCAAGTCCTCTCTGTGCCAACCCGCGATAGCTTAGAGCAGATCACCGGACGGTTGTGGGCGGTTAGCGATGTAACCCGTGAACGCGAGGTTGACCGGCTGAAGAGCGAGTTTGTCTCGATCGTCTCGCACGAGCTGCGCACCCCGCTAACGTCTATTCTGGGATACACCGAATTGCTGCTTGCCCGTGATTTCGAACCCGCCGATCAGCGCCAATTCATTAAAACTGTCTACGATCAAGCAACGCACCTTTCGCAGTTGGTGGAAGATCTGCTTGGCGTTTCGCGACTCGACGCGGGTAAGGTCAAACTCAACCGCTGGGTCGTAGCGCTACGCCAGCTCATCGCCGAACTGACCAATCAGCTCAACGCCCAACTCGACCGTCACCGCCTGCTGATCCGGCTGGCCGAACCGCTGCCGCCGGTTTATGTCGACCGTGACAAAGTCAAACAGATACTCTTTAACTTACTGACCAATGCGATCAAGTACAGTCCCCAAGGAGGCGAGGTTGAGCTGATTGTACAAGAAACCCGCCTGCTCCCAGCCGATCATCCGCCGGGCCGTTGGCTGATAGTGAGCGTGCGGGATCAAGGGATTGGCATCTCGCCCGAAGATCTATCCCGGATCTGGGAGCGTTTCTACCGCGTGGATAACACAAATACGCGCCGGATTGGCGGCACAGGGCTCGGATTGAGCATCACCCGCGCCCTGGTCGAGCTGCACGGCGGCAGGATCTGGGTCGATAGCGTTGTCGAGAAGGGAAGTATCTTCTCCTTTACCCTCCCCGTTGCCACCGAATTGGATCGGCGCGGCTGATACGCTCATAGCTGATAGACCGATAGCTAATCATGAGCCTGCGGCACACCAGAGTACATGAAAATAATCCGAACAAAGGCGCGAACCATAGGCTATTTTCAGGGTAGCCGATAGTCCCCGCGTACGCGGGGATAGCCTACCGCCCTGCAATGGCACGCAGATGTCGCTGATAAACGCTAGTCAGCGCAGATCGAACGTGCGAACCTGCCACCGTATGAACGGGTTAACCCGCCAACCTGCCAACGGCGCTAGACTCCCCATGCCGTCGGACGCCCCTCGACTCGATACGCATATGCCATACGCGGCGTATTCCAGGCTAGCCCAACACGCCCATCGGCGCTGAGCACGATACAACCGCCTATCCCGCCGACGCGCCGCCCAAGCGCTTTCACCATATGTTCGGCGGCAAGTTGGGGCGAAATCCGATGTTCGAGCAGTTCGACAGCGCGGCGGGACAGCGCCATCTGCGTGATTGCCTCTCCCCACCCGGTGCAGACACATGCGCCGACCAGCACATCGGCATAGAGCCCGCACCCGACCAGTGGGGTGTCGCCGACCCGGCCGGGCAATTTGAAAGGCGTCCCTCCAGTCGAATTCGCCGCAATGAGACTACCGTGAACATCAAGCGCGATAGCACCAACCGTATCGTGACCAGCAGACTGAGGGCTGGAGCGAGCCGGACTCGTTTGCTTCAAATCCAACAAACTCGCGTTGCAGTTCGCTTTCCATTGCTGCCACAGCAAGCGCTCGCGCTCGACAACCAGATCTTTGTTATCACAAAGAGGGATATTCTGAGCTATAGCAAAGCGCTCAGCGCCATCGCTTGCAAGCATCGTCGCCGGGCCGACCAACACGCTGCGCGCTAGAGAGATTGGGTTGCGAATGCGGTGCAGGTTGACAACCGCGCCATAGGCCAATGTCTGTCCGTCCATTATTGCAGCATCGAGTTCGACATCACCCTCGGCATTCAAGACCGAACCGGTTCCTGCATTGAATGTAGGATCATCCTCGAGATAGCGCACCGCTGCCTCACAAGCATCAAGCGCGGTTCCGCCAGCCTCTAATACAGACCAGCCAGATGCCAGGGCAACCTGACAGCCCTGCTGGTGCGGAGCAACCTGGTCATCGGGAATGGGCCATGCGCCACCATGAACAACCAGTGCGATTGGCATACCTTTGCCCCTTTCGGGCTCCCCAAACGAACAATCAATCACCAACCCTGCTATACAAAGGGATGTGATCATCGTACGTACAAATTCAAACGTGTGTGCGCAGAATGTACCACACAGGCTGCAACGGCGCAAGCGGAGCAACAACCAAGCTCGTGCAAGCGTTTCTTTATGGTATACTGCTCCTATCGCGAGTGCATCGGCACAAGATATGGAGGGTTGCTTGCGGGACCAAGGAACCAATCAGTATGCGGGCAATGGTTGTCTTCAACCCAAGTGCAGGTCACGCCAGACAACAGCAAGATGATCTGACCACCGCTGCTAGGGTTTGGATCAGCCATGGTTGGAAAGTCGAACTCCAACCAACAGGCGCTCCGGGAGACGGTATCCGAATTGCGCATATCGCCGCCGCAGAGCGTTATGATCTCGTCGTTGCCGCAGGCGGCGACGGCACGATCAACGAGGTCGTGAATGGGTTGGCAGGCAGTACGACGGCGCTAGCGCCGCTGCCGCTGGGCACTATGAATGTATGGGCGCGCGAGTTAGGTTTGCCCCTTCAACCGCGGGCCGCAGCTGAGGCGCTTTTGACGTGGCAGACACGCATCATCGATCTCGGTCGCGCCGGAGAGCGGTATTTTTTATTGATGGCCGGGATTGGCCTCGATGCTGCGATTACTGCGGAGGTGCGCCCCGACGAAAAGCGTCGGCTTGGCGCGCTGGCCTACGTGCTGCGCGGGCTTGCGCTCGCTGTACGAGTCCGCAGCACACGAACCCGGCTGTTGATCGATGGGAAACGCTCTGGCGGGCGCGTGCTCATGGTCGTAATTGGGAACAGCCAGCTGTATGGCGGTCTCGTCAAGATCACCCACCGGGCCAGCGTAGACGATGGCTTGCTGGATGTTTGCGTGATCAAAGGTAATGGCTTTGGCAGCGCAGTGCGCCACGTATTCTCGATTCTCCGGCGCAGCTATAGCGGCGACCCCGAGATCGAGTACTATCGCGCTCGCTCAGTGACCGTAAAGCCACACGTCGCTCTACCCATTCAGGTCGACGGCGACTCGATCGGCCAAACGCCAATGACTTTTACCATTGCGCCAGGCGCACTGCACGCCTTGATGCCCCAACACCTACCCGATGCCTTGGTGCAACAGCCGCCCATTGAGAATGTTCGCACCGGGCGAAGCGTGCAGCGGCTCCTCTCTTTATTGGCTCGACAGGGACGGCTGCCCAACAAATAGGCCATCGCAACAAGTGATAGAAATAGCAATGCAGGTCAATGAGATGATCGGCCCATTCCGTTTACACCTACTTCTCATAATCTTAGTCTTTTTTCTGACCGCTTGCAACTTGGCGGATACGCCAGTCGCACCAGTTGCACAAGATGGGATCAGGAACGATCTTACCGCGCCTGAAACACCGCTGTCTGAGCGTAACACAAATATGACAATTGAAGGCGAAAACTTGCCAGGCAAGTTGTTATTCGTTCAGCGCGGTTCCATCTGGCTGTGGCAAGACAAACAAGGCCGACCGCTCTTCGGCGACGGGGTTGCATGGCAGCCGACCTGGTCACCCGATGGAACACAGATTGCTTACATCGAGCGTGGCGAGAGTTATAGCGATGTGATGATTGCCGACCAGAATGGCGCACACGTGGCGCAACTCACGTTCAACGGCTCAACTCAACCGATCCACAGTCGCGCTCGGGTTTGCTCCAGTATATGGGCGTTTTACCCCGCCTGGTCGCCTAGCAATGACCAGATCGTTATTTCCTCGCAATACAGGCCGCCAAGCTGCCCGCCTGATTCGCCCGCCATGGAGTACAACCTGGCGCTCTATACGCTCTCTGCGCCGGATGGGCAGCGCCAAATGCTCTACGCTGACGATAGCGCCCATTCCGAGCGAGCGATATATGCGCCGGATGGAGTCGTGCTGGCGGTTACCCGCGCGGAGACCGGCCCCAATGGCAAACAACAAATTCACCGCCTGAATCGCTTCACGAGCCAGGTCGAGCCCTTTCCGGGCGCGCCAATCTCTAGCTATGATCCGGTCTTCTCGCCCGATGGCGCCTGGCTCATCTTTGCCGCTCGCGATGGCGAGCAGACCGATATCTGGGTGCTGCCCGGCAATCCCGCCGCGGGCAGTTCTCCTACCCCACTGCGATTGACAAGCCTTGGCACAGCCCGAGCGCCGGCTTTCTCGCCCGACGGTCGTAAAATAGCTTTCCTAGCCATCCCTGAAGGCAAGGAAGGTTTCGATCTTTGGGTCGCCGATCTGAGCATTGACAACAGCAGCGCCCTCCGGATCGACAAACCGCGTCAGGTCACTCAAGGTATGCGTCTCGATGCGGACTCGGGGATCTCCTGGGCGCGCTAACGTTGACAGGTTTGAACGTCCGGACTGTCACCTGTTCAGTAGGCGACAGCGTGCATCGGCGACTGCCCTTGCCGCATTACGCCGCAATGACCGACGAACCGTCGCGCGAACGAGAGCGCACTTCTTCAGCTACAGCAATCCAGTCTTCAACAGTGCTCGGTCGAGGGCGTAGGCTTCCCAGATAGCGCTGTACAGCCTTCCAATCGCTGCCGCCGACGATCTCACCATAACGAGCATAGAAGCGGCGTTCTGCCTCGGTCGCGTCCTTGGGCGGGTTTGAGGCGTGGGTGCGCCCACTAGGCTCGCTGGACTGCGAAACCATTGCTTCTGCGTCAGCCTCGTTCACATCTGCTTCAACACTCTCCTTCGCGCCCTTGCGTCCCTTCGCT
>JAKSDJ010000127.1 GCA_022360155.1 Chloroflexales bacterium | reverse complement strand
GATCAACGCCGATAAAACCTGCCAACTTGTTAACCTGTCAACCTGTCAACCTGTCAACGTTACATCGATGAGCGGCTGCGCAACGCCAGAACGCCGATACCCGCCAGTAAGATGAGCACCAGAACGCCGAACAGAACGTAGTTGAACTGTTGCGCGGGGGCAGCGCCACCCGTTTCGGCGGCGGCAAGCGCGGTTGGCGCCGCGGCCCCGCCGGCTGCTTGGTCGGTCTGGGTTGGCTCGGCGCCGGACGCCGTTGCGGTCGGCGGGCTTGTTGGCATATCTGCCGGAGTCGGCGGCTGCGCGGTCGCGGTTTCGACCATCTGCGGCGTCGCGGTCGACGGCTGGCTCCCCGGCGTCGGAGTCGCTAGACCGCCTGTTGGCGCTGTCGCTTCGGACGCCGTGGTCGGCGCAGTTTCGGTTGCGGCCAAGCTAGCGGGCGTTGTTAGTGATGGAATGTTGGGAGGCGGCGTGGCCTCCGCTGGAGACAGCGCTACATTTGTCTCTTCAATCGGTGGCGCTGGGCTTGGCGGCGCCTCCGCTGTCGCATCGCAGATCTGCGCAAAACTCAAGGCTGGCGGCTGCACGCCCTGGTTCGAGTCGCCCACCCCCCAGGCCCAGCCTTGTACATCGCCATCCTGCACCCACACACTGGAAACGCCCTGGTTCGAGTAACGCCAGGCATCATCAGCGAGAAGATGGTAGGCCCAATACACCGAGCGCAGCCCTTCGCGTTTGCAGAAACAATCTTCGGCAGGGTAATCGCAACCGTCGCCGCGAATTTTGCAGACCGCTGCACTCCCGCCGCTCTGCTGAGCGACATAGGGTATGCCCGAGCGGGCCAGCAATTCCAAGCCGCTGATCTGTTCCTCGTCGAAGGCGACACAAGCGGTCTCGATCTGCCCGTCACCGTATTGTACGACCAGCCCGGCGCGGTTCGGATTTTCCTGCGTGCGACCCAGGGCAGGGAGCAGCGCCACACTGGCAAAGAGGACGATCAGGCCGATCAGTCGTTTCCGCATCGCCATATCCTTCACAGAACAGCAGGGTGACAGTAGACCCAATCCTTTTCAAACTAAACCTGACAGGTCTCGAGTGGCGCTTTGAGAAGTCTTCCCCAAGACCTGTCAGGTTTTAACCCAAGGTCGTTGAGCCTAAGCTCTAAGCTTCATTCTGCGCAGCGCAACGCCGAACGCCAGCAACAGCAGCGCCATCACGAGCATAAACGGCTCGAAGTGCGGGACAGCGCTGGTTGCTGGCAAGGCCGCCGGAAGCTCTACCGGAGCGGTTGTCTCCGCATCATCTGGAAGCGTTATCACCATCAGGGGCAACGGCCTGCTCAGCAAACCAGGGATGGCTTGGTAAGTCGCTAGCGCATTGTCTTCAGGCACGGCGGCCTGATAGCGGAACGCACCTGTGTCGTTTTGAAGCGATAACAGGGCGCTTTGCGGATTTCCGCCGCTCTTTGTCCAGGTCTCGCCCCGCGGATCTTGCCCCAGGGCGGCGAGGGCCTGAAGAACGTATGCGGTTGAATTGGCGTCGGTGTCGCTGCCAAACGACGCCGCTTGGGCATAGGGAAAACCGCCATCTTCGTTCTGTTGCGTCTTGAGATAGTCGACTGCGCGCTGCGCCGCCGGGCTGCCCTCAGAGACGGCTTGCGCAAGGGCCTGGATCGCCAGAGACGTTGTGTTCGTGTCGCTGCCGGTTTCGATCGTGCCGTCGAAGCTCCACCCGCCGTCTTCAAGCTGCAACTCGACCAGGCGATTGACCGCTGCCGACGGCGGCATCGTGCCCAAGCCGCTGATTGCAAGCAAAGCCAAACTATGGCCGAAGACATCCGCGCCATACTGACCGTTCGCCGGATCATAGCTGGTCTCGATCAGCGCCGGTAGATCCACCCCGCCGAAGGTGCGTGGATCTTTCCCGGCAGTGACAACGGCGAGGGTCAGCTTGGCGGCGGCGCCAACCGATGTCGCTGCATAGCTTGCCGCCTGGTCGCCCAGAAACGAGACCGGCGAGTTGCCGTCCTTCAAGACGCCATTGGGGTCAACCCCGGCGGCAACCAGGGCAAAGATGGCATCGGCGCTCTCGCCAGCGCTAAAACCAGGGAAGCTGCCGTCAGGCTGCTGCTGGCTCTGGAGCCAGGTGAGGGCGGCCTGAACCGCTTGCTCGGACGGGGCGGGCTGGGCGTAAGCCGAGGCGGGTTGCATGTGAAGTGCCAGCCCGATAAGGAGGGCCAGCGCACAGAACAGACGACACACAAACGTAATCCTTTCTCACTGGGCGGGCGCTATTCGATTAGACGCCACACCATTATATGAAAAGCTCAGTTCCGGAGAGCGGAACCGCCGTGTACGCCGATACGCGCCGATTGTAGACGCTCAACTCTAAGCTTGCAGTTTTCAACGCCTGCTTGAAACGGGGCATAGAGTGCGGCAGCAATGCTGCCGCGCGCAAGCATGGCTTGCGCACTCCAAATCTGACACACCACT
>JAKSDJ010000311.1 GCA_022360155.1 Chloroflexales bacterium | reverse complement strand
GTCGCCGTCGGGACTGAACGGCCCGCTCGGCGGGGTGAAGCTCCCATTGTAGCGCGCCACATTCGAGAGCCGGATCTCGTCCAGGTCGCCGGCAAAGTGGGGGGCGTTCGGGGTGCCGCCCACGTGCAGGGACGGTCCCTCGGTCGCGGCGGCCAGACTGGCCGCCGCCTCGGGCGCACCGTCGCGGAAGATCTGCGCCGTGCCGCCGCTGAAGGTCACCGCCAAGTGATACCAGCGGTCGGCGGCCAGGGCGGTGCTCCGTCGCGGCGCTGCGCCACAACATGCGGTCGCGGTTTGTGCTATACTTTGGGCATATGATCGACCACGATGCGGTTTTCAAACAACTGTTGACCGCCTTCTTTGTTGAGTTTCTCGATCTGTTCGCCCCCGAGGTGCTGGCCATGCTCGACCCGGCGAGACTCACCTTTCTCGACAAAGAAACCTTTGGCGACCCGCCTATCCGTGAGCGGCGCGAAGCCGATCTGGTGGTGCGCGCGCAGGTTTGCGGCGAGACGGCTTGGATTCTGGTCCATCTGGAGCATCAGACGCCAGCGGATCGCACCATCGCACGGCGCATGGTTGACGCCTTCGCCCGGCTCTACGCGGCGCACGGCATCCCGATCGATCCCATCGCGCGCGGCGCGTACCCGACGCCGCACACGCCGGTCATCGCGCAGCATCAGGTGGCGTTCCCGCACCGCGTGGTGCGCGATTTCCAGGACCAGGCGGTCCAATTGAACTGGCTGGACTGGCGGACCTATGTGCAGCATTCCAACCCGCGTGCTGGTCCCCGCCTGCGCGGGGATGGTCCCCGCCTGCGCGGGGACGCATGCGGATTGCGCCGGCGGACCGGGTGTCGGTCAAGATGGCCTGTTTGCAGCGCTTGACCGGCATGGGGCTCGAACCGGCGCGGCAGCGCCCGATTGGGGCCTTTGTCGGGATTTACCTGCCCCTCACGGACACGGAAGCACAGCAGTTCCAGCAGGCGATCACGGCATTGAGGCCCACGGAACAGGAGGCCGTGATGGTGTTATTGACCGAATGGGAACAGAAAGGCCGCGCCGAGGCGACGCGAAGTCTGGTGCAGCGGCTCCTGGCCGCCAAGCGCGACATGCGCTTACCAAGTGAGGTAAGTACGTCGGACCGTTGCGCCTGCTTGATCCGTGATGCCAGCGGCGATGTGCAATACGACCGTGACGAAAGGGAAGTGGTATTCAGGCTGCTGGCCGAACGCGACGAGCGTCGCAGCCTCATGATGACGACCAATGTGGCGTTCGCGGAGTGGAGTCGCATCGTTCCAGATCCAATGACGACGAGAGCCACACTTGATCGGGAGGTGCAGCACTCCGTTATGCTCGCTATGATGAGCATGGAAAGGTGCCGAGCAGAGGAGGCCGACGCACAGCAAAGCGTGACGTCCGAGCATCAATCTAAGACGCTCACCACCATCGCCACAACCCACAATACTCGTTGACACAACCTCCATGTGTAATTGACATTTATCACATCTGGCCAAGCGCAGAATGACGACCTCTATAAGACATTCGAACGCTGGTATCCGGCGATGACCAAAACGGGTTTTCGCTTCAGCAGGCAGCCTAGTCCCCGATTTGTGATGGTCTCGATCGGCTTGGATAGAAGATTCTCCGGCGGCTGCCGCATAGATGCTCACCACGGAGTATAATTGCAAGATATGGAGGGAAAGAGATAAGGACGTTCTACGGCGGACGCCGTAGAATCAAATAGTTGGGCCGTAACCTTTCAACGTTTTCCCAACCTGGAGTTCTGGCATCAATATGGCAAGCGAAGTAATCTCCCGCTTGTGCAATGTCATATAGTAGCATGCGCAAAAGGTAAGCGCATATCTTCGAAAGGTTCAACCATGAGCGCTGATGTGTTTGTCGCCTATTACGGCATCAAGTACGACATTCCAGTGGATTCATCTGAAATCGAACAATTGGAAATGGGAACGCACCCATTCATGCGAATGGCTGACCAAGCGAATCTTGACTTATGGTGGAGTGGTCTGCCGAACGATAATGAGACCAGCTATCCTGTCTTTGTTGGCAAACAACTTGGTATCATCGGCGCCGAATATGATTTGGAAACCCAGCTATCGGCGAAAGACTTACTCGATGCCATACAGGAAACGCAATTGAAATTTCAGCGAGCCGGTATCCAAGCCGAGCCGAAACTGTTATTGCAGGTGGAGATAGACGCATAGGTAAGCTTGTAGCCAGGCATAGTATGCAAGCCAAGAAGCCTGCGTTCGAGCAGCCAGAGAGTCTCGACTGGAATGCCTTTGCTAAGTAAAAGGTCAGGGGGTGTGATGAGATGGGGCTGCCGATGCCAAGCATATCAATCCATTGGTCTTGACATGAGCCACCCGATCTGGCATGCTGCCTCTATGCACGAGGAGCCGTTCAATCTGCTGGGTATCCCGCCCGACGCGTGGACACGGACCCCCGAGTCGGTGCGTCTGGTGGTGCTCACCCTGCTGGATATGGTGCAGCAGCAGAGCGCGCCGATCACGGGACTCCACACCCGCGTGTGTGAGCTGGAGGCGAAGCTTGGGCAAACCTCCCGCACTTCGCCCAAGCCGCCGTCGTCCGACGAGACCATCACAAACCGGGGGCTGGGAGTAGCGTTGGCACTACTCGCGCTTCCGGTATAATCACGTCGTAGAGCTCATTCCTGCGTTCCTGCCCTCGGCACAGTACCCCGATCCGTCGCTTGAGTATCGTGAGGTGCTGTATGGCCGCTTCCGTCCTGCCCGATGTCTCCCAGCTCCGCATCCG
>JAKSDJ010000980.1 GCA_022360155.1 Chloroflexales bacterium | reverse complement strand
GCTCACCGACGACGGCAGCGCGCCGACCTGGTATCTGGGCGATGCGCTGGGCAGCGTGTGCATGACCCTCGACGGCGCGGGGGCGGTGCTGGGCACAGTGGGCTACGATCCCTGGGGTTACACCCCAGGGCGATCTGTTGGGGACGTTCGGGTTTGCCGGCGAGCTGCAGGACGGTACGAGCGACTTGCTCTATCTGCGGGCGCGGTGGTATGATCCCGGACAGAGCACTTTTACCAGTCGCGATCTCTTCGCAGGTTTTCCCGAGACGCCCTACAGCCTGCATCCGTATCAGTATGGGTATAGCAATCCGGTGTTGTGGACAGATCCGAGTGGGCTCTTGGTCGATGATCCCGAAGTCGATGCGAGCACAGGCTTTACTCGTTATCAACTGTCGTTTGAGGAAATGAACCTTGCCGCATTTTCCTATTCAAATGTGGTCGGATCTCCTGGCATCGTCACTATCGGTTCTGACGACGTCCCAGTTTGGGCAAGCGCGAATGGCATTCTGCATAAAAGAGATGGCGGCAAGCGTAGAGTGCAAAATATCTGTCATACCTCATTCGGGTGTAAGTATGTGTTTGAGGATGATTCGTTAGCGAGTAAATGGGTGTCAAGCTATGCAGCGGCGCGTAATGCCGCGCTCATTACAATCGGAGTAGTAGTTGTAGAGGCTTTAGTCTTTTGTGTTTACGGTGCTATAGCGGCTAGTGCAGCACTTACGCCGGCAGCCGCTCTTCCTGGTTGTCTTGCTGGAATGCAAGTAGCATTTCCTGCAATAATAAGTACCGGAGCTGCCGGTCTCGTCACGGCGGCTGGATTATATTTTGTGGCAGATGTCGATCTCCACAATCAATGGGCTCTCGTCGATGATATGCGACCAATTCGACCGTGGCGAAGAGACATCGTAGAACCATGCTAAGCGTTGCGCGGAGTGCCGCCAAACAATAAGGCTCTGCAAAGCTCTAGATCGGCATCTCGCCAGCTTCTGGCGTGGTGGCGGCATCGGTTAAGAGGAGTAATCGCTAACCGTTCAGACCTGACGGTCTATCGCACGGTTGCTGCGGGAACGCATCGTGGTGCATCTATCTCGTTTGTAACCGCCAATCAGCGCCTGGCGTCGTGTCGCTGTCCGGCAGTGGTGATGCCTAAACAGCGCCTGACAGCGGCACGACGGAGTATCATCTCATTCCCGACTTGGATTGGCACACGCCATTGCAACGCTCGACGCCGGAAATCCCAGCAGCCTGATCGGATGCTGGCCGATATGTGGCGGCGTCAAGATGAGATAGACAGTCAAACCTGTATCAAGGCGACCAAAAAGGTTGCTATAATTGTTCCTGGCCAGAGGAGACTATCATGGCCCGTTTCGCCATAGCGGCCAAGTAAAACACGGTGGTCATTCTGCATCGTCTGAAGGTGTGAAACAAGACGTATGCATATGCAGTTGTCCGGTTGTGGCATGTTCTTACCGGGAAGAAGCCTTGCCGGAGAACAATTTTGGTGAGGAACCCTCAATAGCGCTAAGCACGGCGACCTTCTGCACAGCAGGTATGTCGTACCGAGTCGCTACAGCCATCAAGACATTGCGGTTGACTGCGGTTCCCCAGTCAGGTCGCACGATAGAATGGCGGGTTACGAGGAAATGGTCTGTTGCGTTTATGTAAGGCAGTGATTGTATGTGGCTACCGAGAAACCTCACCACAAAACAAATGCAACGTTGGGCGCGCATCCGGAGCATGGGGAAGCAACGATTCGCCCTCGTGTGGGGATTATGCCTTACAGGTAGCGTATCCTTATGCTTAGCGGCGATCATCATCGCTATTCTCGTTATTGTCGGGATTGTACCGCCGTTTGCGGGAGTGCTGTTGTTTATAGCGCATGCGCTCCTGGTACCGTCGAGCACCTATCGTTTCGGCATGTACTTTTGGGATATGATGGAAGACGCATTCCAGAGGAACGCGTAACCTACACATCGCCGCACATTGGCACAAGCGCCGGACGAAACAGCAAGGCGATCGACTCGGGCTACACGGGGCGGATATGGGGTGCGAATTGGCCAACGCATAACGGGTGGCGGAACAGCGCCTGGCGTGTGGGCGTGGCGGCAGGTCGACCGGGATCACGCGGGGGGAAGTGAGCAAATGCGGAGGCAAGGGCATGAACGGCTGAGGAGATGCACAGGCGCACGCTGTTCGGCGCACCATAGGGACGCTACTCACTCTCCCGGTCACTTGTGGGTTGCCCAATGGTACGGACTGTCACCATGCAGCCATCACCCTTCCGCACGTTCCTGCTGAGTATAATCATGGCCCATTGGCCAGTGGCGCGGTGAGAAACAGATGTTCTCAATGAGGACAAGTTTCTGAGGAGCGCCCGATTGGATGAAAGGAAGACGGTATGCGCAGGACCGTACGGCGCTTCCTCGGGCTGGCGCTCCTGGCCTTCATCAGCGTGTGTGCGACACCGCTTGGACCACAACCATTGGCAGCGCCGAACACTATACGCTTCGCCGCGCCGGCGCAAGAGCACGCGGTGTATGTGCTGCTCATTGATACATTTCGGATCGCGCACCCAGACATCACCTACGCTGCCGATACTGCACCCATGCACTTCTTGGCTCCGGATGCCGCGAGCGATCCCTCGTTTCGTAATCGAGCCGCTAGAGCTGCGTTTGCCCGCCACAATCTTTTCGCGGGCTTTCTCGCGATGCCGGATGCACCGCAACCGTATCAGTACATATATAGCAATCCCATCAACCGGAACGATCTGAGCAGTCTCCTGGCCGATGATCCCGAAGTCGCTGCGAGCACAGGCATCACGGATTATCAACTGCCAGTTGAGGAGATGAACCTTATCACCTTTTCCTATGCAACGGTGGTCGGGTCTCCTGGCATCATCTTTGATGATGTTCGCATTTGGGCGAGCGCGAATGGTATTCTGCATACAAGAGAAGCTGGCGGCAGGTACGTGGTGTATCATATCTGCCACACGGCATTCGGGTGTAAATATGTGTTTGCGGATAATCCTGTAGCGAGGGGATGGGTGTCAGGCTATGCAGCGGCGCGCAATATCGCTTTCATGGTCATCGGAGTAGTCATGTTGGGTATTGGTGTCCTTTGCATTGTTGGCGCGCTCCGTGCGGCACGGAGAACGCCTGAGGCATGGAGTTCTGGTTGCGTTGGGTTCGTCGTCCACTTCTTTCCTGTGATAGCAGTTCCCGGAGTAGTCGGGCTCATTCTGGCGGTTTCGCTCTACATGACGGCGGATAGCGCCCTCCACAATCAATGGGATCGTGTCAATGATATCCGACCAATTCAACCGTGGCCAGGCAACAGCGCAGAACCATAAACAACGGTGTGTGGATCGCCGCTCGCCGCGGCGCGCAGGCTCTTCCTGAAACGATCTCCGCGAGCAACAGCGATCACCCATCACCGATCCTTGGTGTGGTAGACCGCACTACTTGGAGGAGAATGCATTCTGGCGCACTTCTCGATCAAAATCGTCGGGCAACGAGGTGATATGCGCGTTCCCCCAGCGGTTGTATGCACGTACCGTCGCCAGAGGCAGGACCAGCCCATCAATGCAGGGAACGTTCATATGTTGTCTGCGCAGTAGTCTATCCCGCTGCTCATGACGCTCGCCATAGTTGTCGTGCTTGGTGCTTGTGGGAACGTCACCGTCCTGGTCCAGCTCGGCGCGACGGCGTACACCCAGGATCTCGCCGCGCCGCTGTCACAGATCCTGAATGACGGGACGGCCAACGCCGTCTACGGCATGGACCGCCTGCTCACCGACGACGGTAGCGCGCCGATCTAGTATCTGGGCGATGCACTGGGTTCCGTCCGCGCAACCCTGGATGGCGCGGGGGCGGTACAGGGAGATGATCAGCTAGCCCTAGCGCACAAGAAACCCCAGGGGTTCCTGAGCAACGGCGCCGCAGGCGGCAGTAGCCTGATCGCGCCAGGCCATCAGGTCATCCAGGGTCGTGACGGCGCGCAACGCCGCCCCCAGCGTTGTGCGTTGCGCAGGGAACAAGGCGGCGAGTCGTTCGGGCAGCGCCGCGCTCAACGGAGCAACCTTGTCGTCCAATTGCCGCAGCACCAGACTCCACGGCGCCACGGCGCCCCATCCCGCCCGGCCCGTCCCTCCCTCCACGGGCCATGGCGACAACGGACGCGCGGGGCGGCGGCGGATGCGGCGCGTTCGCCCGATACCATTGCGCTCACTTGCTTTTTTTTGATCGCCGTGTTGTACTAGCCTTGCTTGTATAGCGTACTGCTTCAATCGAACGGTATGCTGGGTCAGTCGTCTGGGTCTTCAATCGCTATCCCCTCCACTGGCCGGGTCATACCCTCGTTGCCCTGACGTATCAGGGCGCCTGTATTCCTTGTTTTCCATTATTCTTGCCGTTGGTCCGGCGCTGCGCAGCGCCGGTCTGGGTCGGTCTGGCCAGACAACCGTGTGCCCTTGATGTGCTACCGCATACCGGTATTGGTCTGGTTCATTGTGGTCTGAAACGCCGTCGCCGCTCGGGACGGCGGCATGCTGTTGCTGAAAGGAGCTGAGGATGCGTCGGTTGCATGTTGGTGTGACGTTGGTGGTGCTGGTCGCGTTGGTCGTTCCCCTCGGGTTTGTCCCGCCCCCCGCGGCGGTCGCTACCCCCGCCCATGCCCCGCCGCGGGCGGCGCTGGTGCATACCGCCCCACCGCCGCCGCGCCAGTCGCCCCCGTCCGCCTTCGTGCCCGCGCCGGTGCGCGCCCACGCCCAGGCCCACCACGCCGCCCGCCGCGATCCATCGCCGCTGGTCCCCGCGCAGGCGGGGATGCCTGCCACCCCATCAGACCCGACCGCCGCGCTGCAGACGCTGCGCCGCGCCGGACTGCACTTCATCCCCAATGCCGGGCAAGAGGCCGCGCCGGTGCGCTTCAGCGCCGCCGCACTGGGCGGGCGGGTCTTCTTCACCCCCGCGGAGCTGGTCGTCGCTATCCGGCAGCCGGTGGCCGTCCCGCCCCCGGTCGCGCCGCATGCGCGGGCGCGGGACGGCGTGGAGCGGCCGGACGCGCCTGGCCCGTCTGTGCGCCGGGTACTGCGCATGCGCCACGCCGGTGCGGTGACCGATCCGGTGCTGCGCGGGGTTGATCGCCGGCCTGGCGTGGTCAACTACCTGAGCGGGAACAACCCGGACGACTGGCAGACCGACCTGCCGACCTACGGCGGCGTGGTCTACGAGGAGATCTATCCGGGGATCGACCTGCGCTACGACGGCGCTGGCGGGCAGGTCAAGAGCACCTACCTGGTCGCGCCCGGCGCTGACCCCGGCCAGATCCGGCGGGTGTATACCGGCGTCGACCGCATCCG
>JAKSDJ010000872.1 GCA_022360155.1 Chloroflexales bacterium | reverse complement strand
GATGACGCGGTCGGCGGCATCGTAGGTCAGCGTGGTCACCCTGCCGCGTTGATCGGTATGCTGGGTGAGTCGCCCTGCGGCATCGTACTGCAGGCGGGTACTCCGACCCAGTGCGTCGCGCAGTTCGGTGACATCGCCCGCAGTGTTCAGCGTCAGCGTTGTGGTCAAGCTGCCGCTGTGCTGCATGCTGGTCAGGGCATTTTTCCAGCCGGCCTGATCACTATAGCCGAAGCTTATGTGTTGCCCGTTTTGGTCGCGCACCTCGATAAGGCGTGGGCCATCGTACTGAATGTCGTAGATTTGGCCCTGTCCAGCGAGGCGAGTTGGCAACCCCCAACTGTCATACTCGATCTGAGTTGTCTGACTCAGCGCATCAGTGATACTGATCACCTGCCCGCGCTCGTTGTAGGCCATGCGGGTAGTACGCCCCAGCGCATCCACGATTACGCCGGGCTTGCGCGCGGCAGTATATTGCTGGTAGCGGGTAGTTGCGCCCGCCGGGTCAGTCATCAAGCGCAGCAGGCCATCGCTGCCAAAGGTGTAGCTGGCGCTGCCCGCCTGGTCTTGCACCGTGGTCTCCAGCAGCGCATGCAGACCTTGGGCTTCCGCGGCGCCCAGGCGGTTCTGGATCTCGGCGGTGTCGGTGATCACCGTGTAGCTCAGGCGCAGATCTTGCCCAGTATTGAGTTGCTGGCGGATCACTCGCCCACTTGCGTCATACTCATTGACAAAGACATCGCGACCCAGCGCATCGGTCTTCTTCAACATTCGCCAGCTATTCGTGGCATAGGTGTAGGTGCTGACCGCGCCGGTTGCATCGGTGGCGCTCACCAAGACGCCGTTGTCTACAAAATCATAGGCTTTGGTATCATCGTAGCCAAAGCGCATGCGCCGGTCGGCATTGTCACCCACGACAATAATGCGCCCCGGGCGATAGTAATCGTAGCCAAACCAGAGGAAGCGTCCGCCAGGGGCATCCACTCGCGCCAGGCGGGTCGTGGTCGCGCCATTGCGTGTAACCGTCTCGTAGGTCATCCACATCTGGTTGCCGTTGGCGTCTTGCAGGGCTATCAGCCGGCCTTGGGCGTCATACGCCTCGGCGCGACGGTCGCGGTGGGCCAAGATCCAGCCGCCCGCGCTGCGTTTTAGCAGTGTCCATGAACTATCGGCGCGACTGGCGTACACGTCACCGCCGACATCCTGGAAGACCAAGAGCGAGCCCCGCGGGCGTTGGACCATCACATAATCGTTCTTGGTGGTAATCACCCGCGTTTCAAAGTTATGCGTCCAGCCTGGCCCCAAGCTGCCCGTGCTGGGTGCGCCATAGCGGTACGTACGCACAAAGCGTAGACTCATGTTGGCGCATCCGGTGGCTACGCCAATGTCGGGTTCTTCCAGGTAAAATGTGCCGCTGCGGACATCAATCGGATCGCCGACCAGCGGTGATTCCTGCGCACCGTCGCACTCCAGATCACCACTCGCGTCATTGAAAGCCAGGCTGTAATCGCCCGACACATTACCGCGCGACTCTGGGTTGACATGGACGCCCTGCGCGCCAGCCGGGGCGGGCGTGCTCAGGGTGGGGGTCAAATGGACAATCTGCCCATTGTTGCTATTGCTGCTCCATGGACCGCACATTTTAATTCCGATTGCTTTGGGTCCAGTCATAAAAGTCGGGTCATCCGTTCCCGGCCTCAAACCTCCACCCTCACGGCGATCGGAGCGCAGTATCGACTCCCAGCCCATTTTGGGACATACATAGGCCGTGCCTGCCCACCACGCGCCCAAGCTGCGCCGTGATGACCCAGTCATAATATACAAGGTTCCTTCTTGCGCAGGGACAGGATATGCCGGCTTGCCATGCCAATAGTTAGCCGGCTCACGCACTGCTTCTGCGACAAAGGGTTGTCCCCAGCTATACGGCATCGGCGCGGGCAGCGCCAGACTTGGCGGCAAAGAAACAACAAGTGGCGCAGGGGCGGGAGATACCGGTTGCGGATCGAGGGGCACAGTTACTGCGACTGGAGCCGAGGTTTCATTAATGGCGGAATTACCCCGGTCAACAACGGTCACTGTGTGATTGCCCTGAGCAGTAAAGGCCACCTGTTCAAAAACATGGCGCCCCGCGTCTTGTTCTGTAAATGTGTAGTCCGGCGTGCTAAGGATTGATTGGGGCAATCCAATGGTTGGGACGCTCGGATTCAGATTAACGCTGCCGCGATAAGCGGGCACGAGATTGCCATTCTGGTCAATCACTTCAACCGTCATGCTCAGTGTGCGATCATTCATAAAGCTTTGCGGGGAAGAAAACGTTATCCGAAAATCGAGATGATCGACCAAAATAGGATTTGACTCACCCGTGCGAAAACTATCGGTGGCAGTGAGTACTTGTGTGCCTGGAGTACTCACACTAACCTTGCCCCAAGAATGTTGTCCTGCATCAGCAGCAGTAAAACCGTAGGGAATACCGCCTAACCCGCCTACAGGTAAACCCTTGAATTTACTGTCGCTTCTAAACGTCACTGCGCCGCGATAGCCCGGCACCAGATTTCCTTCTGTATCTTGAATTTTCAAGGTTGCAGTGATTTCTGGCTGGCCTGGAAAGACAGTATCAGGTGTGACGGTGAGCTTGAGCACCACGGGCTTGACGGTGACAGGGACGGCGGCCTGGCGATAGCCGTCAGTGACGGTGATGGTTTTGTGGCCCGCCTGGCGCAGACGAACCTTGGTCCAGGTGCGGGTTCCCGCATCGGCGGCGGTGAACGTATAGGGATTGCCTCCCAATCCGCCCACCGGCAAGCCGACAAAGCGGCTATCGCTCTTGAAGCTGACCTTGCCGCGATAGGCGGGCAGCAGGTTGCCCGCTTGATCTTCCACGCGCACGGTAACCCCCGCGAACTCTTCTTCGGCAAAAACTTCGTTGACGCTTGGTGTCAATACCAGTTGCACCGGCTTGATAGTCAAATCGACAGAGGTAGTTAGCGTATTATCGGTGACGGTGAGTGTGTGGTCCCCACTCTGGCGTATACGCACATTTGTCCAAGTATGGATGCCGGCATCGGCGGCGGTGAATGTATATTTGCGCGTCGGCAAGCCAACAAAGGCGCTGGTGCTGGAAAACTTTACTACGCCGCGATAGCTTGGGTCTACATTGCCGGCGGCGTCTCTCGCGGTCACGGTAACGGAGATGTGTTCTTCGGCAAACGGATTGGCATTGCTGACGACCAACTCAAGCTGGGTGGGATTTGTCGTGATTGGGGCCAAGCCAGCAGTCGATGGATCAAACGCCGTCGACGGCACAGTTGTTGCACTCAATGGAAGCGGGGGAAGCAACGAAACCAACATCGTTACGAGCGTCAGTAGTGTGAGTTGCCGCAACCAACGAGACATACGTTTCTCCTATGGTAGATATAAAGAATACGCATCCCCTACCTGGTTCTGTTACACTATTGCGCATACCGCCGCGACAGCGCTGATTTCTGTGAGCACATACTAACTATCCCCAATGCTATGTTTGGGAACTGGCAGATAGTTATTGGCATACAAGAACAGACGCTGTTCCTTATAGGGGAAATGCACCAACGAATGTAAACGATGCAAAACACCCACGGTAACAGATCTGTTTAGTCACAGCGAGTTGTTATAGTGCGACAAAACTAAGGAAGGAACAAAATGACCGGAAATGTTACACGCGAATCGCGTCCAATCTAACCGAATCATTAACAAATGAGGACCAGATGGACTATACTACATGCGGTCAGAGTTGTCAAACGGTTTGCGCCCTCATGTTCTCGCTTTACGTATAACATTCGTACTGACAGGGCGTGTTATACTAGGCCTCTATCACCCACATCTTTTCCATAGAGGAGTCCAACTATGCTAAAGCAAGCAGAGGCCTTGTATGATGAACTTGTTCGGCTGCGGCGCGACATCCACGCGCACCCCGAGCTGGGTTTCCAGGAGCGGCGCACTTCCGCCCTGGTCGTCGATACGCTCAATGAGATTGGCGGTGTCGAGGTGCGCACTGGGGTCGGCATCACCGGCGTTGTCGGCGAGATTAGCAATGGCTCCGGCCCAACCATCGCCATTCGCGCCGATATGGACGCGCTGCCAATTATTGAGCAGAGCGCAGAGTCCTATGTTTCGACCAATGCGGGTGTGATGCATGCCTGTGGCCACGATGCCCACACCGCGATCTTGCTCGGCACGGCCCACCTGCTGCGCGAGCGCTTTGCTGCTGAGAATCTCAAAGGCCGGGTGCGTTTACTCTTCCAACCCTCCGAAGAGGCCCAGGACGCCGAAGGGTTGAGCGGCGCATCGCGTATGATCAACGACGGGGCGCTTGATAGCATCGATGCGGTGATCGCCCTCCATGTCGACTCGACCGCACCGGTTGGCCAGGTAACTGTGCGCGAGGGCTGGCTGACTGCCGCAGTCGACTCCTTTGAGGCGTGGATCACGGCTAGTGGCGGGCACGGGGCGTACCCCCACAACGGCGCCGACCCGCTCTGGATGCTCATCCCGGTTTTGAGCGCCCTGCATGGCATTGTGGCCCGCCGCGTCAACCCGATGCAGCCAGCCGTCGTGAGTCTGGGCCAGATCCACAGCGGCGCGACATCGAATGTCATTCCAGCAGAAGTGTATATGCAAGGCACGCTGCGCAGCTTCGACCCGGAGGTGCGCGATCAGTTGATCGCCGAGGTCGAGAAAGCACTGGCGGTCGCACGGGCGCTGGGGGGAGACTACCGCATGGAGGTGCTGCGCGGCTATCCGGCCGGCTGGAACGACGCGCGGGTGGCGGGCTGGATGGAGCAGACTACGGCGGATCTGCTGGGAAGTGCAGCCGTTGATAAGCAGCGCAGCGGTATGGGGGGCGAGGACTTCGCCTATATGTGCCAAAAAGCCCCCGGCGCTATGATCATGCTCGGTGCGGCGATCGACGATGGAATTGTACGTGGGCATCACACGCCCATCTTCGATATCGACGAGCGCTGCATGCCGATGGGCGCAGCCATCCTCGCGGAGACGGCGCTACGCTTCCTGCGCGGTGAGCTTGGGTCGCCAAAAGAGGCATAGCCGAAATTCGTGCGAAGGCAAGGTTTCAGACAGGATTGACAGGATTACGCTCACGGCCTGCGTCTTGCAGTTCAAATCCTGTTCATCTTGTCAATCCTGTCTGAACCATGTCTAAGTTTCACCCTACCCTTCACCTTTTGGCTGCTGATAATTCACCCCTGTGCCAGCTACACTCATCGTACGAACCGCCAACGCAGCCAAAGGAGGATATGCAATGAACCAGCCTTATAGCCAGAAAGACACGCCAGCCTGGATCTTTTTCGTCTGGGCATCGTTCTCCATTTCGTTATTTCTGATGTGCGTCGGCATCTACTATGTGCCGGCGGATTGGTGGATCAGAGGGTATCTCTACATGGGGATGTTTTTTACCGTTGGATCGGCATTTACCCTGGCCAAGACGGTTCGCGACAACTATGAAGCCCAGAAGCTCTTCAGCCCGTTCCTCGATCGCAAGCCCGATAAAACACTCGCAGAGTAGCAAACGGCGTAGCGCTCATACTCGCTTGCTGCGTCGTTGCGGGTCGCGTACAGTTGCGTAGATCAAGACGCTCAAAACAACCAGTCCGAGGATGCCCAGGGCGAGCAGCTTCATTGCTGGCGTCATTACATCGAGCAAGGCAATCGAGCCGAACGCCGCGCTCAATATGTAGTAGAAAGCGACGACCTGGCGTTGTGAGAAGCCCAGATCGAGCAGGCGCAGATGTAGGTGATCTCGTCCCGATTCCGCTGCTGATCGGCCGTGTAGCGTGCGCCAGAAGATCAGCCAGGCCATGTCGATAATCGGAACACCGAGAACAAGCAGCGCCGTCGCCAGCTTGGCGCCGCCCATAATCGCGCTCACCGCCAGCACGTAGCCCAGGGTCATCGCGCCGACATCGCCCATAAAAATCTTCGCAGGATGAAAATTGAAGGGCAGGAAACCGGCGCAGGCTCCGGCCAAAGCCAGTGGCAGCAGCACGACCGACCATTGCTCGAGCTGCAAGGTATGTAACGCCAGCACCGACGCGGCAATCAGGGTGACGCCCGCAGCGAGGCCATCGAGCCCATCGGCCCAGTTGACCATGTTCTGGATCCCGGCGATCCAGATAACGGTGGCGACGATCGCTACCCAGGGGCTGAGGTTATGGAGATGAACCTGGTTTACGAAGGGGAAATTGAAGGCAGTCAGAATAATTCCGCGCGCCTCGGTTGGATCGCCCAGAACATCAAGATAGAGCGTCTGGTCCCACAGGTATGGCCCCACGGCGATCAGCGCCGCCCCAAAATGAACCAGCAAGCGGGGAAGCGCTGGTATTTCGCGCAGGTCGTCAATGAAGCTGATGGTTGCGACGACAAGCGCCCCGGCTAACAACAGGCCCAAGCGGAGATGCTCTAAGGGAGAGCGCTGCAAGGCGGGGTCGAGATCATCAAGCACGAATGACAATATCAGCGCGCCAATGAGCCCGGCGATAATGGCAAGACCGCCGACCGTTGGGGTTGGCGCACGATGCATGCGGCGCGGTCCGGGATGCGCCAGCCAGCCACATCGCCAGCACAGCCAGGTTACTGGCGGCGCCAGCAGCGCCGTCAATCCGGCGGCGACACCGAACGTAAGCAACATGGCGAGAAACAGCATATCGATGTTCGATTTGTTGTAGGGGAGATGTTGGATCTTGGGTCAGACCAGAAACCGAATATCCAACATCGCTTCACCCAGTCCCAAATTGGCGATCGCCGGCATCGCCCAGGCCTGGCACAATATACCCGAGCTCGTTGAGATGGCTATCGATGACTGCCAGATGGATGGGTATATCGGGGTGAGTGTTGTTCAATGCTTGCACACCCTCTGGCGCGGCAATGAGGCCCAGGAACTTGATCCGGCTCGCCCCCCAGCGCTTCAGAATATCCACCGCTGCAATCGCCGAACCGCCGGTTGCCAGCATGGGGTCGACGATAATCGACAGATCGATATCGGGTTGGGCGGGCAGCTTGTTGTAGTAGGTGACCGGCTGCAGGGTTTGGTGATCGCGATACAGTCCCAGATGCCAGACATGGGCGGTCGGTACGATTTCGAGGATAGCCTCAGACATACCTAACCCAGCCCGCAAAATGGGCATTAGTCCGATCTGTTCGGCGATCTCAAAGCCGGCGCAATCGTTGAGTGGCGTTTGCACCGTCAGCGGGGCGAGTGCGAGATCCTGGGTTGCTTCGTAGAACAGGAGTTGGGCGATCTCGCGCACCAGTTCGCGGAACTTCTTCGGCTCGGTGAACTTGCTGCGCAAGAACGTCAGCTTGTGCAACACCAGGGGATGCTGCGAGACATGCACCTGCGCTAAGGTGCGCGCTAGTGGGTGGAGATTATACGCTTGACGCTCGTTCATGATTTTCCATCAGATAGCTTATAACCAACACCTCTGACCGTGATAATGATGCGCGGGCGCGAGGGTTCAATCTCGACCTTTTCACGCAGACGGCGCACACACACGTCGACCAGGTTCGTCTCGCCGACGTATTCGTAGCCCCACACCTCACGGAAGAGCGTCTCGCGGTCAAAGACCTGGCCGGCATTAGCAGCCAGGAAATAAAGGAGTTCGAACTCCATTGGTGTTAGATTGACATCGACGCCGCGCACCGCAACCCGATGGCGCGGTTCGTCAATCTCCAGATCGCCGACGCGCACGATGGGCGGCGCGCGGCGTTGCTTGTAGCCCTCGACACGGCGTAAAATGGCTTCGACCCGTGCCATTAACTCCGCTGTTTTGAAGGGTTTGGTAATATAGTCATCGGCGCCTAACTCGAAGCCGTGGATGATATCGTCGGTCCCGTCGCGGCTGGTCAAAATGACAATCGGGACATCGCTATTTTCGCGAATCCGCTCACAAGCCTCGAACCCATCCACGTAAGGCATCATTACATCGAGAATGATAACGTCGAACTCGCTGGTCTCGAACGCTTTGAGCGCCTCCAGTCCGTTGTTGACAGCGACTAATTCGTAGCGCGGGTCTTTGAGAGTGACCTGAATGAGCGTAGCGATCGAGGGGTCATCGTCGGCGATAAGAATCCGACGCGGTGTTGTTGCTTCATCGGAAATACGATCAGACGTACGTTTAACTGGGCGCATAGGAGAGACTCTATATTCTGGAATTGAATGTTCGATTTCCGACCGGACTATGGCGTTAAGAGCCCCGTTTTGAGCGGCGTCGAAGGTCCGCCAATGGATCGCCTAATATCGCTACACAGCTTCATCGAGGCGGCGGCGAAACTCTGGACGCTCGGTACGTGGAACCAAAATAGGATGGCCGCGGTTCTGTACAACTTCGGCGTTGATGATACAACGTCCGATATGTTCCTGTGATGGCACCTCATACATCACATCCAGTAACACATCTTCGACGGTGGTGCGTAAAGCGCGAGCGCCGGTTTGGGCGACCAAGGCTCGCTCAACGATGGCTTCGAGTCCGTCATGCGTTACTTCCAGTTCGACATGATCGAGGGCCAGCATCTTTTGATATTGTTTGATAACCGCATTGCGGGGCTCAGTAAGGATACGTAACATTGTGGCTTTGTCCAGCGGTTCAAGGCTTACAATCACTGGCAAGCGTCCAATGAATTCAGGAATGAAGCCGTAATGCAGCAAATCGTCGGGCGCAATTTTGCCGAGCAGCGTTGGTGGTTCACTGTCATTGTGGTTGGATTGGTCTGCGCGTTGGAACCCGATCTTCTTTTTACTGTCGACCCGTTTGGCAATCACATTGGAGATGCCTTCGAAAGCGCCGCCGCAAATAAACAGAACATGGGTTGTATCGAACGGTATGTACTCTTGCTGGGGATGTTTCCGCCCTGGCAATGGCGGGACGTGTGCGACGCCGCCTTCAAGGATTTTCAGCAGCGCTTGCTGGACCCCTTCCCCCGATACATCGCGGGTGATCGAGGGATTATCAGCCTTCCGTGCAATTTTGTCAATCTCGTCGATATAGATAATCCCGGTCTGGGCGCGTTCGATGTCGCCTTCGGCGGACTGGATCAAGCGGAGCAAAATATTCTCGACATCTTCACCGACATAGCCCGCTTCGGTGAGCGCTGTTGCATCGGCAATCGCAAATGGCACATCCAGAACCCGCGCGAGGGTTTGGGCAAGCAGTGTTTTTCCGCTCCCGGTAGGGCCAATCAAGAGCACATTACTCTTTCCCAGTTCGACATCGTCGATCTTCATCCCGGCGCGAATCCGCTTGTAGTGATTGTAGACAGCCACCGAGAGCACGACTTTCGCCCGATCCTGTCCGATCACATATTGATCAAGTTTTTCGCGCAGACGACGCGGTGTTGGTAAACGTGCCGGCCCCGGCGGAACACTCCGGCGTGGTGTTGTGACCTGCTGTCCGCTCTCCTCGGCAATAATCGCGCTGCACAAAGCGACACATTCATCGCAGATAAAAACCGTACCGGGTCCGGCAATGAGGCGTTGCACCTCATCCTGGCCCCGGCCACAGAACGAACAAATATAGGCTCCACGACCATTGCTACGGGAGCGGGTCATTACGGCCTCCCTATATTGACTATCAGATATTGACTATCAGGAAAAGGAAGGATTGATTTCGAAGCGAGCGCAATTTCCAATTCCTGCTAGCCGTTATCGCTGCTCAAGCGCAGATAAATCTTCCCGATTCAAGATCTCGTCAATAATACCATAATCTTTGGCCTGATCCGGGGTCATGAACAGGTCGCGATCAAAGTCTTTCGCGATCCGCTCAATCGATTGTCCCGTATCGCGCGATAATAACTCACGGATGAGTTGCTGTTCGCGTAGCAGCTCGCGGGCCATAATTTCGACATCGGGGGCGTATCCGCGCGCGCCGCCGCCCGCCGGATGCATGTGAACCGTCGAGTGAGGCAGGCTATAGCGCTTGCCTTTGGTGCCGCCCGCGAGAATGGGCGTGGCCATGCTCCCAGCCATGCCAACACAAACCGTTGCAACATCTGGGCGTACGTGGCGCATCGTATCGTAGATCGCCAGGCCGGCGGTGATCGAGCCGCCGGGGCTGTTGATATAAAGCCAGATATCGCGATCCGGGTCTTCACTCTCTAGGAACAAGAGTTGAGCGACGATCAGGTTGGCGATTTGATCCTCGATGGGCGTACCGAGCATGATGATCCGCTCTTTGAGCAGACGAGAGTATATGTCAAAGGCCCGCTCACCCCGGCTGGTGCTTTCGACAACCATTGGGATCAGCGATTCTGGCTGCGGAGTGCGCCAGTCAATGTTGTTTGGCGAAATCCAGTTCATAGATAGTATGCTCCGTATGCTAACACTGATTTCAGCGAGTAAACACAGGCTCCTCATGCATCTGTCGAACGTTGTGATGTTGAAACCGCTGATTCTTCGTTTGCAGGTTCAGCTTGGTCCCCGAGTGCTCCTGGTTGATCATTGTCTGCCGTTTCAGGTTGCGCTACAGATTGGTCAACCTCTTGGCCGGGCGCCGAATCGGAGTGACCGTTTGTCTCTTTTTCAGGAAGGGTAGGCGTTGTCCCAGTCGCAATTTCAATGAGCCGCAAGCGCAGCTTACGGTCGAGTACGACGTTGGCGATGTTCGCGCGTAGTTGGTTGTTCAAAAGTTGCGCGACATTTCCGCGCTCATCTTCCTGGTAAGTCTGTACAATGCGCTGCATCTCGGCGTTGATTTCGCCGTCAGAAATGTCCAGTTCTTCCTGTTGCACGATATGGCGTAGCGCCAGCGTGATTTTGACCTGATTTTCGGCCTCGGGTAATAATTCGTTCACGGCTTTGTCGTGGGTTTGTCCTCGGTACTGCAACATTTGCTCCAGCGTAATACCATACTGCGCGAACTGGCGCGCCTGATTTTGGAGCAGCGATTCAGCCTGATCCTGGATGAGTACATCAGGTATATCGAACGTTGATCCGGCGACAAGCTGGTCGATATAATCGTCGAGGAGTTTGCGTTCGGCGAGCGACCGCGATGTCTCTTCCAGTTCGTTTAGAGTCTTTTCGCGCAGTTCGTCGAGTGAGCCTTCAAATTCTTCGAGGACCGGCAACTCTTCCCAATCGGGGAGCAAACGTTCTTGCATACCCAGGATCTTGACCTTGAACACCACTTCTTTGCCTTGGACCTTCTCATTTGCATGGTCGTCAGGCATCTGGGCCGTAATGTCGAGTTGATCGCCAACTTGTGCGCCCAGCAATCCTTGATACAATTCGTCGACGAGGCGTTCGGGCTCAACGATCAACGTTGTTTCAGGCGTCTCCTCGTCGTCGTCGCTGCGTTGCTCTAGCGGTTCACCATCAACAAAACTCTCCAACTGTACAGTCAGTTGATCATGCAGTTGGATAGGGCGTGGTTCTTCGAGTTCTTTCAGCACGGCATGTTTGTCTTGCAGCGACTCCATCGCGCGCTGAACCATCTCGTCGCTGATCGGCTCGATCTCCAATGGAATCTGAATTGCCCGATAGTCGGGCAAGGTTGTCGTTGGCGCTACAGGCACAAGCACCCGGAATCGAAACGGCTCATCTGATTCGACCGACTCGATCGTCGCCTGACCGACAGGTGTAATTTGCTCCTGTTGGAGCGCTTGCTTGAATGCCTTATTGATCAGGTCTTCTGAAGCTTCCTCCATCAACGCGGCACGACCAAAATAGTTTTCGATAATGAAAGGTGGCGCTTTGCCTTTACGGAACCCTGGAATATTATACTTTTGCGACAAACGTCGCGCCGCCCGATTCAATCCCTTCTCGACCTGATCAGGCCGGAGTTCAATATCCAAGGCAAGCAAACTCTTCGGTAATTTTTCGGTCGTAACCTTCACCGCTCATGTGCTCCGTTCTATCTCTGAATAGCTTGGCAAATATAAGCTGAATGTGTTGCCATAGATAAAGTTTGTAGCAACTTTCCTGCTTCACAGTATGAAATTAAAAAGCTATGGGACAACTAAAGCCATTTCTTCGTCTGTAGCCTAAAAGCAGGACGTTAGCTTTAGTCGGGATATCGTAAGCAATATGAACAGCCGGATGTACTTTCCGGCCACTTTAACTTTTTGGTGATTCCTTTGTTGATGGTCATTATAGCACGATTGAGCAGTAGTGCAAAGGTAACCACGGACTATCTCCTTAAATATCAGCATACAGATGTTATATATGAGCCAGGTTCACCGAACATGCGCTATAATCTCTAACAGAAGGTTTCGATGAAGGTATAAGAATTGCTGTGGAGGGTCAGAGGGGCTTTGCGAAGCACGACCACCTTGTGCCGCCCTTGTTATCATAAGGAGTGACATTTGTGTTTGCTAGACAACGTTCCTGGATTGCGCCCTTAATTGTGGGTGTGTTGGTGATTAGCGCTGATCAGGCCAGTAAACATTGGATCGTTCAAACACTCGGCCCCGATCCTCTTATGCGGGCGATTCCGCTGTTTGGCGACTGGTTCCGATTCATCTATTCACGCAATACGGGTGTGGCTTTTAGCTTGTTTCAGGGATTTCCGCAGTTTTTCACGGTAACATCATTACTCATCTGTGCTGGGGCGATCTATTTCTACTGGTTTCATCTTCCCAAAGATCTGCCTGTCATCCAATTGACTCTTGGTTTGATTATTGGCGGGGCGTTGGGTAATGTGATTGATCGCATCCGGTTGGGATATGTGGTTGATTTTATTCAGGTTGGTTGGTGGCCAGTCTTCAATGTTGCTGATAGCGCGATCTGCGTTGGAGCAGTCTTGCTGGGCTTGCAGCTTGCTCGGGCCGAGTCGTCCCAGCATAGCCAGGAGCAGGCAGCAACACAATGAGCCGCCGATTCGTGAGCACCCAGGGTCTAAAGCAACGTTGGTCAATTCCTGGTATTCTGGCCTTAATTATTCTTGTGAGTGATCAGATCAGCAAATTGTGGATAGTATTGGCAATTGGTCCGGGCGCTACGACTCAACAAGTGCGATTGTTTGGCGATCTTGTTAGTTTGGTCTATGTGGAGAATACCGGTGTTGCGTTTGGCTTGTTCCCGAATATGTCGCAATTCTTCACAGTGACATCATTGCTTATTGGCGCTGGAGCGATTTATGCCTATCTCTTCTATTTACCTAACCACAGCGTGTGGGTGCAAACTGGTATGGGGCTGATTTTAGGCGGGGCGCTGGGTAATATTATTGACCGGTTGCGCGTTGGCTATGTGATAGACTTTCTTAAGATAGGTTGGTGGCCGGTCTTCAATATCGCTGATAGCGCTATTACCCTTGGTGTGTCAATTCTGGTGCTTTACTTGTTGATAGTTGGCGATACAAAAGAAACCAAGCCGGAGCCGCCTCGTGACGATGCCTTGTTGCGCGATCTGTTGGGGCAGGAGTTGGCGTCGGGTCCAGAGACCCATCGACCTATTTCGGCCTCCGCCCACAAAGACAAGGTAGATCAGCGCAGAATATGAATCCCAATGAAGTGATGCCGCATGAAAGAACAACGAACAATCGACGCTGCTTCATGCGCTCTTGCCCAATCCGCTCAGGCGGATCAGCGCCTTAACTGTACATGGATAGCAAACGGAGAGAACGAAGGGTTGGAGATACTGGAGTTGTTGGTCGATCCTCACGGCGAAGGCATGCGCCTTGATCGTTTTGTGGCGTTGGCTGTCGAAACAATGTCACGCTCATATGCTCGTCAGTTGATTGTTGATGGGCACATTCTGGTCAATCGGTGTGATGCCAAACCGAGCCAGGAGCTTCGGGTCGGTGATCGCGTGACGATACAACGCCCATTGCCCCAGCCAACTGATATTGTGCCCGAAGCTATTCCGCTTGATGTTGTGTATGAAGACCAAGACGTGATCGTGATCAACAAGGCGGCAGGCATGGTTGTCCATCCGGCTCCTGGTCATGTGAGCGGCACGCTGGTCAATGCGCTGTTGGCTCGTTATCCGGATATGATTATTAGCGGTGATATGCGTCCTGGTATTGTGCATCGCCTGGATCAGGACACCTCGGGCTTGATGGTTGTCGCCCGTCATGACGAAGCAATGCAGTTTCTTGGCGAACAACAGCGAGCGCGGAAGATGCACAAAGCCTATCTGCTCGTTGTTGAAGGACATTTCAAACAGTGGGAGGGTGTCATTGACGCCCCGATTGGACGACACCCGGGTCAGCGCAAGCGTCAGGCAGTCGTTACCAATGGGCGGGCAGCGCGCACCCATTATCGGGTGCTTGAAGAACTAGGCAATTATTCCTTGTTGGAGGCGGTGCTCGAAACCGGGCGCACGCACCAGATCCGCGTTCACTTTGCCTATAAGAGTCGCCCTGTTCTTGGCGACTCGCTCTATGGCCCCCGAAAACCACGTGCAACGTTTGGTCTTCAGCGACAATTTCTGCATTCCTACAAACTCGGTTTTGTTCTGCCTGCTAGTGGAGTCTGGCGGGAGTTTACTATCTCGCTTCCCAACGACTTGGCTGTGGTGATCGAGAAGATCCGCGCTAGCGCCCAGGTACGATAGGTTGTGATACAATGCGTGCAAACGATGGCGAATATTTCGACTAGAGAGAGTTTAGGAGGTAATAATGCGACATAAGATAAGCATCATCGGCGCCGGTTTCGTTGGTTCAACAACAGCTCATTGGGTTGCTGCCAAGGAGCTTGGTGATATCGTCCTGCTCGATATTGTCGAAGGAATACCGCAGGGCAAGGCGCTCGACTTGTATGAGGCGAGCCCGATTGAAGGTTTCGATGCGCGGGTGATCGGTACAAACGACTACGCCGATACTGCCAACTCTGACATCATTGTTGTGACGTCGGGCGCGCCCCGTAAGCCAGGGATGAGTCGCGAGGATCTGATCAAGGTCAATGCGGATATTACCCGTGCTTGTATTAGCAGCACGGTATCCCTGTCGCCCAATGCGACCATTATTATGGTCAATAACCCGCTTGATGCGATGACATACCTGGCTCGCGACGTCAGCGGCTTCCCCAAGAACCGGGTGTTTGGTCAAGCCGGCATCCTCGATAGCGCGCGTTACCGAACCTTTATCGCAATGGAAGCGAATGTGTCGGTCGAAGATGTACAAGCGATGTTGATGGGCGGTCATGGCGATGAGATGGTTCCATTACCGCGTTTCTCGACGATTGGCGGTATCCCTGTAACCGAGTTCATACCCAAAGATCGTCTTGATGCCATCGTCGAGCGCACCCGCAAGGGCGGTGGTGAAATCGTCAATCTGCTCAAGACAGGTAGCGCTTATTACGCGCCAGCGGCAGCCACCGCCCAAATGGTTGAAGCGGTATTGCGTGATAAGAAGCGGGTTATTCCCTGTGCGGCCTATCTTGAAGGCGAATACGGTCTCAGCGATATCTACTTTGGTGTTCCTGTCGTGCTCGGCGCTGGCGGTGTCGAGCGCATTATCGAGTTGCCGCTCAACGATGACGAGAAGGCGCTGCTCCAGAAATCAGCGGCGGCTGTGAGCAGCACGATAGAGACGCTGAAGAAAGGCTAAGCTGCCTTGATGAACGATGAACGATGAATGGAATGCCCATACATTGGGGCAGATCGGCATCGTTCATCGTTTCTGTTTGTTTTGAGGATATTACCTTGGAGGCGATAACGACCAGCTCATCGCAGAGTACCTCCAGCGATCGCTGGCAAATGCTCGGCGGCGATCGATTTTACACCTTCGCTCGCTGGGTGATTTTGCTGCTGCTTTTTGTCATCAGCAACTTGCTGACAGATGCTCCAATCTGGCCGATCTCAGGTGAAAGCAGCCCAACAGTCATCACGCTTTGGTCGTATGCACTGTTTGGTGTTCTGACTACTCTGGCGCTCTTTGTCCCGCCCTTTCAACCGCTCCTCAATCTGGCATACTTGTTGGACATCGCTTTCATTTCTCTGCTCACGCTGTTGAATGGTGAGCAGCATGTGATTTTCTTTCCTCTCTATCTGCTGCCATTGATTAGCTCGGCGTTGCGTCAGTCGCCGATGGTTAGTCTTATGTCGGGTATTGCGGCTTCCTTCTGTTATGTCACCGCGCTTCTCATTTGGTCCCAAGTGCTTGGTCGAAATGTCGTACTGCAACCGCTAGATTATGTTTCGCTTGGCTTGCGCGTTGTGACGTTGAGCTTTGTGCCATGGCTTACCAGCGGTCTGGCTGAACGCTGGAGCGCTAACAATCGGCGGCGTGTTGAAGAAGCTCAACAACTGACCGAAAAATCGCTCCGCGATGCTCAAGCCTATCGCGATCAGATGCGTTCGCTCTATGAGGTTGCATATGCGCTCTCGACGACAATGGATTATCGCCATGTCCTCAGTTCGACGCTCCGCGAGAGCCGTAAGCTGGTGCCGTATACCGCTGGCATGGTACTGCTTTCGTCCGGAAATCCCGACGAACTTTATATCGCCGCCGGCGAGTCGCTGCATCCGAGTGATCAGAATCGCCGCATTACTATTGGCCGAGGTGATCTCGTAAATGCTCTGCGCTCGCCTGACCCGCGCCTGGTCACTGATATCAGCCGGGAGCTAGACCTGAGCCTGGTTGAGACGTTGCGCACCTGTAAGAATGCCTGCCTGGTTCCGCTACGCGCCGGGCTGCGCACCTACGGCTTGATGCTGGTGGCAAGCGATCGTGCTGATGCGTTTAGTCACGAACAGCTCGACATGCTCAACGCTCTGGCGAACTATGCGATTATCGCGCTTCAGAATGCGCAGCTTATCTTTGATCTTAAAGAAGAACGCTCGAAGCTGCTCTCAAAAGAAGAAGAAGTGCGCCACCAACTTGCCCGCGACTTGCATGACGGTCCAGCCCAGGCTCTTGCAGCCATTACGATGAATATCGAATTCATCAAGCGGCTGCTCGATCGCGATCCAACACGGGTGATCGAAGAACTGGATAAACTCAGCGCTTTGGCGAAACGTACCACCTACGAAGTTCGCACAATGCTCTTCGAGCTGCGCCCGCTGGTCTTGGAAACGCAGGGGCTGCGGGTGACCCTCGAACAGTACCTGGAGCGGTTTCGGGCCAACAGCAAGAATACCGAAATTGTGTTAGAAGCTGACGAAACTGATGATATCGAACTGGAAACCAAAACCGAAGGCACGCTGTTCAACATTATTCAAGAGGCGTTGAACAATGCGCTCAAACACGCCCGCGCTGAGCATATCTGGGTGCGGCTCAGACGTCAGGGTACAACGCTTGTCGCAACGGTTGAAGATAACGGCATTGGATTTGATAAGGCCAAGATTATGCGCTCGTATGAGAAGCGCGGCTCGTTTGGGTTGTTGAATATCGATGAACGTGCGCGGCTCGTGGGCGGCGCCGCTGAGATGGAATCGACGCCTGGCAAAGGCACGACGGTGCGTGTTGTGGTGCCGCTCGACTAATACAATGCTAATGAACCCCTATTTGTCGCTCGCTCGTGTGCGTGCAGCGCTCCGGAACCTCAATATAAAACCCGCCCGCGGCATGGGACAGAACTTCCTCGTCGATCGGCATCCGCTACAACAGATTGTTGCCGCTGCTGATTTATCTCCGACTGACCTGGTTATTGAAGTTGGTCCGGGGTTGGGCGTGCTAACTTGGGAGTTGCTACAGGCTGCGGGGCGTGTCATTACCGTAGAATTGGATCGGCGACTAGCTGCACGGTTGCGCGATGAATTTGCTCATCAGTCAAGGTTGTACATTATCGAAGGTGATATTTTGGATCTGCCGCCTGAAAACATACTTGCCGCCGCTCAAGCCATGCATAATGAACGAAGTCCAATCCAAGAACAGCCAGATACGCTTCCCACAGCGTTTATCAGCCAACGGGCTTACAAAGTGGTCGCCAACTTGCCCTATGCGATTACTGCTCCGGTATTGCGCCATTTCCTGGAGGGAACGCCCCAACCACAACTGATGGTTGTTTTGTTGCAGTGGGAAGTGGCCCAACGGATCACCGCCGCACCTGGCGATCTGAGTATGTTGGCCCACGCCGTGCAGTTCTATGCCGAACCCGAAATTGTGGCGCGAGTCTCTGCCAGTAGTTTTTTTCCTGCCCCCGCCGTAGACTCTGCTATTCTACGTCTACACATTCGTGCTCAACCGGCTGTTGATGTGGATGATGATATCGATGGGTTTTTCCGAATCATCAAGGCGAGTTTCTTACAACCGCGCAAGAAATTATCGAATGCGTTACCTGTTGGTCTCGCCGCCATGGGCCACCGTATTCCTCGTGAAGTAGTTGTCGCCTCCTTAACGACTGCAGGTGTTTCGCCTGACCGCCGCGCCGAAACAGTAACACTGTCTGAATGGTTAGCGGTGTGGCAAGCATTGGGTAAGCGTATTCACTCATCTGGTTGATGTTGTCTGCTTTATTGGTGTTATCCTCATATTCCCTTCATTGCAAGCGTCGCTCATTCTTTCTAAAGATGCAAAGCAAATACCTTATAGTTCCGATACTTTTCAGATAAACGCGATGGAAGACCTTGAAGGTCTTGAAGAGGTGCTTTCGGAAGCCTGCCCCAAGACCTTCAAGGTCTTATTTGAAAAGTATTGCCTCTAGTTCTGGCGCTTGCGCCCAAGAGCTGTGTTACAATATGTAGTCATGTGATGTGCTCGGCTATAATGAACCCGAGGTCTACATATGCGCCGATTCTTTTACTTATTGCCCATTTTATTGCTCCTTGCTCTCTGCACGCTCCCGACTCACCTGGTTAAAGCAGCCCCGCCTGCCAACACTGCATCTGTATTTGCCTACTTTCCGCAAACCGGTCACAACGTTGGCCTCAAATTCAAACAGTTCTATGATGCGCACGGCGGCCTGGACATCTTTGGGCTTCCGCTGACCGAAGTGACTACCGATTTAGAGACTGGTCTTCAGGTACAGTACTTCGAACGTGCGCGGTTTGAATTGCATCCCTCCAACTTATCCGGCGAACCGACCGTATCACTGACATTGATCGGCAACATGCTGACAAAGGATCGTACCGAACCAGCTTTCGCATGGCTGACTAGTTCCCCCGACTCCAATCGAACCTTCTTCCGCGAGTCAGGGCATACGCTTGGTGGTGCATTTGGCTGGTTCTGGCAAACACGAGGTGGCTTGACGGTCTTCGGCTACCCGATTTCGGAGGAGTTTACTGAGCTTAGCCCGGCAGACGGCAAACCATATCTGGTACAGTACTTTCAACGCGCTCGATTTGAATATCACCCGGAAAATCAAGGAACACCCTATGAGATCATGCTCGGTACGCTTGGTCGCCAGTTGTTTGACTTGCGACCAGATGCCTGGGCTGCTGCAACACCGACTCGTCCAATCGAATTATTAGGCAAGGCGACGACAAGCTTTGCAACATCCATCTTCGAACGCCGCCACAATATCGCCCGCGCTACGGCGATGTTCGATGGCCTCGTCGTACCCCCTGCAACCGAATTCTCATTCAATGCAACAGGCGACTTTTCAGAGAAGAATGGCTTTGTGGATGGCTATGCTATTGTTGGGGGACGGCTGGAACGAGTTGTCGGCGGTGGGTTGTGTCAGGTTTCGACGACGATATTCCGAGCTGTTTCGAATGCTGGCTTGGAGATCACGCAGCGGTCTGGGCATACGTTTATTGTCTACTTTTATGAGAACATCCTCGGGTTCGATGCTACTGTCTTCACTCCCAGCGTAGATTTTCGCTGGTACAACGATACATCTGGACCCGTCTATATTGCCGCTGAGTCGAATCCGGAGGCGGCGACTGTGACATTCTCGCTCTGGGGCTACAATGATGGTCGTACGGTCACATACGCTGGACCGTATACGCGCAACTGGGTCAAACCAGGCAAAGCTGTCTGGCAACTCGATCCCGGCCTACCCGCCAATGCCGTTGAGCAATTAGTGCATGGCCGTGATGGCGTAGACGTGAACTATATGCGAACCGTCACTATGCCTGATGGCCAAGTGTTGCACCAAGATGACTTTTTTACTCGTTATCAGCCATGGGAGGACTTTTACATCTACGGCTCTGATGTCAAACCTCCTGTTGGGGTCACAGTAATGCCGCCGAAGCGATAACATCGAAACACCATGTATAACATGAAACGTGAGGCGTGTAGGGCAAATTCGCTTCACGTTTTATGTTTTACATAGCATGTTTCTTATATTATCCATTGCGCTTCACGAAGTATGTGCTGTTCTCATCCTCAAAACGTAATTCCCAGGACTGATCATTACGTACGATTGCAAGTAGATTGGCCTGGCGTTCATTATCCAGCAGCAATCCATCGATGTGATACT
>JAKSDJ010000861.1 GCA_022360155.1 Chloroflexales bacterium | reverse complement strand
TTCGCCAAACCGCTGCATGCAGACATCTATTCTCCGATTGACAGAACGAGAAGGATATGATATTCTTTGGATACCTAATGATATCCAAAGAATATCCGTGCGGCGCTGACCCACAGCGCCTAACATCGGCGAGGCAGCGCCGCTCCGCGGCTATTGTAGCACGCCATGGCCGCGTCGCTGCATTCCCATCGCTGCGCGGTCGTTGCTGCTCCACAAGAGGCTGTCTGGATGGAATACAACAAGAACATACCGTTATGTCCCGCGAACGCGGCGCTGCTTGGCTATACCTTCGTCCGCCATATCGGGTTCATGCTAGACGAGTTGAGCAGCCAGGGGCTAGATCTCTGGCGCGACGAGCAGCAGCGCTGGCACTGGCGCTGGCTGGGCACACCGTTGCAGGCCGAGCGCGGTTTCTGGGCGATTGGCGAAGCGGTCGTCGATGCGGTGGTCACCCGCTATCCCGGCGCCTTCGCCGCCGAGGTAGGTGAGGGGGTGGCGTGACTGGCGGGGAATGGTAATGGGTTCGTGCATGGATAGTTAGGGGATCTCAACGTTACAAGCCCAAACAATAGTGCACTGCGGCTTCCACACGCTGAATGATCATGGGGCGCTATCCAGTCCATCCGCTTCCGTCCCGGCGAATTCCGCATCAATCTGCTGCAACTCGCATTGATTGGCCGAATCGTGGGCCATGGCAATCAGGTCATTCTCTGGCACAAAAGAGGTTGGGCGAGCACGCTCACGGATACGATGGGCAAGCCGTTCCATCAACCAAAGCTGGTCCATCAGAGAGAGGCGCTCGATATCGGCTTCTAGCTGTTCAAGGAGTGATGTTGTCATCTCTTCGCTCTGACGTACGCTGGTACAACTGCTATGCGGCGCGTCCGACTCGAAAAACTGTCAGCAGCATACCACAGGCGCACGGCTCGCGGAGAGGACGAGCAAGAGACATTCAGCGAGGATTGGCGTTCTCGGTAGCGGCTCGCCGTCGAGCTGTGAACTGCGCTGATGGCGGGCGTTGTGAGAACATAGAGCGGCACAGCAGAACACCGGCAAAGTGCGAGCCGCAATCATTGGGTTGTGAATAGCGCGCCAGACGAAGCGCCCTGGAATGGAGCGGCCAGTGTTAGCAGAACCCTACCTTGCCGTCTTCCAACGCGATATTTAATCCTCGCCTTCCGCGCCTGTGCCGGTCGGCTCGACTTCCAGATCATCCCATAATAGTTGATCGGTCGTGACATTGAATAACTGGGCGACCTTTAGTACAAACTCCACATTCGGCTTTTTCTTCCCTGTCTCGACATTATATACATAGCCATGGCCGGTGTAACCCAATGCACTGGTTAATTCGCGAACGCTCATCCCGCGTTGTAACCGGAGGGTGCGCAGTTTTTCGCCAAATCGTTGCATGAACCTCGATCCATCCCTTGCTTGACAAACGGCGCCGTACATGGTATTGTAATCCAATAGGATTACAATTCGAAATATCTCGCGCGGCAACACTGCGCCACAGCGCCTAACATCGGCGGGACAGCGCTGTTCCACGGCTATTGTAGCACGCAATGGCCACGCCGCTGCATTCCCGCCGCAGCGCGGTCGTTGCTGCTCCACAAGAGGCTGTCTGGATGGAGCAAAACAAGAACACACCATTATGTCCCGTGAACGCGGCGCTGCTTGGCTACACCTTCGTCCGCCATATCGGGTTTATCCTGGACGAGTTGAGCAGTCAGGGACTGGATCTCTGGCGCGACGAGCAGCAGCGCTGGCACTGGCGCTGGCTGGGCACACCATTGCAGGCCAAGCGCGGTTTCTGGGCGATTGGCGAGGCGGTCGTCGATGCGGTGGTCACCCGCTATCCCGGCGCCTTTGCCGCCGAGGCAGGTGAGGGGGTGGTGTGACCGGCGGGGAATGGTAATGGGTTCAGATAGCAGCTAATAGTTTAATAGTATGCATTCCATTTACATATAGGGTTAACGCTGACTCTCTGCTGTTCAAAGCGGTAAATACCAGTTGCATTTCATCTAGAGTGTGGTACGATAGAAAATATGAGCGTCTTGTCTGGACACAAGTATCCATAGTATGTCAGTAACACAAGATCTAATCGCGGAGTTGGGCTATACCTATTCTCCAAATTACAAGACAGATGTGCGCATGTTCGAACCTGACATGGCGCATATATTTCGTTCTGTTTCAGATTTGGGTGTTGAGGGAATATATGTTTTCCAGTCCAGTCCAAATATAGAAGGGAAGACATTGTCAGATAGCCCGCTTGTATATATTGCTGAAGCAAAAGATATAGAACAAGCAAAGGCTATTCACCGTAGTATCTGGAATCTCGGCAAGGCTCCATTCCTGATCATTGTGCTGCCAAATAAAGTAAGAGTATACACTGGTTTTGACTATACACCAATAGGAGCTCGCGAACGAGGTTTATTGGAAACAGTCCCTCTCAATATACCAATCAGCTTAATTCGTGATGCTCTTGAAGCTTTTACAGTTTATGCGATCGATAGTGGAAGAATTTGGGCTTATTCGAAGTATACCGATGCCCTTGATTCTCGCAGAAGAGTTGATGTTCGCCTCCTCAAGAATCTTAAAGATCTAGATCAAGCACTAACTACCATTGGACGCCTATCATCTGACGTCGCTCACGCACTTATTGGGAAATATGTCTACATTCGATACCTCTGGGACAGAGGCATTCTAACCGAGGAGTGGCTTGTTGAGCAAGGTATTCATAAGGATCTCGTGCTAGGTCGTAATGCTACAGTTGCAGAGCTGGCAAAATTGTCGGTAGCCCTAGAAATAAGGTTCAATGGCCGGATCTTTCCGATCGAATTTGGAACAAATACTGCGCCAACCGATCAGCATGTAGCATTGACAGCGTCAGTTTTTATGGGAGATAGTATAACCCAATCAACATCTGCCATTATTCAGCAGTTGCATGCAGATTTCCAGGCTTACGACTTCAAGTATATTCCTGTAGAAACTCTTTCTGCTGTTTATGAGCAGTTTATTGATGATCGGAAGCTCAAAGGCTCGATATACACTCCTGAAATATTAGCAGACTATCTCTTAGCCGAAGTAAATTCGGCTAAGCATTTGACGCCGACTACGCGGGTGCTAGATCCTTCCTGTGGTTCTGGCATCTTTCTCGTGTTGACCTATAGACGATTGATTGAGCAAGAACTGCTTCGAAATGGGCGCGACCGACTTGAGCCTGAGGTATTAAAAACCTTGCTGAATAATATCTATGGGGTTGAGCGCGAGTTAGATGCATGTTATGTAGCTGAATTTAGCCTTATTCTGACATTTCTTCATTATATTGAGCCGCGAG
>JAKSDJ010000180.1 GCA_022360155.1 Chloroflexales bacterium | reverse complement strand
GACCACCCGCGCCGTGGCGCCGATGCGCATGGGTTGCTGTGCGACGGTGCCGGATGGCACGATCCGTACCTGAAACCGCTGTGAAAAGGAAATCCAGTCGGACGGATTTTCGATCTGTACGTTGTCGTGCCAGTCGAGGGCCGCTTGGTTCTGACCAAAGGCGGCGTCTTCTCGCACTACGAGTTCGTGCAGCCGCTGAGCGAGCGTCTGACCGACGAAGCCTGGCGGCAGCGCCTTGACGCCGGGGATGTACCGCCGCTGGCGCCCTGGACTAGCAGTTTCATGGTCGCGCAGACGGCAGAACAGGCGCTGGAGCAGACCATCATCCAATTCAATGCCGACATGGTGCAGGCGCTCTGGTTCACTGAGCCAACTGGCTCGAACATGGCGCGGAGCTGGGATCTGACCCAGTACCTGAGCGGCGTAGAGCTGGAGGACACATTGCAGTACATCGAACAGCTCCGTGCCCAGGAGCAATTCGTAGGGATGCAGCGAATCGGCCTGCAATTTCTATCGTTCGACCTCCAGGATGCGCAAAACGCCATCGTCACCACCCGCGAGCGCTGGAGCGATACGCTCTACCGCGGTGCGCCAAGCTCCGACCCGCAGAACCTTCCGATTGAGATCGGCATGCGCCCGTCCTACGAGACGGTGGTGACCTACACGATGACGCGGCAGGATGACGCCTGGAAGATCAGCCGTATTGTGCCGCGCCCCGAGCCGCCGGAATGGGAGCAACCCTAATACTGGCTAGGGCCAATACTGTTCAGATACGCGCGATGGAAGACCTTTAAGGTCTTGGAGAAGGCTTCCGAAAGCATCGATTCAAGACCTTATGAATTTTGACGACCAAAACCGGCAATGGGGAAAGGCATTCGTCGTGCCGCCTTCAGGCTGCTGTACTGCTGTCAAACCGCCTGAAGGCGGCACGACGGAGACTACCTCGGTTGATTGTCAAATCTCATAAGGTCTTAAACGTATTGCGGCTAGGGCGCGTCAATAGCCTGCAATAGCACGCCGATGACGCAAAGACCCGCAGATTGACGCCTATCTGCGTCGATCTGCGGCATATCTACAGCAATCTGATGCTTCGCGAAGCCGGTATAACATGCGTGACGTATACGTTGAATGAGTGTTACAGATGAAAGGGGCATACGATGCGTGAGCGGCGATTCGGACGATGGATGTGTCGGTTGGCGACGCTGCTCGTCGGGTGCGGGCTGGTCGCCGTCCTGGCGGCATGTGCGGCGCTGGGACGCGACACTAGTGCTGCGCCGCTCGATGCATCGGTAGGCAAACCCACCCGTGATACGCCGCTCGTCGATGAGGCGGACTGGCGGGTGCTCTACCGCCGCGCCGACGAGAACAACAGCGCGCGCAGCTCGGCAACCGTCGATCTGCGCGCGGTAGGCGACATCATGCTCGGGCGCGGGGTGGCCAAGCGTGCGCAACGACATGGCAGCGATACGATCTTCGCACGGATCCAACCGCTGCTGGCGGGCGACCTAGCGATTGGCAATCTGGAGAGTCCGCTGACCGATCGGCGGGAGCCGCTACGCCCCGGCCCCTACCGGATGCCGGCGCCTGTCGACTTCGCCCAACCGCTAGCGGCAACCGGCTTTGATGCACTCTCGCTGGCGAATAACCACGCCCTGGACGTTGGGCCGGCTGGCTTGCAGGATGCGGTCGAGGCTCTGGATGGAGCGGGGATCGCGCCACTGGGTGTAGGGCCGGATGGCGTCGCGGCGTATGCGCCGGTCAACCTTCAGCGCGGCAGCATTCGGATCGCCCTGCTTGGCTTCAATGCGGTCGCCGACCCGGAGGATCACCCGGATGAAGGCGCTGGTTGGGGGCGCGCCTGGCTCGACGAGGCGGCGCTCGACGCGGTTCGCGCCGCTCGTACTGATGCCGGCGTTATCGTGGTGATCGTCCACTGGGGACAGGAATACGCCGATCAGCCCGACGCCGGTCAGCGAGCGTGGGCGCACAAGCTGGTCAACGCCGGCGCCGATCTGATCATCGGCAGCCATCCACACGTGTTGCAGCCATTCGAGGTGGTCACGACGGAAGCGCGCACCGGCGTTGTCGCCTATTCGCTCGGCAACTTCATCTTCGATCAAGGGTTTAGCCGTGCCACCAGCACCAGCGTCGTGCTACGGGTTCTGCTTGACAGCGACGGCGTCGCCCTGGCAGCAGCGACGCCCATCGAGATTATTGACGGGCAGCCCCGCCCGCTGGCGCTCGACAGCGAGTCTGCCCAGGACGTATTACAGGGCCTCGATGTCGCCCAGCGGGCCTGGCGCTGGGATGGACGCAATGCGACGCCGGTGGATGTCCCGCCCGAACTGCGCTTCGAGCCCCAGCCACAGCGACTGCCGATCGACCTGCGCGGCGATGGGCAGCCGCTATGGGCGAGTCTTGACGACAAGGGCCTGGTTGTGGTGCGAGACGGTGCGGCGGCGGATGCGCCGGTCGTTTGGCGCAACGAGGATGCTGCCTGGTTGATCACCCGCATAGCCGCCGGCGATCCCAACCTTGATGGCCGAATCGAACTGTTGCTGATCCTCTGGCGGCCTGATCGAGCAGAAGAGCTGCGCAGCCACCCGTTCCTGCTGGGCTGGCGGGGCGGGCGCTACCGAATTATTTGGGGCGGGTCGCCGCCGCCGCAGCCCATCCAAGACGCTGCCCTCGGCGACCTGGACGGCGATGGGCAAGAGGAGTTAGTCGTGATCGAGGGTGGCCGTGCGCCCGGCGACCCGGCGGAAAATGTGGCGATCCTGCGCTGGTTTGGCTGGGGCTTCCAGCGCGAGTGGCACGCGCCCGTGAACGGCGGGAAACGGCTAATGCTCCAGGATCTCGACGCCGACGGGCGGCCAGACCTGGTCGTATCGACCGCTGCTGAGCCCTGAGTAAGCGAGCATATACTATCGTCTACCTGCCCCTAGGAACAACCAGTAGATAATCCCCGACTCCCTACGACTGCACGTCAAGAGCGACAAGCGGGATTTGCTGCGCGAGTTTTCGGCAATCTGACAGACTGGCGGTCAGCGCCTCGCCAATCATCACCCGGCTGAGGTTGCGAAACGCGGTCGGGTGTGCCTGCGCATAGGTGTGTAACGCTGCGGTGGCCGCTTCTTCGTCGAGCGTTTGGGCGACTGCGGCGAACCGTCCCTTTGCGGTATCGAGGAGCACGCGAGGGGTCTGTTGAACATTCCGAAACCAGTCCGACTGGCGTCCCCACCCGGCTGCCACCACATACCGCGGCGGCGCGGCTTGAGCAACGACCACCTCCAGCACCGTTTGGCGAAGCCGCCGACTCTTGCGGCCAATATGCGACAGCATCACGAAGCGTGTACCGAGCAGCCAACCCATTCGGAAGCGGTAGAGCCACAGCGGGAGGCGCAGGAACAATCGCAGCAAGCCTCGCGGCAACGATTTCGTCACGGTACGAGATGACATACGAGCCTCCTCCTTGTATTCATACGCACGGACGATACGCGCTAGTATACCATACCTCACCGGAAGGTTGGCATCCTTCGGCTGCGCCAGTCCTGAGCGCAGCCGAAGGGCTCAGGACAAGGGTTGGCAGGCTCCATTCTCCATTCTTAACCATCTGCGGCAGCCGCGTGCCATTGCATGTTGGCAGGGTGGCAGAGCGATCAGCCAGTCATTCGCCCGCCATCAACGACCAAATCATGGCCATTGACGAACGAAGCCCGCGAGGAACACAGCCACAGCGCCGCATCAGCAATTTCGTCAGGCACGCCGAAGCGTCGTAGCGGGATTCGCTGTATCCCCATCTGGCACATCTGTGCCTGCTCCATGCCGTGTGCAGCGGATTGCAGCTCAATGAGCCGGTCAAGGCTGGAGGCCTGAATTTGGCCTGGCGCGATCGCGTTTACCCGGATGCCCCGCGGCCCGTATTCGGCAGCGGCGGTCTGCGTCAGGTTGAGGACGGCGGCTTTGCTTGCGGCGTAGGCGGGGAACCCTGGCCCGGCGCGATACGCACCGATCAAGGCAATGCGGCGGGCATCAAACAGGTGCGCCCGCTGCCCAAAAAACAATTCGTGCTATACTCTGCCATATTGATTTGAGGGAAGAGAGATGTCGCTCACAATACGGATGGCTAAGCCCGAAGACTATCCTGGCATCTGCCAACTCTTTGCCGAGGGCGACGCCTTACACGCGCACGCCCTTCCAGATCGATTTCGCACCATTCACCCAGCACGGAGCGAGGCGTTTTTTGCCAACATATGTACGAGTGATGAATATCATCTGTTTGTCGCTGTAACAAAACAGAGCGGCGCTTCGCGAAGCGCCCTTGTTGGTTTGATCGAGTTTCGGGTGATCACACTCGCAGAAAGCCCCCCAGTTACCGCCCGTACCTTTGTCTCCATCGATAGCCTGATCGTCACAGCCGCTTACCAACGACGCGGCATCGGGCGCAAACTCATGCATGAAGTCGAGCAATGGGCAGTAAGCCGATCCATTGCGACGATTGAATTAAACGTCTACGCATTCAATCATTCGGCTATCCGATTATACGAAGAACTTGGCTACACTGCCCTTTTACAGCGTATGAAAAAGAATCTCAACCTATAATCGGATCTCAGCTTCCTTCAGCAGCTATCTGATACCGCTTATACAGGCTGGACCCGCTTGTCTATTTTCCCAAGCCTCTATAGAACAGGAGAAACAAACATGAGTATGCAAGAAGCAGTGTTGTATCACGCAGACAAAGGCATCGCTCGAATCACCTTCAATCGACCGGACGCCCTCAACGCGATGAACAAGGACGTGTTGCAGCAACTGGCATCGCTTCTCGACAAAGCCAAACGAGACGATACAGTGAAAGCTGTAATCATTACCGGAACAGGGTCGAAGGCCTTTTCGGCGGGTGCTGACATCAAGTTTCTCAACCAGGCTTCGCCCCTCGCCGTTCGCGAATTAGCGCAGATGGCGGTTGCCGTCAATCACCAGATCGAAACGCTGGGCAAAGTCGTCGTGGCGGCCATCAACGGCTTCGCGCTGGGGGGCGGCCTGGAGTTAGCGGAAGCTTGCATGCTCCGGGTGGCGGTTCGGCATGCCACCTTGGGCCATCCCGAGGTGCGGATCGGAGCGGTTGCCGGGTTTGGCGGCACCACGCGCCTGCCCCGCTTGGTCGGCAAGGGGCGCGCTGCCGAACTTCTGCTGACCGGAAGCCTGGTCACCGCTGCAGAAGCACTGCAGATCGGGCTTGTGAATCGCGTCGTCGAGCCCGAAAACTTGCTCGCCGAGACGGAGCGCTTGGTCCGTGAAATCCTTGCCCAGTCGGCCATCGCGGTGCAAATGACCTGGGAAGCCATGCATCGCGGCCTGGATCTGAGTTTGGACGAATCGGCGCTGCTGGGCGCAGACTACTTCGGCCTCGTGGCTAGCACAGACGATTTTCGCGCGGGAACCAAGGCCTTTATCGAGAAGACCGATCCTGCTTTTAGCGGAAGATGAGCGGGGCGGTTGCGTATCGCTGTTGGGCGCGAGGAGGGCGTCCGCCTAACATCAAGCATCAGCTCTGAGCCGGACCTCCTCCTTCGCATCAGCCGAAAGGAACAGCAACAGGTGCAGACGACAAACGTCATCGAGGCTTTTCTTCCGCTTTTCCAGGCGCTTGCGACCCATCGCGTGGACTACGTGTTGACCGGCTCCGTTGCAGCACTCCTCTATGGAGTGACCGATATTCAGCCCGGCGATCTCGATGTCGTTCCGCACACCGATCCTGCGAATCTGGCCCGCCTCACCGCCGCATTGACGGACCTCGACGCCACCACCGAGCCAGGTGGAGGAACCTGGTTCACCGACGAGCGGGGCGAATGGAAGTGGCGGGTGCATGACCTCACGGAGGCGGAGCGGGCAAGCTGGCGCTGGACGCCAAACTATCAGGATTGGCAAACGTTCGATCGGATCTTCAACACGCGCTACGGCAACCTGGATATCGTTCCGCAGATTGCGGGCGCCTACTCCGACTTGGTCCAACGGGCTGAACTCATGTCGGTGATGGGAATAGCCGTCGCAGTAGCCTCCTTGGAAGACCTGCTCGCCCGGTTGACCTTGCCACGCCGCAACAAAGATGTCGACCGCGTGCGCCAACTCCGCACTGTTCAAGCCGAACGAGCCAACGAACGCAGACGAAGTGCGGATACAGATCATGTGTAGTTCTTATCCTGCAAGATTGGAGGCGGACTGCATCCGCGTTCGAGATAGGGAGCCAGTAGCAGTTCGGGCGCGCCGGGGCGCATGCCTTCCGGCGCAGCGCACGCGCAGGAGCAAGCATACGGCTGGTTCTAAACGAGGCGTGGAGCTGAGGAGGCGACGACGCGACAAGACGGCATGCGCGGCCAACCGCGCGGACTCCTTCTGCGCCCATGCACCTATCGCAACGGAGGCATGCGCTCCAGCCGCACGAACGGCCAACCACGTCATCTGCGGAGGGGTCACGGGGAACCGTCAGGGTTCCCCTGCGGGGAGTTTGAGGGGCAGCGCCCCTCAAGTTTGCGACCTATCACGCATCGGAGAGGCGCAACCCGACGCACCAAGCGCGGACGAACGAACTGTCAGGGTTCCCTTGCGGGGAGCGTGCGGGGCGCCGCCCCTCAGATCTGTGAGCTACCACACATCGGGGAGGCGTGATCCTAGCCGCTGCTCGCCGCCATTTCAATCACGGCCCGTGGCATGCTGATACCCGCGCGGGGCTGCGCGTCCCGCACCCGCGGGCGGGGCCAGCCCCGCCACCCCGCACGGGGCGTTGCACCTCCGTGAACCCCCGTATGTTAGGTCCGTGGCGGTGCGGATGCACCGGGGCGCATGCCTCCGCCCGCTGCGCGGGTGCAGATTTTGCCAGCTGCACGATCGCGACGGGCGCGGCGGTTGGGCGCCACCCAAAGAACCATACGCGGGCAACCGCCCGTGCGTGTGTGCTGCCATCCAACCCGCGCAACGGAGGCATGTGCCCAGCCGCACGAACCGCCGACCACGCCACCTGCGGCGGGGTCGAGGGGAACCGGCACGGTTCCCCCGCGGGGAGCGTGCGGGACAGCGCCCCTCAGATCTGCGAGCTACCGCTCGTCGGGGAGATGTGAGCCTATGCGATCAGTGCGAACGCTTGCAGCCACGACCTTCAGAACAGCGACACACCGCACATCGGGGAAGTGTACTCCTATGTCATATAGGCAAAGGGCGGACCACATACGTCTTGTGTAGTCCGCCCCTTGAGGCAGCAAAACCAGAAAGCAGACTTAAAACGCCACCGGCAAGCGGGTCAAGCCGCGCAACAGAATACCGGGCCGCCGCGCCACCTCTTCAGGCGCGATGTTCAGCCGCAGATTGGGCATTCGCCGCAGCAGCGTATTGATGGCGATCTCACCCTCCAAACGAGCCAGCGGCGCACCCAGGCAGTAGTGTATACCCTTTCCAAAGGAAAGATTCGGATTGGGCGTACGGGTGATATCGAGCATGTCCGGGTTGGTGAACTGCTCAGGATCACGATTAGCCGCTGCAATCGCAACCATCACGATCTCGCCTTTGGAGATCAGCGTACCGCCGATTTCGATATCTTCGCTGGCAAACCGTCCAGTCGAGGTTTCGACCGGCGGTTCGTAGCGCAACAGCTCCTCGATTGCGGGCTTGATCAGCCCTGGATTGCTCCTGAGCAACGCCATCTGGTCAGGATGCTGCAGTAAGGCCAGCATCCCGTTGCCAATCAAGTTGACCGTGGTTTCATGGCCGGCGATCAGCAGCAGGAAGATCATCGCGTAGAGTTCCTCCTCACTCAACGTATCACCGGCTTCTTCGGCCTGAATCAGCGCACTGGTCAGATCGTCGCCAGGATTCGCGCGCTTCTCGGCAAAAAACGCGCGCAGATAATCGATAAAGGCCTGTGCCGCAGCGATTTGCTCTTCAGTCGGACCTGACCCCCATGCCCCCGACCCTGATACGATCGTATTCGACCAAACGCGGAACTTGTCCTGGTCGGCGATAGGCACGCCAAGCATGTCGGTAATGACCGTGATGGGCAGGGGAAAGGCATAGCCGTCGATCAAATCCATCGTTCCCTTGTCCTGAACGGCATCCAACAAATCATCGGCAATCGACTGGATGCGGGGCCGCAATTGTTCGATCACACGCGGCGTGAACGCTTTCGAGACAAGCATGCGCAGCCGGGTATGGTCTGGTGGGTCCAGAGACAGCATATTATGGGAGAGAGTTTCGAACGCTGGGGATACTTCCGGCATTTGGGCAAGCTGTTCGGGGGTCATGACGCTACGCCAATTCTTGCTGAATCGGTTATCTCGTAACACAGCATCGACGTCAGCATAGCGGCTAATAACCCAGAAGCTCCGGCCCTCTGGCGGTGTGACCCGATGGATGGGCGAGGTCTCGCGCAGGTTGGCATACACAGGATAGGGATCGGCTTTGAAGTCAGGGGTGAATAATTCAGGCAATGATGCTTGTTCAGTCATTGTATACTCCTTATATATTGTCGTACTGATGTGGTACAAGAATAAACCGCATAATAAACTTGTGACCAATGTCACTATAATCCATCACTGGCGAGAAAACACTAGCCGCAGGTCGGGTTCAGGGGTATGGTTCGTTAAGTCACACCACCCAACCCTGTTCAGCCCAAGGCAATAACACCACTCATCAGGCCAATACGCTAGTGATCGAGAAGTTGCAACTCTCTGGCGCGAGTGACTGCCTGTAGCCGATTACGCACGCCCAGCTTGCTATAGATATTGGAGGCATGCCACTTGACCGTGCTGAGGCTAAGAACCAACTGCTGCGCAATCTCGCTATTAGAGCGTCCGCTTGCCATGAGCTGCAGCACATCGAGTTCGCGCAGACTAAGGCTCGCGGTTGATGCGGAGACGATCAGAGGATTAGACGGGGCGATGGCCTGGTCATGTTCGTCTGTTTGTTGGTTATTGGCGGGAAAGGCGGCTAGCAATCGTGCTGCGTAAGCGGCAACCGGCAACGAACTATTCTTAATATGGGCCAGCAGCGCAGCCATTGGCGCGCCCTCATCGATAAAAATGCGCACATACCCCTCCGGTTCGGCACGTACCAGAGCGTCAGCGAGCGGTTCGAGCGCGCGTTGGGTTCCGTGTCGCCTGTGCATGGCCATAGCATACAGCACCAAGACTTCGATCAGATTACCGCTCCATCCAGAGGCCACCGCCACAGCGTGACGCTGTTCTAACAACGCGAGCGCATCGTCGCTTCGACCGACCGCAAGCCATACACGCGCCAGGGTTGTCACTTCCAGATCATGCAGCAATGATGGATGTTGGAGGCTCTTGCTCGACTGATTGCGACGCTCCAGGTAGTCGTTGGCCCAACGGAGCGCCGCTGCATTGTCGCCTTGAGCAAGCGCAAGCCGCGCCCGGTAAGCTGCAAGCAGATGCTTATTCCGGCGATTCATATCGCGTTCATGCCCCCACTGTTCCACCTCACGGAAGACATCGAGGGCGCTGCGGGCGTCTCCCTGCGCCTGTTTGACTTGTGCGAGTTCGATATAGCCATCGAGCAAGAATGCCATGTTGCCCCATTGCCGGCCCAACTCGACACCCTTGGACAGCGTGGTTTCTGCTGCCTCTAGATCATTCCACTCGCGCAGCAACTCACCCATGCTGACCAATACGATACAGTTCAATGGCGACGATTGGCCGCTGCGCTCAACGACAACCTGCTGCGCCCGCCGGATGGTTTCTGCAGCCCGCTGCAATTGCCCCTGGATGATCTCAAGCGACGCCTGAGCGTGAACTGCAATCAGCGCCATCACCAAATTGCCCGCCATCCAGTTGAGATCGACCGCCTCAGCAAACGCTCGGCTTGCTGCGAGGATGTTATTGTGTAAGAGAACATCAACCGCCGCGAGCGTAAGCGTGACCATTCCTCGCAAGAAGAGGTTATCTGGGGCCAGATCATCGAGCGCCTCGCGGGCAAGCTCCACCATTGCCGGCATATCGCCATAGACTGCGGCAATCAACGAGCGAAACGCGGCGATTTCGCCCCGCAGATGATCTATCTGAGCAGCGCTGGCCTGCCTAGCTTGTTCGGCAGAATCGAGCCACTGTTCTGCCTCATTCGTCGCGCCGACAATCGTCAAGCCCCAGGCATAGTGCAAGCAAAGTCTTGGCCTAGCGCGAATGATTGACGAAGGGAGGACCGCCATCCAATCCAGGACGGTATTCACCTCGCCGCGCAGGAGCATCGGTTGATTAACCTGTTCGATCAGGCGGGCTGCTCGTTCGAAATCAGCGCTTGCCAACGCATGCTTGATTGCATCAGTCACGAACCCGTGTTGCTCATACCAAACTGCCGCCCGACGATGCAACACGACAAGGCGTTCTGGGTCGTCCCGCTGAAGCCGCTCACGTAGCGCTTCGGCAAACAACGGGTGGTAGCGATACCAAACTCGCCGGTCGTCCAGGGGATTCAGGAAGAGGTTCGCCGACTCCAGATATTCCAAAACAGCCTGGCTGGAACTGGCCTCGGCGCCAAGGTGCAGCGTCATAGTGATATCGCCCACACTCGCAGCTGCCAGCTTATCATCGTACCCCAGCACAGCATCGCACACGTCGCTACAGAGTCGATCCAACACCGAGCTGTGGAGGAGAAAAGACCGGACAGACTCGGGCTGGCGGTCGAGTACTTCTCCGGCCAAATAGTCGACAATATAGCGATGGCTTCCCGTAAATGCCGCGATGAAATCCGCCGCATCCGACCGCCCCTGCATCGATAGGGCCGCAAGTTGCAGTCCGGCAATCCATCCTTCGGTGCGGTCTGCTAGAGCGGTAAGCTTGTCCAGGGGCAGATTGAGACCCATCACTTCGTTGAGGAAGAGGTTCGTTTCATCAGCAGTAAAGCGCAGATCGGCGGCGCGCATTTCAAACAATTGACCTTCAGCGCGCAACCGCATCAGGGGGATCGGCGGTTCGGAGCGGGTCGCAAGAACCAGATGCAGCGGTGCCGGCCAGTTGTTCAGGACAAAGGTGAGCGATGCATAACATGCCGGCGCCGTGACGCGGTGGACATCGTCCAGCACAAGTAACAGCGGCTGCCCGTTCGTGATAACGGCATTGATCAGGGCTGTCAGCGCGACCTCAAGCGGCGGAGGTTGCGGCAGGCGCAGCAGCGCCAGAGCCGCCTGACCTACGCCAGGCCGCAAACGATCCAAGGCGACGCTCACATAGGTCCAAAACCGCACTGGATCATTGTCGCCTTCGTCGAGCGCAAGCCAGGCGCACGCCGGCCTGCCCGAACGGTGCGGCATTTGCAAGCTCAAGAGCCAGTCGCACAGCAACGTCGTTTTACCCGACCCAGCCGGCGCCGACACCAAAGTGAGCTGATGGGTGAGCGCAGAATCCAAACGCTCGATCAGCCGGGGGCGCGAGACTCGGTCGGGCCGTATACGGGGAATCGCTAGCTTGCTCTCCAGGAGTAAGCCTTCGGAACGATGTGGGCCAGCCTGCGCAACGCTCTGTTGTTGCGCCTGCGGAATTGGCGGCAGAGCGGCAAGCGATCGGGCTGCTGCCCACAGGCGCTCGGAAGACAAATCGGCAGATGGACCCAGGTAGTAACTCCGCAGTTTGCCACCCTGGCGACGATAGGCATACCAATACCAACCACCAGGGCGTTTTTCTTTGCGGGCCGTAAACTTCCCAACCGCATCGTGAAACGAAAATGAGCGTTGTTGTTCGAGCCAAGCAAACCATTCCGCAGAGCCAACAACGACAGCGCCGCTCTCTTCAACCAAATGATCGCCGGAAAATACCGACTCTACGATACCTTTTCGCACCTTTGGAAGCCGCCGTGCCATATTCTTTCCCACAACAAACGTACAAGGATGGACCTGGCTACGCTCATCGCTCGACCGGGCAATCTATAAGATCTGCATTGGATTACGTACGGTGCAACATAAAGTTACACAGAAAGTATAGTTCGGTCTGTGTAATCTTGCAATGCGACAAACCTCACAATTGCACTTCCCTGGCGAACACGACCTACAAAACGAGAGGTGCATCAATGCCCTGCAACAGCGCGCAGATGACGTGCATGGGCTCAGACTCACCGCAGGCAGCTGCCCACATACGGCAATCTTGTGGTTGAACTGCGGCTGATTCCCCATTTTGAAGCAGCTCTAGCGCAACACCCAGCAGCGTTGCAGATCTGCGGCAGGTATGCTAGGATGCGGGCGCATCGATTCTTCAGACAATACATCGTACGCCCGTAGCCGCTATCGAGTGGGCAGATGCCATCGTCGAACACACCCGCACTACGGACGACGCAACAGTTTTACAGGAGCGTGATCTGCCATGCCCGCGCTTTTTCTGGCCCAATCCATCCTCACCCCCCAGGATCTGATCAACGACCCGACCCATGGGGTGGGCTTACTCGTTGGCGACGACCGGCGGATTGCCGCCATCGGCCCCGCCGATGAGCTCCAAATCTGGCAACCGAACGCCAAAGTCTACGACTACCGCCCGCTCCTGCTCGTACCGGGCGTCATCAACGCTCATAACCACTCGTTCCAGTCGATGATGCGCGGTATTGCCGACGACCGGCCCTTCAACGAATGGCGCGACGCCTTCTATCGCGTCAGCGTCAGCTTCACGCCGGAAGATATTTACGATGGGGCGCTATTGGCCTTTGGTGAGATGCTGCTGCGCGGGATTACGACGGTCTGTGACTTCTTCTATTTGCACCACGGCGGCAACGATCATGATCGGGCCGTGCTGCGCGCCGCCAACGATCTGGGCATCCGCTGCACGCTGGCCCGCAGCATGATCGACGCAACCCGCCCGCCCGAAGCCTATCGCGAAACAATCGAGCAAGCTGTTGCTAACACCCGCGTGCTGGCGAAAGAGGTGCAGGGCAACCCGCTGCTGCGAGTGCTGCCGGCCCCGCATAGCCCGCACAACTGTTCACCCGAGATGGTCCGGGCCGGCGCAGCCCTAGCCGAAGAGCTCGATACACCCTGGCACACCCACGTCGCCGAGGGCTACTACGAAGTTGAGCTGACCCAGCGGCTCTACGGCTTGCCGCCCCTGGGCTGGATCGCATCGCTAGGCGTCTTGTCGCCGCGCACCAACATCGTCCATGGCGTCCACCTGAGTCCCAAGGAGATCGACCGGCTCGGTGCGGCGGGGGGTGGCCTGCTCTACTGTCCATCGTCGAACATGTTTCTGGGCGATGGGATTACCGCCCTGCCGCGCTACGTAGAGGCGGGAGCGCGCGTTGCTTTAGGCAGCGACGGCGGCAGCAGCAACAACCGGGTCAGCGTCTTCGATGAGATGCGAATGGCCGCCCTCTTGCAGAAGGTCGCCGCGCACGATGGCAGCGTCCTCAGCGCCGAGCAAGTCTTCGTAATGGGGACGCGGGGCGGCGCGGCAGCGCTAGGGATCGATACCGGCGCGCTTGAGGTTGGACGGCTGGCGGACTTCATTGCGCTTGATCCGCGTGATCTTTCCCTTCAGCCGCCGACAAATCTGCGCAAACACCTGGTCTATGCGATGAATAGCAGCGCCATCCGCCACGTTGTCATCGGCGCTGTCGAAGTTGTACATGACCGCCAGCATACGGTTGGCGCAGCGGCGCTCCAAAACTTGCCGGATCGCCTCGCCGCTATGGTCGAGAGCCGCCGGGCGAGCGGGGTGATCTAGCGTTAAAGTAAAGAGCAACGAGAGGCCAGAAGCAATCGCACAGGTCGCAGCGCATGCCTCCGCGCGCTGCCGCGCCAGGAGCCTCCTGCATCTGCAGGGGAAAAAGGCGACGACAAGGATCGCGCACACCGCGGACGCCAGATGCGCATCGATGCTCCCGCGCGCAATATCTTCAGGCCACATAGTTCATGGCGATCTGCGCGATCTCGGCTGTGGCGTCGAAACGGGCCTGCATTTTCTGGAGCACGCCTTCATCCGTATCAACGGACGCGTGAGTCTCCAGGTATTCGCCCAACCCCCACGCGAGTGCGAATTGCACCGCACTCGCCATCAAGGCAGGTTCTGGGCGCACGATCGGCTGGACGGCTTGATACCCGTACAGAATCGCCTGGATTTTGCCCTTATCGGCGACAACGCGGCAGGGCTGGGTCAAGTCATAGTGTGAGGTCAAGAGCAGATAGCCGACATCGAGGAGAGGCAGGCCAATCCCGGCGCAGTCCCAATCGATCAGCACCACGCCATCGTCGGTTTTGATCGCGTTCTTATACCAACAATCGCCGTGCGTAATGCGCAGCTCCTGCTCGTAACCTGCTAGCGGACGCAGCGACGAGCGTAGTGCAGCGACGAGCGGCTGAAAGGCCGCGGGGACATGGTTGTATCCCTGGGCAAGCTGTTGAGCGGTTTGGTCTTGCAGTGTCGCGGGATCGCAGCGTGATTGAGGTAGGGGCAGTGCGCCAGTGAGCGGAAGAGCGTGAAGCGCTCCCAAGGCGCGGCCCAACCATTCCCAATCGGACGAGTGAAAATCGAAGACGCTTCCCTCGACATACGAAAGCAAGAGGCTAGTCCATCCCTCCCGCACGCCGATGATGTGATGGTCGTGGGTCGTGCAGACCCGCGGCGCCGGGTGTTGCTGTTGTTCGATCCATTGCAAGAGGCGAGCGTTTTGGGTGAAGGCATCGAGACCACGATCCAGGCGGAGGAGGCGCAACAGCCAGGCGCGATCCTGTGCGTCGCGAATGCGGTAAATGCCCCGCCAATCGAACAGCGGCGGCAGGGCTTCGATCTGGCGCGGCTGAATGTGATAGACAGCTTCCGCGATCTGTGCGACGACATCCAGGTCAGGCATGCTCGGCGCCCTCACATTCCTTTTGAACAGCAGCGCGTAAGTTCATACAATCCTACCGCAATTGCTAGTACACTTGGGCGGAAGTTACTCTGGGATTTGTCATGCTGAGCCCTTCGGCGAGCCGGTCCTGAGCGCAGCCGAAGAGCTCAGCATGAACTCCGCGAAGCATCTCAGGCATTGCATTGCGCCAAACTGACCCAACGACACAGACTCTTCGGTGCGTTTATCCTGAGCGCAGTCAAAGGGCTCAGGGTGGCACAAACCTTTGGCGTATCAAGGCTCAATCGCTAGCATATGCGCGGCAGTTGTTCGCCGCTGATCATATCGACGACACGCATCCCGCCGATGCGGCTGCGCAGGAAGACTTTACCCGGATGATCGGTCACGACCTCGCCGATGATCGCCGCCTCGCGACCCAGCGGATGGGCGCGCAGCGCCGCGAGCGCCGCGTCAGCCGCCTCACGGGCCACGATTGCCAGACACTTGCCTTCGTTGGCGACGTACAGCGGGTCCAGACCCAAGATCTCGCAGGCCCCGCGCACCTCTTCGGCGATGGGGATGCGCAGCTCCTCGAGGCGGATGCCGACCCGCGCCTGTGCTGCAATCTCGTTCAGGGCGCTGGCCAGCCCGCCGCGGGTCGGGTCGCGCAGCACATGGACCTGTGAGCCAGACGCATCGAGCAGCGCGGCAACCAGTTCGTGCAACGCGGCGCTGTCGCTCTCCAGCGTGGTCTCGAACTCCAGCCCTTCGCGCACCGACATGATGGCGATGCCGTGGACGGCGATAGCCCCGCTGATCAGCACCACGTCGCCGGGCCGGGCGAACTGCGGCGCAACCCGAATGCCCGCCGGGATCAGGCCGACGCCGGTAGTATTGATAAACACCCCGTCGCCCTTGCCCCGGTCGACCACCTTGGTGTCCCCCGTCACGACCGGAACCCCGACTGCCGCCGCAGCTTGTTGGATGGACTGCACGATCCGCCAGAGATCCTGCATCGGCAGGCCCTCCTCGAGAATAAAGCCCACCGAGAGGCCAAGGGATTGCGCGCCGCACATCGCCAGGTCGTTGACTGTGCCATGCACCGCCAAAGAACCAATATCGCCGCCGGGGAAGAACAGCGGCTTGATCACATAGGAATCGGTCGAGAGGGCCATGCGCTCGCCGCCAATATTCAGCACCGCGCCATCGTGGCGGGTTTCCAGGGCAGGGTTGGCAAAGGCGCGCAGGAACATCCGCTCGATCAGCATCTGGGTCAGCCGCCCGCCGCCGCCATGCCCCAAAGTCACGGCTGGGTAGTCGCTGATCGGGATGGGGCACTGGAGTTCAAATGAGCCGTTGTTCATCGTTTCACGCCTCTTGCAGCTCAATCGCCCGCCCGTACTGGTAATACGCGGCGCACGCCCCCTCCGAGGAAACCATCGGCGCACCGAGTGGGCGCTCTGGGGTGCAAAGCGTCCCGAAGGCGCTGCAATCACCTGGTTTCTTCAGGCCCTTCAGAATGGGGCCGGCAATACAGAGCGGCGACTCCTGCGCGGTGATTGCGGCGACCTCGAAGCGCTGCTCGGCGTCGAAGACGGCGAGTTCTGGGCGCAGGCGATAGCCGCTGGCGGGAATGACGCCAATCCCACGCCACTGCCGGTCGCATACTGCAAAGACCTGCTGGAGCAACTGTTGCGCCGCTTTGTTGCCCGCGCGGCTGACCGAGCGGGTGTACTGGTTTTCGACCTCGGCCCGCCCCTCTTCCAGCGCCTTCAAGGTCATATAGATGCCTTGCAGCAGGTCGAGCGGCTCGAAACCGGTAACGACAATCGGAACGCTGTAGTTCGCGGCAATCACCTCGTACTCCCAATAGCCCATAATCGTGCAAACGTGCCCGGCGGCCAGGAACCCCTGAACCAGGTTATCGGGGGCGTTGAGCAAAGCCTCCATCGCCGGCGGCACTAGCACATGCGAGCAGAGAATGGAGAAGTTGTCGAGGCCAAGTTGCTGCGCCTGCCAAACCGCCATCGCGTTAGCCGGGGCGGTCGTTTCGAAGCCAACCGCAAAGAACACCACCTGGCGACTGGGGTTCTGCTGCGCCAGCTTGACCGCATCGAGCGGCGAGTAGACCATGCGCACATCGCCGCCAGCCGCCTTGACGCTGAGCAGGTCGGTTGTCGAGCCGGGTACGCGCAGCATATCGCCAAACGAGGTAAACATGACTTCTGGACGCTGGGCAATCGCAATCGCCTTGTCGATCAACTCCATTGGCGTCACGCAGACCGGGCAACCGGGACCATGAACCAGCGTGACTTGCTCGGGCAGCATCCGATCAATGCCAAATTTGATCAGGGTGTGGGTCTGACCGCCACAGACCTCCATGATCGTCCAGGGCCGCGTAACCAGCCGCTCGATAGCTTGTGCAAACTGCTGTGCATCAGCCTCGTTGCGATATTCATCTACGAATCGCATCTTCGCCCCTCCTTAACGCAAATCTCGCTCGTCACTCGTCATTCATTGTCCCTCCGGCTGGGGAATGTGCAGCTCGTCCAACTCGTCCATCTCTCTGAGCAAGGCAAAGACCTGCATGGCCTCCTGCTCGTCGACCTTGCTGATGGCAAAACCGACGTGAACAATCACATATTCACCAACCTGGGCATCGGGCACATAGGCCAGGCAAATATCCTTCGTAATCCCGGCGAAGCTGACTTTCCCCATCGGTATACCCATCGGATTGGGCTCAATCGAGAGTATCTTCCCTGGTACGCCTAAACACATATAACCCTCCTCCTCTGCTGTAAAGCGCAAGATCTCAGCTTCGCATGTTATGTTCTGCATGCCAACTGCGCTGCCGCCACAGCGACCTGGCCCAGGCTAATTCCGCCGTCGTTGGGCGGAACTTGGCGATGCAACAACACCTTAAACCCAGCCCACCGGAGCCGCTGGGCCGCCCGCTCGGTCAGCCAGCGATTCTGGAAACAACCGCCCGACAACGCCACCTGTGGCTCGCCCGCCAACCGGGCAACCTGTACGATAAGCTCGACCAGCGCATTGTGAAAACATGCGGCGATCCGCTCGGCCGCAACCCCACGCCGCAGATCTTCCAACAACGCCGTGAGCAGCGGACGCCAGTCGACCACGAACGAGGGCATTGTCTCGTCGCTCGCCGCCGGCTGGACGCCGGTTGCAAGGATGTCAATCGGGTATGCCCCCGCCACCGTTGGGTCAGCGATCCATTCGAGCGCCATCGCCGCCTGCCCCTCGAAGCTCACCTGCTGGTGCAATCCCAGCAGCGCGGCGACGCCATCGAAGAGCCGTCCGGCGCTCGTGGTGATCGGTGCGTTGAAACCCCGGTCGAGCATCTGCCCAAGCAAACGCCGCTCGGCGGGACGGAACGCGCGGATCGGCGCGAGATCGTCTTGCTCCAGGGCTGACGGGCCGCAAAGCTCCCACAAGAGCGCCAGAGCGACGCGGCGCGGCTCTTTGATCGCGGCTTCGCCGCCCGGCAGCCGGAAAGGGCGCAGATGAGCAACACGACGGAAACACCGCGCATCGCCCAGCAGAAACTCGCCGCCCCACACGGTACCGTCGGGTCCATAGCCCGTCCCATCCCAGATCACGCCAAGCGCCGGCCCTACCGCGCCATGTTCGGCCAGGCACGCCGCAAGATGAGCGTGATGGTGCTGAACTGGAACAAGCGCGTCGATCGGTGCGAGGGGAGATTGGGCAAGCGCGTCGTCCGTCGCAGCCTGATCGCGCAACTCGAAGCTCCAACGTCGTGCCCAGTGTGAAGACAGGTAATCCGGATGCATATCGTGGACAATCGCGAGCGGCGCAGCTGCATAGAGCCGCAGGAAGTCGGTAATCACCCGCTCGAACGCGGCCATCGCTTCGGGCGTCTCCAGATCGCCGATGTGCTGGCTGATGAAGACCTGGCGCTGCACACTCAGGGCCACGGTGTTCTTGAGATGTGCGCCGACAGCCAGGACAGACGGCGCCGCCTGGGGCAGCAACACGGGCAGCGGCGCATACCCTCGGGCGCGGCGCAACAAGCGCGCTTCGCCCGACAGCACCCACGCAATGCTATCATCGGCGTGGCGGGTGATGGGACGGTTGTGAACCAGAAATAGATCGGCGATATGACCTAGTCGTTCGAGCACTTCGTGCTCGTCGGTACAGATCGGCTCATCGCTCACATTGCCGCTCGTCGCAACGACCGGACCAGGAAGTTCACCCAACAGCAAGTGGTGCAACGGCGTAGCGGGCAGCATAATCCCTAAGTTAGGGTTGCCTGGAGCGACGTTCTCCGCCACGGCAGCAGCGGCGTTCGTCCGACGGCGCAGCAACACAATCGGCGCTTCTGGCGCGGTCAGTAGCGCCTCGGCCTCGGGCGACACCACGCAGAGGGCGCGGATCTGATCGAGATCGCGGGCCATCAGCGCAAACGGTTT
>JAKSDJ010000349.1 GCA_022360155.1 Chloroflexales bacterium | reverse complement strand
ATCATCTGCAAGGGCCGGTTAACGATCCAACTGAGGTCTGAGAATATCGAGCTCAATGAGGGCGAGATGTTTGTTATACCCAAAGGCGTTGAGCATTGTCCCAAGGTGGAAGAAGCGGTCGAGTTCGTCATTCTTGGCATCAACGTTACTTCGAACCGAGAAAGTGGAAAGCCGGAGTGGAGCTATAGGTAGACGTTTGCGCTATGAGCGCGGGCGAGATCCTTGGTATCATGACATTTAGTTGCAGTCGATCATAGGCTTTCTAGCCTGGCCAGCTTGAGAGACCCGCACCTGTGGTTAGAAGAGGCTGGCGGCTTCGTGTCACCAGCATGCTTCTCCACCTCAGCCGCGGTAGCGGCGCTGCAGCATCACCGCCGAGAAAACAGTCAAAGCCAGGGTCGTCGCCATCAGAACAAACGCCATCGCCGCACCGAAAGGCCAGTTCGAGACACCAGCGATCTGGCGATAGACCGACGGGGCCATCATTTGGAAGCGCGGGCCGCCCAGCAACACCGGGGTCGCGTAGGCGTTCATACACAAAATGAACACCAGCGACGTGCCCGCAACAACGCCAGGGATCGCCAACGGCAGCGTAATAGTGCGAAACGTGGTCCAGGGCGACGCCCCCAGGTTGAGGGCCGCTTCCTGTAGCGAAGTGTCGATCCCTTCCAGAACGCTTTGCAGGGTGAGGATCATGTAGGGCAACACCACGGCCAGAATCCCAATCGCCACCGCCCGCGGCGTGTACATAATCTTGATAGGCGAGTCGATCAAGCCCAGAGCAACCAACGTCGAGTTGAGAAAGCCCTGGTTGCCCAGCAGCGCGATCCACCCGGCAGCCCGCACTTCATTGCCAACCAGCAGCGGAAAAACGACGAGCATGATCAGCAGCCCCTTGAAACGGCTGGTCATCCGCGCCAGCACATAGGCGACGGGGAAGGCCAAAACCAGACTCAGTAGCGTGCAGATCAGCGCCATACCTATCGTCGTCCAGAGGACATTGCGGTAGAACGGGTCCCCGGCGAAGTTGACATAGTTCTCCAGCGTAAACGCCGAACGCATCAACTCGCCGGGGACGAACTGATTGAAGCTATACCGCAAGAGGATAAACAAGGGCAGCAGGAAGAAGACCACGACAATCAGGGTGGCGGGCATTAACAAGAGCAGCGCATTGGGCGTGCGCCGCTTGCGGGTCGGCGTTGACGGAATCGATACAGCCATGAAAGCTTCCTCATCGCACGTTGATACGTTGGCATCCGTCGGCGACGCCAGTTCTGAGCGAAGCCGAAGGGCTCAGGACCGGGGTTTGAACGTTACAGCCACGCATTCTCAATTTTCAATTCTCCATGCTCAATTCTTCGCCTGCTAGGCTGAGTGTTAGGACAGGAAATTCTTCAGCCACCACTCCTGCCAGGCGGCGTTATTCGTCGCGATGTAGTCGAAGTCCGATTCTACGAAGTTGGCCTGCTCCTCATCTGTAAAGCCCATACGCGCCGCGTCTTCCGGCATCATCAGGGCGTTGGTCACCGTGGGGATATAGCCCATCTGGTCGCCAAACCCAATCTGCGCTCCAGGATCGAGCATCGCGTTGAGATAGGTGTAAGCCAGGTCTGGGTTCGGCGCATTCTTTGCGATCCCGGCCCGAAACAACACGGGCGCTGCGCCTTCCTGCGGTACGGCCATGCTGATCGGCATGCCCGCCTTCTGCCACATCACCCCGCGGGCGCGCCAGTTGGGCGTCATCCAGACATCGCCGCTCTGCAAGGCCTCGGCCAGCTTCTCTTGCGACGCGAAGATCTGTGGTTCGAGCGCCTTGAGTTCCATCAGCTTGGTCTTTCCTGGCTCATAGTCGGTTGGGCCGCCGCCGCTCAGTTGCGATGCGATCTGCAGCCACTGCGTCCAGTTGGTGTCCAGGATGCCGACCTTACCTTTGTATTGCGCATCCCAGAAGATGGCATACGAGTCGGGCGGCGCGGGAATTTGTTCGGTGTTATAGAGGATAACCTGTGCGCTGTAGATGTGCGGGATCGAGTAGGCATTGACAAATTGCGGATTGATATTCACCCAGTTCAGAATCTTGGTCTGATCGAGATCGAGCAAGACCCCGGCCTGGTACATCTCGTACATATCGGTATCGCCGAAGTGGATCACGTCGAGCGAGCCGACGGACGCATCTTTCTCGACTCGCAACTTGGTTTTGCGCGTCGGTACATCGCCGATATCGTGGGTGACAACGATTGATTGTGGAGCGAGGATCGGCTGTTCGATATTCTCGCCGAGGAGGCGCTGATAATCGCCGCCCCACGTCGCGACGACGACGTTGCCGCCCGCGCCGGTCGCTGCAGGCGCCTCGGGCGCGGCGGCAACGTCGCCGGTTTCGCCGTTGGATGTCGGCGGGGCGGCGGGTTGCCCGCAAGCCGCCAGCAAGGTCGCGCCGCCCCACGTCACCAGGCCACGCAGGAGATCCCGCCGCGATAGCGTCTTATCATCCATCATCCGCTCGAACATTGCACGCTCACGCTGCTTGCTTGCCATGACTTATCCCTCCAATTGTATGAATACAGTAGCGTGATGCCAGTTGCGAGCGGTGTGCGATGCATCGTGCGTGCAGCAACCGGCCTTGTGATTATCGCCAGCCGCCCCGCAGCCAGGACTTGCGCTTAGTTGGAGTTGACTGCTTGACACCGTCGGTGTTGATGACAGCAACGCT
>JAKSDJ010000391.1 GCA_022360155.1 Chloroflexales bacterium | reverse complement strand
GCGAGCCAACTGCCGCGTCTCAACCGGATTCTGGCCCTCAAAGACCTGGGCTTCTCGTTGGAGCAGATCGAGCACGCGTTGGCCGACAATCTGACGACGGAGCAGTTGCGTGGCATGCTGAAGCTGAAACGAGCGGAGGTGGCGCAGCGCTTGGCCGCAGAAAAAGATGTTCGCAATGACCACGGACCGCTATCGGATGCCCTCACCCCCAGCCCCTCTCCCGCACGCGGGAGAGGGGCTGGGGGTGAGGGCATACCGCGCATCCCAATATTCGGCGAGCCAACTGCCGCGTCTCAACCGGATTCTGGCCCTCAAAGACCTGGGCTTCTCGTTGGAGCAGATCGAGCACGCGCTGGCCGATAGCCTGACGACGGAGCAGTTGCGTGGCATGCTGAAGCTGAAACGAGCGGAGGTGGCGCAGCGCTTGGCCGCAGAACAGGAGCGCCTGGCCCGGATCGAAGTCCGGCTGAGGCACATCGAACAGGAGGAGACCATGCCGACCTATGATGTAGTGTTCAAGACGATCCCGCCGGTGCGCGTCGCTGCGCGCCGTGTGACGATCCCGACCAACGATCAAGCGCCGGCTTATCTCGGCCCGGCATTTCGAGAAGTATCTACGTACATCCGTGACCAGGTAGCGAAAGAGGCGGGGTCATGCTTCGCCGTATGGCACACCCCGGCCGATGCCGCTGTCAATGAGGAGGCGGAAGCGATCGTGCCGATTGATCGCGCGTTACCGAGCACCGAGCGAGTGCAAGTCTATGAGCTGCCATCCGCCCAGGTGGCGGCGCTGGTCCACGACGGTAACTTCGAAGACTTTACGCAGGGCCATACGGCCCTCCTGAGCTGGATTGAGGCCAACGGCTATCAGGTCGCCGGCCCGTTCCGGGAGATTTATATCCGGCACAATCACAATGACCTGAGCGAGTCAACGACCGAGATCCAGTTCCCTGTAGAGAAGGTCTAGTCGCACAACCATGCGAAGAGGCGCTGTTTTAGACCAGACAGGTCTTGGGAAAGCCTTTCCCAAGACCTGTCTGGTCTAATTACAATAAGTATCGTCCATGCCTTCAAATTGAAGTATAATGGAGCAGTATCTGTAAATTATTTTCTGTACTCGTCAAAGTCGTTATGCATCTCAACAAAGGTGCAAAAACCATATATCTTTGTTAGGTGCAACAGGGGGTGCGCGTTCATCAAAGGCATTTTGTCACCGCACCTGACAGGGTTGGGGCTTCATGATTACCTCACAAACGGGAGGCAGACTGCGCTAAAAGTAAGCTAGATGAGAATAATGTCTTCACTGCAGCAAACTATCCTCAAGATCATACTGATCATCACAGCGGCGGTAGTTTTCCTACATGTTCCGCTGCCACTCTCCACTGGACTGGGCACAGGCGATTTTCGCCCATATTGGAGTTCGACTTTCCTCCTCGCGCATGGGCAGGATTATGGCGATCCGTCCAAAATGTATTACATTGAACGGACCATGACCGAGTGGAATGGGCCGTCTACGATGTATGCTTGGTTTGCACCGACCGGCAATGTGGCGCTTTTGCCCTTTGTCATGTTTCCCTTTGCGCGTGCTGCCCAATACTGGTTTTTTACCAATATTGTGATAATGTATTGCAGCGCGCTTTTGATCTGGCGCAATACGAACAAGGAGCATATATGGCTGCCGCTTGTTGCAACGTTCGGTTTCTCAAAAACACTGCTTGCACTTAGTTTTGGACAAGTCAACACGTTAGTCGTCCTTGGGCTGGCGTTGTTTCTCTTCTTCAGCGAGAGAAGAAGCACATTTGCAAGCGGCATGAGCCTTGTCTTGACAACTATCAAGCCCCATCTTGTTATCCTGACGTTGCCGCTCTTATTGCTTGACAGCGCAAGACGGAAGGAATGGCGCGCACTTGCTAGCTTTGCTGGAGCGCTCATTGGTTGTACGTTCGTTCTCTTTCTTTTGTATCCGAGATGGCCCTTTAGTTTCTGGAACGTGGTGACTTCGGGAGTGAACATCATTCGTGAGACACCTACGCTAAATGGGTTATTAGTAATTGCTGGCGAAAAGACTTGGGGAAAATGGCTATGGGTGATTGGACTGTTCTTAGCCGTAGCTGGTTGGCGGCATTACGGGAAGAGATGGGATCGACGAACATTGATTGACATCTCTTTAATTGCAGGGATCATTGTCTCTCCCTTTGGCTGGAGCTACGACCAAGTGATGTTACTCTTTCCAATGCTGCGCGTTCTCGGATGGATGACAAATGGTTCTCTGGCGAGAAACCATGGGATCGCTGTTGCATTGGTGCTGATTATTACGGAGGTTATTACCTACTACCAACGCATCTTATCCGTCAGTGATGTGTGGTTTTTCTGGACGCCCTTCGTTATGATGGCAGTCTATTGGTTTGCCTGGCGGCATAGGCAAACTGATCACTTTGTTCCGGCAACCCAAGTGGCATGACAACGGGTTGCAGTCGACCGACTCGCGCTTACAGCGACTGACATGAAGCGTTGGACGAAAAGGGATCGTTGTGCATAAAACCTATTGCCAGCTAAACGGACGGATTTATGGATTGTTGAGTCGACCTTTCTAACAAAGTATGTAGCCCCATCGCGGTCAGTATACCCCATCCAACCCAAAAGCGTCCTGCCTTGACGAGGCAGGACGCTGCCGAAAAAGCGTGGTTACTTCGCATCGCGAATCTTTGCGCCGCTGATCGGGCAGCCAAACAGCGGTGCGAACACGCACACATCGAATAGACCGGCGAGCAGCGGCAACGCGCCGATAACGGCCACGATGACGCCGGTCGTCCCGCCGAGGCCCAGCAAGCCCCAGGCGATCAGGACAATGCCCGCCACGATGCGGACAATCCGGCCAGCGGCGGAAGCCATAAAAGTGACGAAGGGGTTCATCTCACTACCTCCTGTGATCGTAGATGGGTATCTTGCTATCAGTCTAGGAGATAGGCGGGATCGGATCAGTGACAAAGTCACAGAGTGGCGCGGATTTGGAGCGACTCAAGGTTTATGATCGTGATAGAGCCCCGCGTCGCGCGGATCATCCCTCGCCGGGCAAAGTCCTCGAGGATACGGCTAATGACTTCGCGCGAACTGCCGAGTTCAGCGGCGATCTCGTGATGCGTGATGTGAATGGGATGCGCCGTCCGGCTGCGTTGCACGAGAAATCCCGCCACCCGCGCATCCATCCGGCGGAAGGCTACCGCATCCACGACGCTCATAACGCTGATCAGCCGTTGCGACAGCAATTCAAAGACGAACTCGCGCCACAGGTCGTAGCGGCGCACCCAGTTGCGGAAGGCGTCTGCGGGAATCATCACTGCTTCGGCGTCTTGCTCCACCGTGGCAATCGCCGGGAACGACTGCTGACTGAGAATGGCGTTGGCGGTCAGGATGCATGACTCGCCGAGGCCAAAGCGGTACAGCGTGATCTCGCGCCCGGTCTCGCCAATCTTGTACACCCGCACCATCCCGGAGAGCAACAGGGCAATGGCCTCAGCGCGGTCGCCCTCGACGAATACGTCTCGACCGGCTGGGATGCGCTGGAGGAAGGCGATTTGCATGAACGCGCCGGCCAGTTGCGGGTCGGCGCGTTGCAGGATGGGCAGGGCGTGGACGATGCGCTCGAAGTGCTCTTGCTGAATCATCAGAACCTTAGTTGCCTAACGCAAAAAGACCGTTAGCAGGTTGGCAGGTTTGATCTGCGTCGATCATCGTCCATTAGCGGTATTGGCGTGCCATTGTCAGGTGGAATGTTGTTACATTCACCATACCATAGGATACGCGCATATCGTATGTAACAGTCCCGCTTCAACTTCAGTTGTCAAACCACATCACCAATCGTGTTCGCTCTTCTCCAAGGTGCTCCTCGAATTGCTGCATCAGTTGGATT
>JAKSDJ010000880.1 GCA_022360155.1 Chloroflexales bacterium | reverse complement strand
TCGGTGTCAATGGGCTCTGGGTTGGCGGTAAGCTGAATGGTGCGGGTCTCGACCTGCTGCACCTCCACGCCCAAAAACCATGCAGCGAAGTCGACCGCAGCCAGGGCAACGAGACGCTTGAGGGGGTGATCGGTAGCAGCCATCGCGTGTATCCTCCTAAACCGCCATTGTAGCACATCTACAATTGACAAAGAGCATTATCCGCCGACTTGCATGCCAATCCCGTGCTTTCACAAGGAGAAAATACGGGGTTTTGTTCAGAAGACTGCATTCTAGACAACGATCGCTTCATAACCCTCGAACTCCAACGAAACAACCTCAGCACTGCTATCCAAACACATTTCTCCAAATTCACCCCAATTCATGCAATCAAACCGCAGACTTTCCCGTGTACATGTATAGAAGGCAAAATGAAGCCTTCCAAAAGCACTCGATAAACAAGGAGACGCCACAATGAAAGAATTGCTACCGCACATGCGAGGAACAACCCTCCTGCTCACCCGTCTGATGATTGTCGTTATCTTCTTCTACCACGGTATTCCCAAAGCATTCAATCCTGGAATGGCTATGGACAAATTCATAGGTATGGGTCTTCCTGGGGCGCTTGGCCCCGTCATTGGCTGGCTCGAAGTGATTGCAGCACTATTTGTGCTGGTCGGCTTCTTGCACCGCTGGGCCAACCTATCACTCGCAGTCATAATTATCGGCGCACTCGTGACGGTGCAAATCCCCGGCGGTTTTACAGCTGGCCTCGAACGTGATATGCTTATTCTCGTCGCCACCCTTCTGTTGAGTGTTCATGGACCGGGTCTTTTCGCAATCGATAATGCGAGAGCATCCCAAACTGAATTGACCGACCCGAAGATGCAAACTGCTTCTAAACACGTATAGCGGAACGATGAATGACCAACCCGATGATCTGGAGACATTATTGCACCGAAGTTTTCGGTATGCTCTCTCGCTTGTTCACAACCAGGATCACGCACAAGATTTGGTACAGGAAGCATGTGTCAAGATCAGCAGGAACAATGGGCCATGGCACATTGGCTACATCATCACAACCATTCGTCACTGCTATATCGACCAGTATCATCGTGGAAAACACATTCAGGTCGAATCGATCAATACTCAAGATCTGGTGGGTGAGGAAGACGTACCTCATCCACCCGACTCTGAACTAGCATCAGCACTGCAACAACTCCGGCCTGATGAACGTGAATTGCTATACCTCTCGATTGTCGAAGAGTATTCCGCCAACGAAATTGCCAAATTGACGCATAAGCCACGTGGCACTATTCTGAGCATCTTACACCGTACCAAAAAGAAATTGCGACAGATTCTGGCCAAAGAAGAAACGGATCAAGCTGATGAACGAACCGCATGAATCTTTGGAACATCAACTAAAAGCTTACTACAATCACCAAAAGCTTAGCGCAGAGGCCGTTAAGCACATGCGTCAGATTGTAGAAAAGTCGCAACAACGAAAATCCAACAACCCATCATCCTTTCGCCTGATGGCGCAATGGACAAAGCTTCGACCAGCAGCCCTCGGATTCGCACTGCTCGTCTGCTTCATAACCATGTTCTGGATTGCCGGAGAACAAGACGCCCCAACGCAAGCCCAACTCGTTGCCGCCGAAATCGCCCTTAACCACCAAAAGCGGTTCGAGATAGACTACTTTTCGTCTGATATCGCAGACCTCAACAAAGATATGACACAGCTCGATTTCGCACTTGTGCAACCTTCCGGCCTAAAAGACTACAAGCTCGTCGGCGCACGTTACTGCACCATCGGCGATGCCATTGCAGCACAATTGCTGCTCACAAAAGGACAAGATGCAGGCGCGTACACGCTCTATCAGTTCCGTTCATCGACGCCGCTCGCACTCTCTGAAGCAGTAACAATGGATGTCCAAGATGTACGAGTCACACTCTGGTCGGAAGGCGCGCTCATCCTTGGGCTAGCCCAACCTATTACGAACCCGAATACCACACAACTGCCAGGCGCCCCATAATGAGCAATCCCAACCTATATGCAACGCCTTTTCATACCGAACATAGCTTATTGGGAGGCGCGATGACTGAGCCACTGACCTTAGCGACATTCGCCAAGAACACATGCACGCGACCTGCCACCGTATCCTCGATGGGCTGGTTCAGATTATGAGCCAGGGCGTGGCGGAGATTTCCGTTCCAGCCGTGTCGCGGGCTTCCGGGGTGTCCGTGCCGACGATTTATCGTCATTTTGCCAATAAGCGTGCCTTGGTCGAGGCGCTGCCCAGCTATCTCGCCGAGAAAATGGGCGTCGCCCCAATGCAGACGCCTCAAAACCCGAACGATTTTGCTGATCTGATCCACGGTCTCTACGCCAATGTTGAAGCCTTGGATGACGTTATTCGGGCAGCGCTGATCAGCGAAACGGCGGCGGATATCCGTGCCGCCATGCGACCCGAGCGCTTCCAGATGATCGAGGCTGTCATCGCGCCGCTAGCCCACGCCCTGGACGAGCCAGAACGCATGCGCTTGCGCAATGTTCTGCTCGTCTTATCGAGTTCCGCCGTCGTCCGGGCCTTCAAGGATTATTTGGATCTATCTTGGGAAGAAGCCGCCGATCACGTTACCTGGACAATTCGCCGGTTGATCCAATCTGCGGCAAACCCGGAGGACGAGACATGAAACCAGCGCCGCTAACCGCCAAAGATCTGGCCTATCCGCTCGATTCGTTATCTCTGGATGATCTCACGCTAGCCGGGGGCAAGGCAAGCAAGCTCAGTTTGCTCAAACGCGCCGGGTTTCCCGTACCGGATGGCTTTGTCCTGATGACGGAGGCCTATCAAGCCTTTGTGGAATACAATGCTTTTGCGACGGCGATTGCAGCGCATATGGCGTCTGTCTCGCCGGAGAAGCCGGAGACGGCTGAAGCGGCTGCACAAGCCATTCGGTCGCAATTGAGCCAAGGCAGCATCCCGAACGAAAACGCGGCCCTGTCTCACTTGGAAACAACGCCCCAAGCCAGGCCGGTCGTTGAGCAACTCACTCTGTTCCTGAGCGAACACGGCCATCGTTGCCCGGCTGAGGCGGAAATCATGCTGCCGCGCTGGGCCGAAGCGCCGGAGCAAGTAGTGGAATTGATTGCCGGATATCTACGGGCTGGCGATGGCGTGAATCCGGTCGCTGCTGAAACGGTGCAGCGCGCAATGCGTGAAACGGCCCAGGCCGAGATTGCAGGCCGGCTTGGCCCGCTTCGGCGCAAGATGTTTCGTTTTTTGCTCGCCCAGGCCAGCAACGCGATTCGGCAGCGCGATAACAGCCGCCACCACCTGGCAAAAATCGATTTGCCCCGTCGCCGCCTGTATGCTGAACTGGGTCGGCGTTGGGCTGAGCGGGGCTGGTTGAACACGGCAGAGGACATCTTTTTCCTGCTGCACCGGGAAATCGAAGCGGTTGTTGCAGCCAATGATCCGGCTGCGTTGCATGAACCACTGCAAACGCTGGTGGTGAAGCGGCGCAAAGCCTATGACTTTTGGTGTATGGTTAACCCGCCGGAGGCGCTTGACGCGGAAGGGCGGCCCTTGGTCGATCCCGTATCGCCGGGCGCAACAAGCGACGATGCAGTATTGCAGGGCATTCCGGCCAGTGGCGGTTTGGCGCGAGGCGTGGCGCGTCTGGTCCAAGACCCGCGTGATGCCGCACGACTGCAACCGGGTGATATCTTGATCACCCGCTCGACCGACCCCGGTTGGACTCCCGTCTTCCCGCTCGTATCGGGGCTCGTACTGGAAATGGGCGGGCAGCTCTCGCACGGGGCGATTGTGGCCCGCGAGTATGGCGTCCCGGCAGTGGTAAATGTGTATGGGGCGCTGAGCCGGATCAGCGACGGCGCGCTGATCACAGTTGATGGGACGCAGGGTTTGGTCTATCTTCCGGAAGCGATGAGTGACGAGTGACGAGTGATGAGCCGCTTGAGCGAACGGGTACACGATTTTTGAGTATACGTTAGATGGAGCGGCAGCGTGCAACACTATCTACAGCAGTTCAAGCGGCTAGGCCATCAATTGGTAAAGCTATTCTGCACGTTGATCAGAGGTGCGCTATAATGCAACTTGCGATGAGCGTGCAGTGATGGATCATAAAAGCAGGGTATTGCCAATGACCACCGAAATTATAACCATTCGTGTTGATGCACGGGCTGCTCAGGTATTCAAGACCGCGTCAGACGATGAACGGCGAAAACTTGAAGCGCTCTTGAGCCTGCGCTTACTTGAGGCGACACAGACAACTGAATCCCTTGAGCACCTCATGCGGCGTATAAGCGAGAATGCTCAACGACGCGGCCTTACACCGGAGATCTTACAGGATATTTTGAATGACGCCTAATGAGCGCTTCGTCTTTGACACGAATGTGCTGGTAAGCGCGTTGCTGTTCGCTGAGTCGAAGCCAGCACATGCCTTCTTTACGGCGCAACGGCGTGGCACGATCTTGACATCACTTGCCGCACTCCACGAACTACGCGACGTTTTGTACCGCAAGAAACTCGATAAGTATCTTACAAATGCAGAACGAGAAGCGTTCTTGGACCAATATGCACAGACAGTGGTCACCATCGAGATTATGGAAACAATCCAGGTGTGTCGCGATCCGACAGACGATAAGTTCCTCGAAATCGCCACCAACGGGTTCACTACCTGCGTCATCACCGGTGATCCCGATCTGCTCGCACTGCATCCATTTCGTAATATCCCGATTGTCTCGCCGGATACATTTCTCGCAATAGTAGCGCCAGGCGCGGCTGATGGGACAATAGATGATACGACCCTAAACACATGACCTAACTCGCCTTCCAACAAGTGTATGCAGCCGACAGCTGTCGCATGTGAGATCGATTCTATTTTACAGCTTGTGCTTGCAGCGCACCTCCGCCAGCGGTTGATACAACAGATCGCTGGATGGCTCAAACGGGGATTTGTTCGATATGAATCTGGAAGCACACTATGTTGACCCGCGCCTGGTAGCGCTCTACGACCACAACAACCCTCACGACGTTGACACCGATTTTTACCTTGCACTGGCATCAGAAGCTCAATGCTCAGCGTATTGTCGACCTGGGCTGCGACACCGGCACGCTGACATGCGAGCTGGCAATCGAGGGGCGACAGATCATCGGCGTCGACCCGTCTGCTGCGATGCTATCCGTGGCGAAGAAAGCCCGGCGCTGAACGGTTGCAGTGGATCGAAGGCGATTCGGCTGCTTTGGGGAAGCTGGAAGCTGATTTGGCGGTTATGACTGGCAATGTGGCTCAGATCTTTCTTGATGACTCCGAGTGGGCTTCAACGCTACAAGCCCTCCACACGGCGCTCCGGATGCCTAAATACTGATTGGCAAGTTCTTTGAGGCCAGCTTCAACGCTACAAGCCCTCCACACGGCGCTCCGGCCTGGCGGTCATCTGGCATTTGAGAGTCGCAACCCCGCAGCGCGCCTGGAAACAATGGGAGCGTGACGACACTTTCGAGCGCATCGATACGTCGTTTGGGCCAATGGCGTGCTGGCTGGAGGTGATGAGCATGAGCAATGGAAGGGTGCGGTTCGAGGGCCACAACGTATTCGAGGCGACAAAGGCGTCTATGCAGCCTATGGCCAAGGAAGCCTCTGTCCCGAAGAGAATGCGCTGACTGGATGAAATGAGTGTTACACCGATTTATTCGCAACACATCCTGCGTATCGTAGCCGTGGTCTTGCTCGCGTGTTAGTAACCACTCTTGTCCATCTGCTCCAGAAGCAAGGGTATACAACCGCAAAGCTTGCGACAAGTAGTGAGAATGCAGCGATGAAAAGGGTTGCCTTGAGCGAGGGGTTTGAACTCGCCTCAGAGGCGCTTCGGTTTACACGTTCCAAGAACGCTCGTTAAGCCTGCTGGCGACGGAGCGACGTTGCGAGAGTCCGTAATGCATCTTCTATCGCTGGCCCTGAACGCTACCTTTTTGCAACGTACAGCCCAACAAGACCATCCCGCTGATGCAGCCACAATATCGATGTCTTCACTGCCAGTAGCGCGTCTGGATGATACATACGCTACTTTTGAGGGTAGCCCTAAAACCGCAATAGTGCTAGAGTAGCCGATAGTTCTACGCCAAACGTGGTCAAATAATGAGTTGGGCTTCAAATTTAGAGTGCCCTTATCAGAATCCTTTCATGTAATGATAGCAACACCACCGCCAAAAGTGTTCTGTTTTATATTAGTGCCATTCAGTTCTGATGTTGACGATGTCTACCAGCTTGGTATTAAGGAATCGTGTCTTAATGCTGGTCATCGACGACAAAAGGTTGTCCAACCATAGTAGCTAGACGCATTATACCAATTCAACGTGAACACCAGGCATGTCATGCTGAGTACAAAATGGCCTATTGGTCAGTGGCCTGGTCAGAAACAGACGTTCTCATGAAGGGCGAGTTTCTGAGGAGCGAAGCGAAGTATCTCAGCTTTTTGCTGCCGAGACCCTTCGCGGAGCCGGTCCTGAACCCTTCCCCGCAGATCCCGCCCCTCCCCGCGTCCGCGGGGATCATCCCCCCGCGGACGCGGGGTCGCGGGGAGGGGACCAGCGCTCAACACCGGCTTGCGAAGGGCTCAGGGTGACAATATGCAGAACATCTAAATCGAATTGGTATTAGAGCACAGAAAAACGACTGCTTGAGAGATTTCTTCTGCGTTCTCAAGGATCATGAGTGTGTCTCCCATCAGAATGCACTGGCTGTCGGTCGGACAATTATTTCATTCACGTCAACATCATCCGGTTGGGATACGGCGTACAAGACAGCTCTAGCAACCGCATCCGGGGTAAGTGCGATTTTTCGCAATTCCCGCAAAGCCCCTTTGGCGGACTCTTCCGTTATGTCAGAGCCCAGTTCCGTTTCCACGACACCGGGAGAGAGGGTGGTGACGCGAATATTCTGCGATTCCTGGCGTAGTCCTTCCGAAATTGCCCAAACGGCATGCTTGGTGGCGCAATAGACTGCGCCAGTAGGGACTACGACATGCGCGCCGATCGATGCCGTATTGATGAATTGCCCGCCGCCTTGCGCCTCCATAATTGGCAAACCTGCTGCAATTCCATTTAACACGCCGTAAATGTTTATGTTGATCATATTGTCCCACTCCTCAACTTTCAGGGCACTCATTGGGGAGAGTGGCATCACGCCTGCATTGTTAAAGATGACATCAACGCGACCAAACTTATCTTTGGCAAAGTGAATGAACGCTTTCATATCCTCGCGATCGGTGACATCTAAGGCTTTGTATTCCGCTGTGCCACCTTGGGCACGAATCGCTTCGACAATCGTTTCTAGCTTTTGGGTCCGTCGTGCTCCCAGAACAACTTTCGCCCCGTTCTGAGCCAGTAACTTGGCACTCGCTTCGCCAATACCGCTACTGGCTCCAGTGATAGCAATGACTTTGTTTTGTGCGTTTGACATAATAAATCTCCTTATTATTGAGATTGGTTTGAATCAGAGGAACATACCACCCGAGATTTCAATTCTTTGACCGTTGACCCAACGGTTGTCTTCGGAGAGTACGGTTGTCTTCGGAGAGTAAAGATGCGATCGCGCCACCAGTATCATCCGGTACTCCTACTCGACCAAGGGCCGTTTGTGATGCAATGAAGTCATGAAGCTCTCGGTTATCGCGTACTCTACCACTGCCAAAACCTGTTTCGATTGCCCCTGGGTCTACCACATTCACCGCAATTTGTCGTTGACCCAACTCCTTGGCTAAATATCGGGTTAGAACTTCGATCGCCCCCTTTGTGCTGGCATAGGTGGCATAGCCTGGAAACGTAAATCGGGCCAGAACCGACGAAATGTTGAGGATGCGCCCCCATCGTTCATCAAAGGGAGAAGTTTCTGGGTGAGGAAGAAAACGCCTTTCAGATGGATGTTTGTCAAACGATCAAAATCGTCTTCTGTTGTCTCCATAAAAGGCTTGTAAATCCCAATCCCAGCACTATTGACCAGGAAATCAAAACGCTCTGTTTGCCAGGTGTCTTGGGGGATTGCTAGATATGCACTGCAAAATCGTCAAAGGTTTTGGTGTTAGAACTATCTAGCTGCAGAGCAACGGCTCTGCCACCCATATCTGCGATCGCAGAAACAACTTCGTTCGCTTCCGCTTCCCCGCTGTGATACGTCACAATCACAGCGACGCCTTTGTGGGCTAACGCCAAAGCGGTATTTTTGCCTAACCCTCGGCTCGATCCGGTAACCAAAGCTATTTTTGTGGTGTCTTGTGTCATTGCC
>JAKSDJ010000647.1 GCA_022360155.1 Chloroflexales bacterium | reverse complement strand
GTGTAGATGCGTTGATCATCTCCAGACCCTTATTTGTTGATTTGCGAAAAAGCTCTGCATATCGTATTATTCGTGAAGTAAAGCTTTTTGATACTATGCTCGAGTGTTCGGGACAGTCATGTGCAATGGCGGCGGCGCCATTCCAGCGGCCTATGATTGATTGAGAGCTATTATAGCTTCAACCATGTTGTGCTGTTTGGCCTTGCTCACATCCTCTCCACGTATCCCCCTGAGCTGAAGCCTCTGTCCCGTTTCCCAAGGGTGCTTTGCGTATATGTCAGAGAAGGAGGCGCCCGTGCTACAGCGCCGGAGTAGCGGGTAGCACTGTAAGTGTGTGGAAGGAGAGCAGTGTGCCGCTAAAACCGCTCCACCCTGTGGCTCTTTCATTACCAGTCGGCGGGAAGTATGTTGAGCAACCCTTGCCCGCAGAAGAGCAATTAGATTTGCTCTTCCGTTTGGCTGACAGCATACCGCGGACTGATATTGACGGAACAGGTGCTGATGGAGAGCATTCCCTACATCCGCCGCTATCGCTGGCGGATTCTTACCGAATATGCCAGCAGTTGACGCGCCAACATTCGAAGAGTTTTTTCTTTGCATCGCAGCTTCTTCCGGTCGAGAAACGCCGCGCGGTTCGTGCGCTATATGCTTTCTGTCGCGCTAGCGATGACGCCGTGGATATGGCGACGAGCGATCCCGCGCGGGCCTTGGCCGAATGGGTTTATTCGGCTCGTTCGGCCACGCCGCCTGCCCACAACCCTATCCTGGTGGCTTGGCATGACACATGCACCCGCTACAAACTCCCGCCTGCACTCGTCGATGAGTTGTTGGCCGGGATAGCGATGGATTTGACGATCAATCGTTATGCGACCTTTGCTGACCTGTGGTTGTACTGCTACCGAGTCGCTTCGGTGGTGGGCTTGTTGAGTGTAGGCATTATTGGTTTTGCTCCAGGCGCTGCCCCCTATGCCATCAAGTTGGGCGTCGCTTTGCAACTCACAAATATCTTGCGCGATATTGGCGAAGATGCTCAACGCGGGCGGGTCTACTTGCCGCAGGAAGATCTCCAACGCTTCGGCCTCTGTGATAATGATATTCTAGCCAGAGTTCACGATAAGCGATTTGTTGAGTTGATCAAGTTCGAAATTGCTCGCACGCATCGCCTTTATGCCGAAAGCTGGCCGGGGATTGCGCTGTTGCCGCCGGATAGTCGCCTAGCGATTGGCGCTGCATCGCGCGTCTATCAAGGTATCCTTGACAAGATAGTGACGAATGGATACGATGTTTATAACAAGCGTGCGTTCTTTACCCTCCGTGAAAAAGTAGCCCTCTTGCCGGGCATTTGGCGTGATGTGCGGCAGTTGGCCAAGTAATGATAGAGTATGCTACGATGACAACCTATGCGCTTCGTGATAGACCCAATACGCTACGCGCATGGCCGCTGTGGCCATTCAATCTTTTCCTGGCGATCTTGTTCTTGGGGCCGATCATCTCTCCGTTGTTTCGGGCGAGCGGGTTGCCGCTAGTCAGCGACTCCGGGGTTCTCGCCCACGATCTGCTATCGCGTTACATCTGCCCAACTCCCGAACGATCCTACTTTTTGCTGGGGCTTCCAATGGCGGTCTGTGCGCGTTGTTGGGGTGCGACAATCGGCCTTTGGGCAGCGCGGCTGTTGCCCGTTGATGCAAACAACCAAGGCCTATCGGCTCTTGTTGCGCATTTTTTGGCATTGCCTTGGTTGCTGCGCCTGACCATTTGTGCGTTGCCGTTTCTGCTCTGGCCGCTAGAAATTATTGGCGTCGCCCAAGGCTGGTGGTTCCCGCCACTGTGGCTTGTCTTGCTCAATGGCGTCCAAGCTGGTTTTGCCGCCGGTCTCTTCTTTTGCTCGGTTTGGCCAGGACTTTGGTCGCGTCAGGCGTAACTGTAGTATCTGCTGTGAAATGTAGGCGTCGTGAATATGATGGGCTATTGCGGCAAAATCCCCGTTTTCAGAGCGAAAACGGGGTTTGTCGCTCAAGGAAAATGTAATCATGGTTCGATGCTTTCTGATCTTGGTGAGCTTGTTGTTCCTGCTGACTAGTTGCCAGATTACCGACCTGGCGACTCAGGCGCTGCAGCCAACGCCGACATCTGCGTCCATAGAAAATGTTGCGCCGACTGCACTGCCTTCCCGGACGCCGATCGAGAATGCGCTGCGTTCGACATCGCAACCGTTGCCGACAACACTGCCGCAGCCAACGATCGAATCGAACCTGCGTGCGGCGATTGCTTCGCAGGAAGAACTTCTGGTCGAATTGTATCGGCGGGCTAGCCCGGCAGTCGTCAGCATTGATGTTATCGGCGATCTCAGTGCGCTCTTGCCGGAAGATCATCCTGCAATGCCCGATGATCCGATTCGACCCTTTTCGCAAGGCTCCGGATTCTTGTTCGATGATCAGGGACATATTGTGACCAACAACCATGTTGTTGATGGCTCACAGGCGTTACAGGTCACTTTCCACGATGGCAGCCGGATGGAAGCTCGGCTTATCGGCAGAGACCCGGACAGCGACCTGGCAGTGATCAAAGTAGATCAGTTGCCGCCGTCCGTCGCGCCCTTGCCAATTGGCGATTCGCGGGAGGTCTTGGTTGGGCAGACGGCAGTTGCCATCGGCAACCCATTTGGCGAACAGAATACGCTGACGGTGGGCGTGGTCAGCGGGATAGGGCGTAGCTTGAGTGGCCCGCAGAGAGACCCGACACGGCGCTTCAGCATTCCCAACGTGATCCAGACCGACGCTGCCATCAATCCAGGAAACTCGGGCGGACCGTTGCTGAATACGCGCGGCGAAGTCATTGGGGTAAATACCGCGATTGCCAGTTCGAACGGGGTATTCGAAGGCGTGGGCTATGCTGTTCCCTCTAGCTCAGTTGAACGGATCATCCCAGTCCTGATCAGCGAGGGTCGATACCAGCATTCCTTTGTTGGTGTTTCAATGCGGGATATCGATGTGTTCCTGGCTGACCGCTTCGATCTGGACAGTTCCCAGGGCGTACTGGTGCAAGAAGTGTTAGAGAACGGCCCAGCTGAGCAAGCCGGACTACGGGCTGGCACAGAGGAGGCGGAGTATCTTGGCCGACCGCTTTTCCTGGGCGGTGATATTATCACGGCAATCAACGGGCAGCGCGTGAACAGCGGCGACGACCTTGTCGCCTATCTTGAACTCGAAACATCGGTTGGCGATACTGTGACGCTTTCGATTATACGCGACGGGGTCGAGCAGCAAATTCCGTTGATATTGGGAGCGCGTCCCTAATCCGCTTGCAAGCGACATGCCGGGATTTCAGTCTGGCGGCGATACGACAAGGTTTCAGCGGAGTGACTTCAAATTGTATTGTCGCTCCGTAGCTCCCCCGCTCTTTAGCTCAACATGGCCCACTGGAGAGCGGGGGAGTTTTCGTCCAAGCGAGCTAAACATAACGATGGACTTGTTCTCGTTCAGGGAGAATCTGCGCCATCCCAGAGATAGCGCCCAAAGTCAACCCGGTCGCGCTCGTCGAAGCAAACTCCTTCGGACTCGAGCAAGGCGCGTTGCAGATCTGCTGCGTAGTCATTGCTGATATACCCGGCAGCGTTGATCACCCGCCACCATGGAACCTCTTCACCGCTGTTGCCCTGCAAGGCGTGCAAGGCGTATCCCACCATCCGAGCCTGGCCGCCAAATCCGGCCAGGGCGGCAATCCGTCCGTAGGTCGAGACCTTGCCGTAGGGAATGCGTCGCACGGTTGCATAAATAATCTCGTAGGTTTTCATTCGCGAGCTTTCTCTGCCACAATGACATAATCGTTCATCGTGGTGAAAAAGACCCCCTCAGCCAGGCGTTGCTCGATCTCGCCAATCCAGGTATCGTGCTCTGTGGCGGTGATCGCCTGGTGCTGCAACGCGATCTCGGCGGCGCGGCGTAGGCTGGCAAGGATGGTCGAGGTTGCAGTACGCCCAATCGTGACTAGGGGCTGGACCTCGCAAACGTGCCAGCCATTTGCCTGGCAGTAGCGTAGCAACTGTCGACCCATCCAGTTTTCGCCGCCATGGTGGTCGCAGCGCCAGTCGAGGATGCGGCGGGTCAGGGTGCGCTGGCTGTGGTCTATCGTGAGGGAGCCCCAATCCCATTCGAGCAAGCCCAGTCGCCCGCCGGGCTTCACGACGCGCCGCAGCTCACGAAGTATTGCCGCCGGGTTATCAACGTGGAGCAAGAGCCGGGCCGCTGTCGCACCATCAAAGCTAGCTTCGGCGTAGGGTAAAGCCGTCACGTCGCTCTGCTCGAAGTGGAGTGCGGGATGTACGCTGAGCTGGCGGGCCATCTTGATCATCACTGTGCTGATATCTAGCCCCAGCACATAACCTGTCTCACCGACACAGCTCGCCAGTCGGCGGGCAATAACCCCGGTGCCGCACCCCACGTCGATCAGTCGCTCGTCAGGTTGCGGTGCAAACTGGCTGATAAGCGTGGCGTGAAGCCGCTGTTGCTCTGGGGTTTGGGCGCGCTCTTCGAGAAATGCCGCCATGTTTGCCGCATCCTGATGTGATACGGCATCGGGGTTCGACCAGGAATTCATTGTTGCGCCCCTCATATGATCTGTCGATATGCGGCAGTATACCATAGTGTGCGGCTCATCAGCGATTCGGTTGAGCCGAAATATAGGCTCCGCAGCGGGAAATCAGCCATACCTGAACCGCACGATGGCCGCAGATTTTTGTGCTCATCTGCACGCACGTACTTCAACGGATTAGAAGATTTCTGCGCCCATTTGCGCCGATGGAATTCATCTACGGTCCATTGCAGGACTTTGACGTGACCTCAACCGAAATCCTCGAACTCTTCAGGCTTCTGTAAGAACTGCATAAGATTTGATTTTTACGCTAAAGCATAACGAAAACAGGGGCCATGTGGAAGTTTTCCCAGAAGAGGCTTCCTGCCCCTGTTTCCGTTCGATGTTGTTCGTAACTGCTTTATTGTTGTATGTGCAGATGCACGTCGCACATCACATCGCTCTCTGCCATAGAAAGTCAGCGCGGCTGCAAGCTGCGCCTACAGAGAAAGCCCGAACCATAACGTCACGTTGGTTATCCTGAAACCTTGTCTGATTATTCGTGCCGCGCTGCATGTATGACTATAATAACGGCAGATTGTCGTTTCTTTATTCGCTGTCTTAGATGTGTAGATCGAAAGTTTAGAGTTGACAGATACGTGTTGGAGGCGTCATACCGGCCCATAACGAGGTTTGGCTCAATCGCCAAGGTCGTTGTGGATATTCCGCGCGACCTGGTGAGCGAGATTATCGTAGTTGATAATGCCTCGACGGATGGTACTGCCGAGGCGGCGCGCCAGGCTGGGGCGCGTGTCGTACGTGAAGAGCGACTGGGTTATGGTGCGGCCTGTGCAACTGGCGTTGCGGTGCTTGGCCCCATCGATGTTGTGGTCCAACTCGATGCGGACTACGGCGACGATCCAACCGAGTTGCCGCTCTTGCTGGTGCCATTGCAATCGGGCCAGGCTGACTTGGTGCTGGGTTCGCGCGAACTGGGACGTTACGAGTCGGGTGCGCTATCTCCCCACCAGCGCTTTGGCAACTGGCTGACCGCACAGATAATGTACGTGCTCTATGGGGCGCGTGTCACCGACCTGGGACCGTTTCGCGCAATTCGCAAGCCAGTGCTGGATCGCTTGGCCCTTGTCGACCGCACCTATGGCTGGTTGGTCGAGATGATGGTCAAGGCGGCGCGGGCTGGCTACCGCATTGTAGAGGCGCCAGTGAGCTATCGTTTGCGCTACGCCGGCCAATCGAAGGTCAGCGGCACGGTAAAAGGCAGCATCAAAGCCGGACTGGTGATTATCGGCGCCAGCGTGCGTTACTATGCCTGGAAGCTGGCGACGTGAAGCGTGATCCGGCTTCAACCTGTGCCATGACCTTGTTACCCTGGGGGATACTATGCAAACGCGATCCTGGATATACAACGTTATCGCGGGGGTGTTGACGCCAGCCGAGCTCGTTGGCTTGTTGCGGCTGTTTGCTGCGCTGTGTCCGCTTTCATTTGTGCCGCTTGATATCGCCGATGCCATCATCAAGCTGACGCCAGGCGCGATTGCGACCCAGGGCATCGAAGCGCTCGGCCCGACTGCCAAGATCATCATCGAGCTGACTGGCTCGCTAATCTTCATCGTGTTTGGCGGCTTGCGCGCTTGGCTCTATGGGCGAGTTGCGTCGCGCCCTGTGTTTGGCGCCGGGCTAGCGGCGGCGTTGATCGTTTTAGCCCTGACCCTGGTGGTGCAATTGATCGCCGGTGGTCTGCGCGGTGGCGCTCTGGGCCTCGGGTTGACGGCATTGCTCTATCTAGACTGGGCGTGGCAGTCGTTGGGATGATCAATCGTCTGGTTGCGCCCATCGCTCCGCCGGACACGACGCAGTTCAACGGTCGGTGCGCCTTCCTATTTCGTAGCGGCGACACGATGCTGGCCGTGGCGGTCGGCAGCGCCGCCATCGCCCAACTGCTCGAACGCAACGGCTTGGCTGTGTCGCAGGCTGCCGGCGCCGGGCAATCCTTGCCGACTAGCGCGCCTGAGCCGACCAGCGCGCCAACCGGTGTGCCAACCGCAACCGCGCAGACCGCCGAAGCAGCGACTGCCATTACTCAGTCGACTGCCTCACCGACAGCCGAGCCAACGCCGCTTCCTGCCTTCGTACCAGCACCTAGTACGCGATCTCCGTTCAACACCAATGAGACTTTGTATGTGATCTCATCGGCGGCGCGCGATCTCGAGATCGCCAGCGAACAGTGGCACTTAGAGATCGGCGGCGCGGTGGACGCTCCCTATACGCTTTCCTACGCGGAGTTGCAGGAACTGCCTCGCGTCGACCAAGCCAGCGCGCTGGAGTGCATCTCCAATGAGGTTGGCAATTACCTGATTGGCAATTGCAAATGAAACGGCATCCGGCTCCGCGATCTGTTCGAACGGGCCGGTGTCCAGGGGGGGGGGTTGGTTGACATAAAGATAAACGCAGCCGAGGGCTATACCGAGTCAATTTCACTGGCGAAGGCGCTTGACCCCACGACCTTAATCGTTTACGGTATTGATGGTGAAGCTTTAACTGTCCCGCACGGCTTTCCGGCGCGCCTGATTGTGCCGGGGCTGTATGGCGAGAAGAATGTCAAGCGGTTGACTAAAATCGAGCCGGTACGTGAAGATTACAAGAGTTATTGGTAGTAACGCGGCTGGACCGATGAAGCGATCATCTTTACGACCTCGGTTTTCGACACGGGCAACCCCTTTTGGGGCAGCCCGCTGGTGCAAATGCAGGACAGCGTCGTTCTGTTGGGCGAAATCGCTTTTGCAGGCAACTGGGGCGCCAATAAGGTCAAGGTACGGATCAACGATGGCGCGTGGCAAGAGGCTATTTTACAGCCGGAGAATGATCCCCCGACTTGGCATTTTTGGCGTTACGACTGGGCAGGCAATTTGGGGCGGCACACCGTTGCGGTGCGCGCGGTTGATGGCATGGGCGAACCCCAGACCGATGAAGTGCGCGAACCGCATCCTGAAGGGGCGAGCGGCTATCACATCATTCCTATCGAGGTATTTGGATAGCATTGCTTCCGCTGATGTACGGCGACGGGCAAGATCAGAGAAAGGCACGCCGCTGATGTCAATAGAAAGCGGAGGAATGCAGCGCGACGCCGATTCGAATTCCTCCGTGTCTAGTTCTAACATATGCGCTGTTGTTTGATTATTGTTGCGAAGGAACCTGTCGCTGGGCAGGTCAAGACGCGCCTCGCTGCGCGTATCGGCTCCGAACGAACGCTGGCCCTCTACCACTGTTTTCTTAGAGATATTGCTGCATTATCCGAACAATTGCCCGACACCGCGCTGGCGTTCTCATTCTGGCCCGCGACGGCTACACCGTTCTTTCGGGAGTTGCGCCCTGATGCCTTGCTCTTTCCGCAGTGCGGCGATGATTTCGGCAGCCGGCTGTTGAGCGGCTTCGAGCAAGCGGCTGCACATGGCTTTGATGCGATGGTGGTGATAGGCAGCGATAACCCAGGGCTGCCGGTGGCCCATATCGGTCAGGCGTTTGCGGCGTTGCGCGACTATCCGGTTGTGCTCGGGCCAGCCGACGATGGCGGCTACTATCTGTTGGGGATGCGAACCCCTCAGCCGGCGTTGTTCCACCAGGGGATCGCCTGGAGCACGGAGCTGGTTGCGCAACAGACTTGCGCGGCGGCAGCGGCGGCTGGCCTGGCGATGGCTCATGTCCCCGCCTGGTACGATATCGACAACGCTGCCGATCTGCCGCGCCTCTATCGTGACCTGCGCGTGGCGCATCTGGGAGCTTACGCACCGCAGACTCTTGCTCAATTGGAAGCGATGGCGCGGGATGGTTGGACCGACCTCTTGCCGGATAGCCGACCAACTGCAACGGAACGCTGATAACGCAGATGGACGCCAACCACCTCAGATCGCACATTCAAACGCCTGTCCTGAGCGCCGCCGAAGGATGCCAACGTATCACCCGCCTCCTC
>JAKSDJ010000355.1 GCA_022360155.1 Chloroflexales bacterium | reverse complement strand
GTGGTATACTGTCGCGCGATAACGTGTTCTATAGTCTTGGGGCGACGTAGCCAAGTGGTAAGGCAGCGGTCTGCAAAACCGCGATTCGCGGGTTCGAATCCCGCCGTCGCCTCCATAAAAATTGTGTAACATAAAAATTGTGTAAAATGCAACCGCGATTCGCGGGTTCGAATCCCGCCGTCGCCTCCATAAAAATTGTGTAAAACGTAAAACGCGAGTTCTCGTGTTTTGCGTTTTATGTTTTATATTCTATGCGCTTACTCTGCGCTCTGACCTACTATCGCCCCTACACGAGCGGTCTCACCATTTACGTGCAACGTCTCGCTGCCGCGTTAGCTCGACGTGGTCACACTGTCACCATCTTAACTTCGCAGTATGACCCAAGTCTACCCCTTCGCGAGGTGCTGGACGGGGTGCGGGTTGTGCGCGCGCCTGTGCTTGCCCGTGTCAGCAAAGGTGTGATTATGCCAACGTTTGGGGCGCTTGCCAATGCGCTTTCATTACACCACGATGCAATGAGCCTGCACTTGCCCCAGTTCGATGCGCCCGGTCTGGCGCTACGTGGGAAGTTGTTGCGCCAGCCGGTGGTGTTAACGTATCACAGCGATCTCCAGATGCCGCCTGGTTGGCTGAATCAGGTTGCGAATCGCGTTGTTGATGTTAGCAATTTGGCAGCGGGTGCGCTCGCCACAACCATCATTGCGTACACGCACGATTTTGCCGACCACTCGCCCTATCTGCGGCGCTTTCGCTCGAAGGTGCGGATCATCCCGCCTCCAGTTGAAGTGATGCCGGTCGCCAGCACAGATGTAGAAACCTTTCGGCGACGTTGGAATATCCAGGGTCCAATAATTGGCATGGCGGCTCGGCTTGCGGCAGAGAAAGGGGTCGAGGTGCTCATCAATGCTTTACCGCGCATTCTGGAAACCTATCCGAATACGCGCGTGCTGTTTGCCGGGCCGTATGAAAACGTTCTTGGTGAAGAAGCATACGCCCGACTGCTGGCGCCGCTTTTCGACCGCTATCGTGAGCACTGGAGCTTTCTAGGTACGCTGGGGCCTGCTGACATAGCCGCTTTCTTCCCGAATTGTGATGTTGTCGTTGTGCCCAGCCTCAACTCGACGGAAACCTTCGGCTTGGTCCAGGTCGAAGCCATGCTTTGCGGCACCCCCTCGATCGCGAGCGCGCTGCCGGGCGTGCGTCAACCTGTGCTCCAAACCGGCATGGGCGAGATTGTCCCAATTGGCGACAGCGCTGCTCTGGCCGAAGCGATCATCCGCGTAATCGACAAGCGCCCGCATTACGTTCGCCCCCGCGACGAAATTACAGCTCGCTTCAGCACAGAACGCACTGCAACAGACTACGAGCGTCTGTTTGCCGATCTTCTTGGTTGACATACAGTTGGAAACTGCAACCATAAAACCATTGGTAAGTGTTGGCTGGGTATTGGCCGCTGATCTGCGCGACAGTGTTATCCTCGATGCCTATGAGCAGTCCCGTCAGCGGATGCTTCAAACCCTGAACGAACAGTTTGTACGATTCCGTTGGGAGATGCCTTTTGTCAATCGGCGTCGTTTCGCTCCACGCGGCGCTCTGAAACCATTATCCCTCTTGGAGCTTGGCGTACAAGAAAAACTTCAATATAAATGGGATTACGCCTTAGTTATTGTGCCCAATGAACTCGAACCACAGCGTCGCACATTCACGATTGGCGTGCCATCTTCGGCATTGGAAACAGCCGTACTGTCAAGTGCATTTATAGATAATCCGGATGAGATCAGCGATCGCTTGGCTGCTCTGGCATTATATATGCTTGGTCATCTCTGGGGGCTGAAACACGACGAATCCGGCCCAATGGCGCCGCCAGAGAGCATGGACATCTTGCATCTGCAACCGTTCTCGCCCCAACAATACCATGCAATCGAGAAGCGCTTGACTGAAGTGGCTGATGCACGCCTCGAAGAACAACGCGGGCGCTGGGGTGTTATTGGCTTCTACATGCGTACCTTGGGGGCTGATCCACGAGGCATTGTGACTGATATCTGGGGCTATGCACCCTGGCTACTGCCTTTTCGCATGGCACGCTTCACGGCGACAGCGGCTGTCTCGGTCTTTCTCTTGTTACTTGGCTCTGAGCCATGGGAAATTGGCGTTAACTTTGAACCTTCGGCCCTTGCCGTTGGCTTTGTGGCGGCGGTGTTGAGCGCCACAATTTTCATCTTCTATGGTCAGAACCTGGGTCATATTGCTCGTGCATCGACCCGGAGCGAACAGTTGGCACGCACTCACATTGTCCTCTTTCTCTCATTGCTGATTGGCGTTATATCGCTCTGGCTGATACTCTTCTTAATATCTTATATCGCCGCGACTATTGTCCCACAGCAGGTTCCCGCCAGTTGGATTGGTCGCCCCATCGATTTCATAGGGCGTGGACGCTTTGCGGCGTTTCTCGCCACGTTGGGGGTGGCGGCAAGTGCGCTAGGCGGGAATCTTGAAGACGAGGACGAATTCAAGACGGAGCTGTTCTATGACGAAGAGGCTTAAGGAAGCACCACGCGATTTCTTACGTCCCCACCTCTACACGTTGCCAATCCATCGAGCGATGTTGCGTGCTGTTGAAGCGCGGCTCTTTGCTGAACTTGCGCCGGATCTCGCCGAGCCAATCCTCGATGTTGGCAGTGGTGACGGTACATTTGTGCAGATTGCATTTTCGGGTAAACAGGTTTTTGGGATCGACCCGATCCGCAGCGACACCCAAGAAGCGGCACGACGCGGCGTTTACGCCGGGTTGAGTATTGCTAACGGTGCAGCGCTACCCTTCAAAACAGACCAGTTTGCCAGCGTGATCAGCAACTGTGTGTTGGAACACATTGTACCGCTTGATGCGACTCTTCGCGAGGTGGCGCGGGTGTTGCGTCCTGGCGGCCAGTTTGTCACTTCGGTCGTCGGCAACCGTTTCCCTCAAGATCTCCTTGGTACGACTCTGCTCAACGCTCTTGGTCTCGACGGCAGCCGCTATGGTCGCTGGTTCAACAAAATTTCGTACCATTACAACACCCTTAGCGCCGCTGGGTGGACAGAGCGCTTCAGTTCCGCAGGGCTAGAAGTGGAAAGCTGCCAGCCCTATTTCAGCGCTGCTGCGCTCAAGCTCTTCGACTTTAGCCACTACTACGGCGCGCCTGCACTGATCACGCGCAAACTCACCGGGCGTTGGCTGCTCTACCCGCCGCTTACGCCGAACCTTCTCTGGGAGCCGCTACTACGCCGATTTTACGATAAAACGTCGTACGATGATGGTCCGTACTATTTCTTCATATGCCGCCGACCTGACGGCCTACAAACTCCTGGTGCCTAACGATCAAAAACCTCTTGACAAG
>JAKSDJ010000002.1 GCA_022360155.1 Chloroflexales bacterium | reverse complement strand
GCTGGCGGGAAGGTCGCTCAGGGCTTCATCGATATCTATCCGCAGCCTTGGCAGCCGCTTGTGTTGGATTTGCCGCCGCGTGAAATTGAGCGGATCATCGGGATTCGGCTCAGCGCCCACGAAATTGCCGATCTCCTGCGCTCGCTTGGCTTCGAGGTCGTTGTGCGCGATAATGCAAACGTTGGCGACTTCGTGGGATATGCGAATGAAGCGGTCGTCCAGGTTACGGTTCCCTCCTTCCGCCAGGACGTAACGCTCTTGGCGGACTTGTGCGAGGAGGTGGCGCGGATCTATGGCTACGACCGCGTGCCATTGACGAATATGCCTGACGAGTTGCCGGCAGCTGATGCCCACCCTGACTTCGAGATCGAGCAAAACGTTCGCGATGTTATGGTTGGGAGCGGCTTGGACGAAATCATTACCCACACGCTCACCAGCATGAAGGCTGTCGCGTTGATCCAGCCCTCAGAAACCGTGGCCGAGCGCTATCTCCGGGTCAGCAATCCGATCTCGCCGGAGTATGTCTATCTGCAACGCAGCCTGCTGCCAACGGTATTGGGGTCGTTTGCTGCCAACTTGCGTGATCGTGGCCGGGTGCTGCTCTTTCAGATTGGCCGGGTGTATTTGCCGTCCGAAGCCATTGTCGCTTGGCAAACCGCGCAAGCCTATGGGAATGTGACCCACTTGGACGCACCTCTGCCGCCCGAGCAGGTTTTACCCGACGAGCCGCGCTGCTTGGCTATGGCGATGGCTGGCCCGCGTAGCGATCTGGCCTGGAATACGCCCGCCCCTGAATTGATGGACTTCTTCGATATCAAAGGGGTGATTGAAGTTCTGTTAGCGCGGCTCAATGTTATCGATCAGGTTGTGTTTACGCCGCTGGCCGACGACGAGCGCTTCCACCCTGGTCGCGCGGCGCGTCTGGAACTGCGCGGAACACGGGAGGCCGTTGGCGTGTTGGGCGAATTGCACCCATTGGTGCGCGAACGGCTAGAATTGAGCGTATCGCGCGCGCTGGCCGCCGAACTCGACCTGGATGTGTTGATCAGGCTGACCCAGCAGACACACTACGTCAGTATCTCACGTTACCCCGCAACAGTGCAAGATATCGCAGTCGTTGCGGCGCTCGACATCCCCGCCGATCGTGTTGCCGCGGTGATCCGCCAAGGGGCGGGCAACCTGCTCGAGTCGCTGACTCTGTTCGACGTATACACCGGGGCGCAGGTCGGCGAGGGGAAACGGAGCCTTGCCTATCGCCTGGCTTTCCGCGCCCCTGATCGTACGCTCAGCGACGATGCGCTGGTGAAGGTGCGGGCCAAGATTATCAAGCTGCTGGAGCGGGAAATCGGAGCAAGCATTCGGGGATGAGACGTTGACATGTTGACATCCTTCGGTTGCGCCAGGCCTGAGCGAAGCCGAAGGGCTTAGGCCAGGGGTTGGCACATTGGCATATTAGCGCATTGTTGTACTGACGTATTGAGGTGAGGATATTGAGGCGAGGAGAAGAGGAGAAGAGGGGGCGAAGAGACAATGCGAGGAGATGACGAGGCGAAAAGAGGAGCGATGTAGGGGCGCTTCGCGAAGCGCCCTCAACTCCCGTAGCGGATCGTCTGCAGCGCGGTGACGGTGAATCCTTCCGGGGTGGTCACGCGAAGGCGCAGGGTGTATTCGCCGGGCGCAAAGGCACCGGTCGGCCAAATGCCCAGCAGCCCGTTTTCCACGCTCATCGGTCCCTGGCTGAGGAGTTGCCATTCCAGCGGGTCTGGCCCTGCTCCAACCTCCAGGCTGAATGGGCCGCGCGCTGTCCCATTGATAAAGATCTGGCTGTCGGTCACTACGCCGGTCGCACTGAGCGGTGATAAAACGGCGAGGGCATGGTCGGGATTCTGCGGTGGGGGACAGGGTTGGGCTGGCGGCTGGGGCGCCCCGCTTTTTATGGCCCACTCGCGGTGCTCCGGCGGGTAAATTGCGTAGGTCACCTCCCAAGTCTCCTCCGGCGGGGTATACGACGCGGCCAAGCAGGAACCATCGCCGGCGACCCGCACAGTCTGGTAGATGATGTCGATGGTATCGGGCTCGGCGCCAGCTACAAACTGTTCGACGATCTGACTGGTGCAGTCCTCGGTGGCGCGCCCGCCCGAATCGGTGCAGATGGCCAACTCGACGATATTGGGTGGACGTGGGAAAGGTTGCGGCGGTTTGCCCTCATGGTATCCTAACATGAGGTCGCGCCAGATCGCGCCGGCGCCGTTCGCACCTGCCACCTCATGCATCGGCGTGTTATCGCTGTTGCCGACCCAAACCCCAACAGTGACATCTGGGGTGTAGCCCATCGCCCACGAGTCGCGCCAGTCGTT
>JAKSDJ010000132.1 GCA_022360155.1 Chloroflexales bacterium | reverse complement strand
TATCGAGCAATAATCCTTCCCGTTCGATTAATTGTTCGGCCATAATCGCCACCTCCTCATCGGCACAGAGTAACAGTAATTCTTCGAGCAAGCGCTGGCGCAGTTCGCCACTGGTGCTCGTCGTGATCCGCGCAATCGCTTGCGACACAATCTGCTTCGGCTGTGTGATCCGGGTCTGCCCAATCAAGGCCAGCAGCCCCGGTCGGTCGAGCGCCAATAGTGCGTTGGCGTCCATCTGCCACAACTGCACCGCCAGGTAGGTCCATGCCAGTTGGACCCTGCCATCAAGCCCCACGACCTGGTGTTCCCCAGTGTCGGTTCGCCCAGCGCCGCCCAGATATAACACAGCGCTGTGGATCGGGATCTCGCGATACGCCTGCACTAAGCGGCTCATGTAATCGAGTATCCGCATGGGCATGGGCTTGTGACTGCCCGGTCCCTGAAACTCCAGGTGCAACAGCGCCTCCCGCCCATCGGCCAGCGTGACGAGCAGCACCTGATCGGCGTCGACCGGCTCCGGGTTGGCGGTAAGCTGGATGCTGCGGGGCTCGACCTGTCGCACCTCCGCGCCCAGGAACCACGTCGCAAAGTCAACCGCGGCCAGAGCGACCAAACGTTTGAGCGGGTGATCGGTGACAGCCATCTAACCTAACCAACCTGCCAGTCAGCCGCCACCTATCCGAAAATCGAGCGGCGACACGCCAAACTGCTTCTTGAAGGCGTGGCTGAAGTGGTTCAAACTGTTGAACCCCCACGAAAACGCGATATCCGAAATCGAGCGGTGGCTGTACCGCGGATCGGCCATTTCGGCGCGGCACTGTTCCAAGCGCGACGCCAGTATGTAGCGGCCAAAGGTCGTGTTGTCGCTTTTGAATAGACGGTGTAGATAACTTTCCGAAATATGCAACTGGGCGGCGACCGTTGCCGCTGACAGTTGCCCATCGTGCAATTGCCGGTGAATTGTCCGCTTGATCTCCAGCAGCGTCACGGTTTTGCTGCGCATCTGCGGCGATAGCAGTTGGAGACGCTCCCCCAGGTCGGTCGCCAGCAGATCGATCAATGTGTTTGCCAACTGCGTCGCCACTCCGCCCGGCAGATGCTCCGTCTGCCGCCACAGTGATTGGGCGAATTCAAACGTGATCTGGCCTAGCCCTGACTGGCCAGAGAATGTCGTCGCCGTCAGCAAATCAATCTGCGGCAGGCGCGGCAGCAGCGTATGGGCGGGCATCTCCAGCACGAGATGGTAATAGCCGCTCTGCCAATCGTAAGTCAAACGCCCGTATGCTGATCGCCAACGCCCAATCGCCTGGCTGCAAATGCGCCTCGCGCCGATCTTGGGCCAGAATGCTTTCACCGCCTAATTGAAACAGCACCAACACCCACTCTTCCGTCTGTTGTGCAATCAGTTGCTTGGTGCGTCGCGCGATTGACTGGTCAGACGTCACTTTGGCAAGGTTGACGAAGGCGACATCGTCACTTGTCACTTTGCCAAAGAACGGACGATCCTCTAATGCATTGACTTCAAAGGGAATGAGCGTCTGAGCAATGACATCGTTCCAGTAGGTGAGACGGTCACGCTGGTTGTGGGTCGAAAGGACTGCTTTCATAGCAGAACCCCAACTGTATAGACTCAAACAAGGTGAGGTCACTCTCAAACAAGCGACCAAAGCGCAAGTTGTCTAGAATGGATAGTGTGTCTACAAACTATTGTAATAAATAGAGCGGCTGAGGCTGCTCCCCTTACTCGCGGCGACCAATCCGACTACGATGTCGCCCTCGCCTTTGCCGACTTTTGCCACAGCCTGATTGCCAAACTGGAGCAGCCGCAACGGTTGCGCGATGTGGGCGTCGAGCGATCGCTCCTGCCCAAGCTGGCCGCAAATATGCTCAAAAGCAAGTCGGTCAACGACAACCCCAAGCCGCTCGAATCAGTTGAGCAAGCCCAACAATTCTTCGAGGCGATGTGGTAGGAACGCTGCCGTAGTGCCCGGAACTGTCGTGTAAGGGCGCAGATGCAGTGACGCATTTCGAAACAGTCGATACCAACTGCTCCTCGGTTTTCGAGGCATTGCATCTGCGCTCGACGGAACATCGGGGCGAGGCAGATCGGTTTGTCAGGCGTTGCAATCAGGAGATGGCCCATGTTATTTCACGTCGAGATGGAAGTCCAGGTTCCTCACGATATCGATCCTGCCGTCTTTGAAGATTTGAAGGCGCGGGAGAAAGCGCGCGCTCAGGAGTTGCAGCGGCAAGGAATTTGGCGGCATCTGTGGCGCGTGGTTGGGCGCTACGCCAATATTAGCATTTTCGATGTCGCAGATGCAGAGCAGTTGCATTCGATACTGATCGATTTGCCGCTGTTTCCCTATATGACGGTTACGGCGACTGTGTTGTGTCACCATCCATCGTCCATCCATTTGGATGACAAATAATTATTGCTCAAAGTCGAAAGATCATTCATTTCTATGAAACGTGTTGCAATTGTTTCACCCGAACACGCCGCTACCCTCGTCAAATCTGGCGACACTCTGCTGGTTGGCGGTTTTGGGATGACCGGCAACCCGGTCCACCTGCTGCATGCGCTAGCAGAAACCGATGTACGCAACCTTGTCTATATCGCCAACAACGTCGGCGAACCCGGTCTCGGCGGCGGGCGCCTATTGCGCAACGGGCAGATCAAGCGAGCGATTGGCTCCTTTTTCACGAGCAACCCAGAGGCAGTCGCTGCAGCGCAAAACGGCGACATCAAGTTCGAGCTTATCCCGCAAGGATCGCTCGCCGAGGCGCTGCGGGCAGGCGGCGCAGGCATTGGCGGCTTCTATACGCCGACCTCCTATGGAACCGCCATCGCGGCGGGCAAGGAAACAAAGGAGATCGACGGCAAACCCTACGTTTTCCAAAAAGCGATTCGGGGCAACGTGGCCTTTGTGCGGGCGTGGCGCGGCGATACAGCGGGGAACCTTGTCTCCCGAATGACCGAGCAGAACTTCAACAAGGCGATGGCGACAGCAGCCGATCTCGTGATCGCCGAGGTAGAGCAGATCGTACCCGTTGGCGCGCTCGACCCGAACGAGATCGACACACCCGGCAACTTCGTCGACTACCTGGTCGAGGCGCACACGACGCTTGAAGATCTGGGGTCGTCCGCATCGATTGATAAAGGGGTGAAACGGGTCAGCGATCGGCGTATGAACATAGCGCGGCGCGCACTGCAAGAACTGCGGCGCGGCGATGTGGTGAACCTCGGCGTTGGCCTCCCGACGCTGGTCGCCGACCTAATCACGCCGGAACACGGCATCATCATGCACACCGAAAACGGCATGCTGGGCGTCGGCCCCGCGCCGGAGTCGGGCGGCGCGCTGGAATATCCGGTCAACGCCGGCAAAATCCCGGTGACGGCGCTGCCGGGCAGCAGCTACTTCGACAGCGCCGACAGCTTTGCGATGATCCGCGGCGGCCACATCGACGTGGCGATTATGGGCGGGTTGCAAGTCGATGCGGCGGGCAACCTGGCGAACTGGGCAGTTCCCGGCAAGCCGCTGCTCGGTGTTGGCGGGGCTATGGATTTGGCCAGCGGCGCCAAACGGCTGATCATTACGATGACACACACCAACCCCGGCGGTACGCCGAAGATTGTGCCGCAATGCACCCTGCCGCTAACGGCGATAGGGGCGGTCAGCCTGGTGATTACCGATATCGCCGTGTTTGCATACCAAGCGGGATGGCTTACCTTGACCGAGGTGATGCCCGGGGCGACGCTCGACGAGGTGCGCAACAAAACCGGCGCCGATTTTGTGGACGGAACGCGGCTATAACCCGACAATTGTTTTTGGTGAGATGGGGGCGCACATCGCGTATCTTGCGGTCTTCAACGGTGCGTGCGGGCCGCAGCTTTTGTCAGCGCCCGACGTTGCGATGGTTGGGATGTCGAAGTTTATTACGCGACTTCGTGGCGTGGTGTGAACAAGCGTGTATGGCGGCACAGACCGTTGCCAAGCCAACGCCGACAACCGCCCAGCTCTATCTCAATGGGAATGTAGTCGACTCAAGCAGGCAGTCGTAGCGTCTGTCCGAAAGGGAACACAATAATGTGAGAGCTACGTTGCCGAACAGCAGCGACACAGATCGCCTGAGCGACATCCACACGCCTGATCAAAACCTACACGAAACGAAGACTGACAACGGGACGGGAGTTTGGCCTCCGTCCCTTTCTGCGTGTGATGTTCAGGAATATCTGGATCAAGCCCGACCAAAACCATCCGCTTTCCTAAGCGCTTTCCTAAGCGCCGGCGTGGTATGCTGGAGGCAGGCAACGAAGTTGCTATCGGCAACCAATATGCAGTGAGACAGTACCTATGCATAAGAAGCTTGTCAGCGCATTGTTCCTGCTCGTTTTCGTCACGAGTTGTGGCGTCCCAAGCGCCCAGCCATCGGTTCCCCCCGCGTTGCCCCCAACCCAGACCACCCCCAACAGCAGCGCCATGCCGCCGGAACAGCTCTTAGCCTGGCGGCAGGTGCAGGTCATCCTGCCGCCCGAGACACCGATTCTCGCGCCGACCTGGCTGCCCGCGAGCCTGCAAGGCCGGCAACCGGAAGCCCTCTCAGACATACGGAACGATCCCATCAGCGGTCCGATGTATGCCGTAACCTATAACGTCGACTCGCACAACAATCTTACCTTCGGCGTGGGGCCGATCGTTGCACCGCCATCGGAGGCTGGACCCGGCGCACCGCTCCCCATTCGCGGGACAACTGCAACCCTCACCACTCGAGAGGGCGCCATGTGGCTCCATTGGGAGGAGCAAGGCCGCACCTATGCTATCGAGGCGACGGGGGCGTTCGTGAGCCAGGACGATCTGCAGCATATTGCCGCACCTTCAGGCGCCCCAGCTCAACGCCAGATGGTGCGCCTGCTTCGCGATGACCATGTCGTCGGCGGCAAGCGTGTACGCCAGCTCCGCCGGGTAGGCCTTGATCCGTAACGTGTTGCCGCTGGGTCGACCGGCGCTGTCCCAGGCGGCGATCTGGGCAATCAGCTTGTTGGCGAGATCGGTATCAAGGCCATAGCTGCGGACCAAAGGCTCGAAAGACGTTTCCGCTAAACCTTCTGTATCGAGAGCTCGGTCAGCGGGAGGCGCTAGGACGCAGAGGCCTTTGGCACCAACAACACCGATGGTCGAGCTCGAAGGCCAGTTGTTACTGATCCATGAAAACAGCGGCGGCACGATATCGCGCCTGGTTGTCTCGCCACTGGCATGCAGTCCGATGTAGCCCGGCATATGTAGCGCCAGCCAGAGACTCAGCGAACGCCAAATGTCTTGAGACGTCATAGCGATCTTGGTTGGCCGGTCGAGGGATTGGCCGGTCAGCCAGGTGTAGATCGTCGCAGCGTCGGCGGGTGGGGGCTGTTCGATGCGCAGGTGGATTCCCTGCTCTGGACCAAGCGGCACATCCATCTCTGGTCCGGCGAAAGCCCCGCGCAGGCGCACAAAGCCGCACTCGACAATCGAAACACTGGTGAGGTGATTGCCGCTGCGCTCGAAGAGAACCGCCTTCTGCGGTCCGTTGAGCGACAGGGGCAGCAGCAAGCGACCGTCTGGCCCCAATTGTTCGCGCCAGGCTGGCGTGATATCCCATGCGCCTACGGTGAGAATAATCCGGTCGTACGGCGCCGCAGCGGCGTAGCCCAATCCGCCGTCGCCACAGACGACGGTGACGTTGGCGGCGCCGGCCGCATGGAGATGATCGCGCGCCTCGGCGACAATGTCCTCGTCGATATCGACCGTAACTACCTGGCCGTCTGGGCCAACGATATGACTCAGTAGTGCGGCGTTGTAGCCGGTGCCTGCGCCGATCTCCAACACGCACTGGCCGGGCTCCAAGCTCAGTTGTTCTAGCATAATCGCCATAATCGCGGGTTGCGATGAAGAGCTGATCGGGAGGCCATCGCGGAAGCGGGTGGGAATCGCCTCATCGCGGTAGATGCTTTCCAGCGACGCATCGGGCAGAAACAGTTGGCGGGGCGTTGCGCGAAACGCGGCCTCCACCGCTGGCGTGGTGATATATCCCTTGCCTTTCAACTCGTCGACCAGCGTCTGCCGCAGCGCAGCGGGATCGGCGTCCGATTGGGCGGAATTCTCCCTCTTATCGTCTGTCATATGGTGGCGCCTCCAGTTTACACTTTTCAATTTCAGCGCTGCCTACGCAGCATCATCCGGCGTTCGATTTTGAGCGCTTGACCGCCCACAAATAAGCCCATGCGTACCGCTTTGTTCCTTGTTCTGCCTTGACCAAGGGGAGTAGGTATGCCATAAATCGATCAGCTTCGTCAGGTGTGAGCGCCGCCTGCATCGCTTCGGCGAGAGTTGGCGCGCATGGGTTCGGGGCAGTGTGGGCAAAGGCGTCCCACTTGTTGTACCAGGCGCCAGGCGTCACGTTCACCTGCAATTCAAGGTGGATCTCGGTGAAACCCGCTTCCTGGGCAAAGGTTACCAGATCGCGCTCGTTGAAGTCCATCATTGGATTAGTCTCTAACGGCTGCACACGGCGATAGATCGCCTTCACTTTCTCGACGAGATCGGTAATCGGCACGGTGTCAAAACCCCAGAACTCCTTTGTTTGGTTCGTTTGGGAGCCGAAATAGTTGTTGATCGGCTCAAAGATCGACAGACGCCCGTTTGGCTTGAGGACGCGGTAGAATTCATTGAAAGCTTGCTGCTTTGCCGCAACATAAATGAGGACGGAACGGGTCGTGACGATATCGACTGAGGCCGCCCCAAGCAAAGACAAATGATCGGCTGACATACAGAGGAATTGGCAACGGTCCAGCGCATCAATCTGTTGGGCCAGGGTTTGGCAATGGTCGAGCAAGTCCTGCGAGATATCGCTGAAGATGACCGTACCATGCGGCCCAACCTGTTCGAAGGCGCGGAAGGCAATAAGACCGTTTCCAGCGCCTACATCGAGCAGCGCCTCGCCTTCAGCGATCTCGGCGTTCCGCAACACCCGATCGCGCACGGGATACAAATCGGCGAGCACGCGCTGTTGCTGTTCAGGATCATCGCCATAGCCTCGGCCTAACACCCACTGCGCCCATTGATCTTGAATGCCTGATGTCATATCGTGTTTCCTCCACGATCAGTTGATAATGATCAATCTCATAAAGATAATGGCATTGAAGCTTACCTACTAACATGTTGCAAACAGCAGGCAAAAAGTTAGATGGTTACATAGCTAAAAAAGGAGAGAGCAGAGAGCAGGAAGCAGAGAGCAAGGAGAACGCTCAAACGTGCGAATCTGCCACCCTCGGTCCTGAGCGCCGCCGAAGGATGTCAACCCCGGTCCTGAGCCCTGAGCGTAGCCGAAGGGCTGGCGCCGCTGAAGGATACCAACATATCGACAGATGCGAGGTACGCACGCACCGCCTGCCGGATCATGGGCAGCACCGTAGGGTGCAGGGCCTGCACCAGGGTTGCGACCTGACTGTTCGTCCGGTCGGCGTCTAACATATTAGGCTAGATCGTCAACCTAGGATTATCCGATTGCTTCGACCACCGTTGCGATACCCTGCCCAACCCCGATACACATCGTCGCCAGGCCGTAGCGCCCGCCGCGCCGCCGCAACTCGTGGATCAGCGTGGTCAGGATGCGCGCGCCGCTCGCACCGAGCGGATGTCCCAGGGCGATTGCCCCGCCGTTGACGTTGACCTTTGCCGGGTCGAGCTGGAGCTGGCGCATACAGGCCAGCGACTGCGCGGCAAAGGCCTCGTTGAGTTCGATCAGATCCAAATCGTGGACCGTCAGGCCGGCGCGGCTGAGGGCCTTACGCGTCGCCGGCACCGGGCCGAGGCCCATGAACGCCGGGTCGATCCCGGCCACCGCCGTGCTCACGATGCGCGCCAAAGGTTTAAGACCATGCTTCGTCGCATAGCTATCACTCGTGACCAGCAACGCAGCGGCGCCATCATTGATCCCGCTGGCATTCCCGGCGGTAACGCTGCCCGCGCTGGGGATGCAGTTCTCCGGGCGGGTGCGTTCCTCTCCGCCGAAAGCCGGGCGCAGCTTCGCCAGCGCCTCCAGGGTTGTGTCGGGGCGGGGGTGTTCATCGACGTTGATCGCCTGCGGCTCCTTGCCGCGCTTTGAGGGAACGGTAAACACCGGCACAATCTCTTCGGTGAAGCGGTCGGCGGCGGCGGCAGCAGCGTAGCGGCGCTGGCTCTCCAGGGCAAAAGCGTCTTGCTCGTCGCGGCGGATGCCGTAGGTCTCGGCAACGTTTTCGGCGGTCTCGCCCATGCCATAGGGATAGTGCGCCGTCGCCAGGGCGCGGTTGGTGAAGCGCCAGCCGATGGTGGTGTCGTACACGGTTGCGTTGCCACGCGGGAAGGCGGTCTCGGGTTTAGCCATCACCAATGGCGCGCGGGTCATACTCTCGACGCCGCCAGCGATGAACACGTCGCCCTCGCCGGCGATGATCGCGTGCGCCGCGCTGTTGACCGCCTGCAAGCCGCTGCCGCAGAGCCGGTTGATGGTCTGACCGGGCGCATCGACCGGCAGATCGGCCAAAAGCGCAGCCATCCGCGCGACGTTGCGGTTGTCTTCGCCGGCCTGGTTGGCGCAGCCCAGAATCACATCTTCGATCTGCTGCGGATCGATCCCACTGCGCTCGACTAGGGCGCGGATAACGATAGCGGCCAGATCGTCGGGGCGAACGCTGGCCAGCGCGCCGCCGTAGCGCCCGATGGGTGTGCGCAGAGCATGGGTAATGACCGGGGTTGGCATGTAAACTCCTCACGTTGTATTAGCAGGTTAGCACGTTGGCACGTTCCAACGTTCCAGGGTGTTTCATTTGTGGGGTCTATTGTACTACAAGGAGCGCGGGGGTTTGGCATCCTTCGGCTGTGCCGGTCCTGAGCGTAGCCGAAGGGCTCAGGACCGGGGGTGGCAAGTTAGCACGTTGGAACATTGACAGGTTAGAAGGCGGGCAAGCGGGCAGGTGGGCGCGTTCGCATACCCGAGCGCTAGCACCCGAGGCAAGGTTTTAGACATGATGTAGAGGATTGACAGGATTGCACTCACAGCCTGCATCACGTCGTTCAAATCCTGTTCATCTTGTCAATCCTGTCAGAACCACTTCTGACGTCTGAAAGCTGACAGCTAATGATCGCTGAAGCGCTGCACCTCAGAGACCCCCTCGACGTGGGAGCATGATTTGTAAATCCACAGCACGAGGATGCCGAAGATAGTCGCAACGATAGCGGTGATCAGGTTGTATGGTCGGTCGGCGGTGAGTGATACGCGCAGCAAGATCGTTGCGATCACGAAGCCGGCATTGCGGAAGACCAACTGATAGCGATCCGACAGTAAGAGTGATAAGACCAGCAGCAGCACATCGGTAAAGATGATCAAGGTGAAGAAATCGGCATAGAAGATCGTGGTCAGCGTTTGTTCAGCGCGCGTGCCGGTCACGACCGTGTGATAACTATCCACAGCCCAGGTCCAGAGGCTGACCCCGAGCAACACGAAGAAGCAGACACTCAGCACCAGGGCGATGATCTTTTTGCGGGCGATGAATTGCTCCAATTCATGGGTTGGTACGGTCATTGCCTGCTCCTGCGCCGAGCGCCGGCTGTTGATCCGGTAAAAGATGGTGACCAACAGAAAGAGCAGTAGGCCGCCAAACATATCGATCACGATCAGCCCGAAGGTTTCGAGTTGCTGTTCAATCGCGTTGAAGCTCTCGAACTGGACAAAATCCTTGAAGACATTGCGAATGGCGATCAGCGAAATGATCTCGAACTGCAATCCGATGGAGCGCGTGGTCGACTCGGGGATGGCGAACACCAACAGCAGCACCTCGTAGAAGAGGATCATGGCGAAAGGCGTGTAGATCGCCGCGAGGTAGTTTGGCCCAGTCAGCCGGACGAGGGGGGCAAGAGCCGGCAGCGTCTGGGCGAAGAAGATCAGCGCAAGGTGGAGCAGAAAGCCTCCGGCGGCCAGATACACTGCCAGTCGTTCGGCAATCTCTTTGTTATGCGTGGTCGCTATCCGGTCGTAGAGCGAAGCAATGCGCATCTGCGAGGTATTCAACCAAGCAAAAACACCCTGTCGCTGAGGGATACGGTTCACCTGAGCCATTGAGGACCTTCTTTCCGTAAGCCCCCTAACAGTTGGTGTACGGTGTAAAGCTGATTAAGCGGGGAGCAGTGACCCAATAAAAAGCATTGACCTACGTACTTTTTGTGTATCGTAGCATCCGCAGTAAGAGTATGATACTACATCGCAACGTTTTTGTCAGCACATTTTTTAGATCTGGCGAATAATAAATGAAAAATACGCTGATTTAAGATATGAATAACACGCTTACATGCACACAAAAACATAAAAATAGGTAAATATATGCACTGAAATCCGTAATCGTGTCAATTTTCATCAACTACAAAGCGTTTTTATGCAGTAAAGGCAGTTATCTCATGTATTAGGCGGCCACATATCGTCTCATTGAGCCGCGTTACGCCTCGCATAAAAGTAAATGACATGTGATGAGTGATGCTCAAGGTATGACCCGGCGCCTAGTACCAATACTGTTCAGATAAGCGCGATGGAAGACCTTAAAGGTCTTGGG
>JAKSDJ010000483.1 GCA_022360155.1 Chloroflexales bacterium | reverse complement strand
TGGCGCAGGATGGCGACGGCCCAGTTCCACGCGAAGCGCGCATTCCCAGCGGCTTGTCGGAAATACTGTTCCTGCTCAGGCGTCGGGTTCAACCGTATCTTGTGTGCGTGTTGTATGGTGTGCATAGCGTGTACATGTGTCTATGATTGGGTAGATAATCGCTACCTAGTCATAGCCCCTTCGGCGATCTCATCGCGAAGCGGAATAAGCTGTGCTGTGCGTAGCATAGTACAGATGTTTCGCTCTGTCAAGCCTGATAAAGCGGCGAGGGGGTGGGGAGGCGGCGAGCTGATGAGATGAAGAGGTGACGAGGCGGTAAGGCGACGGTGGGGCGGCAGCAGTGGGGAGACAAGGCGCGGTATAGGGACGGCCAGCGCATACGCCCGAGTGACGGCGAATATCATCCTCTACCTACAAGGGCGCCTCAAGCCCCGCCAATAGACGAATATATCAACCTCCATCGACTCGCACTGTGGAAATATGCGCACCTGGCCGCGCGCCCCAAGCCCATGTTGACAACCGCGATGGGGCTGCGATATGCCATGTCGCATACCTCATAACCTACCGTACAACAGATGCCTCTGCACCCTCCAAAGCCTATGCTACTCATCAACATACACGACCTATTCATACGAAATCTGGTCGATTGCAGCAGAAATAGAGATTATCGCAGAGGAAACAGCGATAGTGGCCCAACAGAACCGACATGGTTCACCTGAATGCGTCATCCAAACCTAGCATAAACACGATGACGCAACGAACACGGCCACAATGTGTGCGCCAATAGCAAATAACTGGGGTATGCTATGTTCTTTCAAACAATTGTACCTGTTTCCACAGTCAAGTCAGAGACATCACGTCCCACGCCGCCTAAAACCCGGCTACGTTCGTTGGGCGAACAACTCAAGCAAGATCTGCGCAGTGACAAGGTGCTGCTGGCGCCGGTGCGCGGGTTTATGGCCGTCGGCTGGCTGCGCGTGTGTGCCGAAAAGATTGTCGACCCCAACTGGCATACTGTCGCCTCGCTCAATGCTTTTCTGCTCGAACAGCTACAGACAGAACACGTCGCTTATCCAGGCTACGCAATCCTGATCGAGCAACTGTTCCTTCCGCACGTTTTACTCTTGAGCTGGATTGTGCTGATCGGCCAACTGCTCGCCGGGATCGGGTTGCTCTTTGGCTTGTTGACTCGCGGCGCGCTCCTCGGCGGCATGTTCATGAATGCGAACTTTCTGTTCGCCGGAGTGCCGAATCCGAGCGCATTTTACCTGGTCATCCAGGCGGCGCTCTTGATTGGCGACAGCGGCGCCGTCTTCGGGATTGATCGCTGGCGGCAGTCGCAAACCCAGGAGCGCGAGGATAACAGCGGGTGGTTGATTGGCCTAGCGCTTGGGTTTGCCGCCCTCGCCCTAGCCGCGCTGCCGCAGATCAAAGATTTTAGTCCCGGCGGTAGCGGGGAAGACCTGGCAGCAATCACGGTTGTCCTCGCGACGATGGCGGCGGTCTGGTCGGCGCTTGGGTTCGTCCGCCGCCGCCTGGCCCTTTCAAAGAAGCGTTAGAAGGTAGCAGCAAAACATTATTCGATAACACGCCGCTTGGCGGGAGAAAACAGGGCTTGTGATGTTCACAGACCCTTCATCATTGCCAAAAGCGCAGGCACGCGACCGGGGTATATTTCTGGTCGTGCGCTCGTAGTTTGGCTAGAACTTCGGTTGAGACCTGTCAGATGGCGAACGAATTCGTCTTATCAATACGAAACGGTGGTTTATTCGCCACCTGATAGGTTTGCGAAAAGGGTAATGAATTTTGACGATCAAAATCGGGAATGGAAAAGCGCCAGTAGTACCGCCTTTAGGCGGTTGTATTGCCATAAAACTGCCTAAAGGCGGCACTACGTCAGACTACCTCTGTTGATGATCAGATATCATAAGGCGGCACTACATCAAACTATTCATGGTGATTGTCAATTTTCATTACGCTACCGACATTCTAAATCAGCGTCAACCTTGAACATAAAATGCTAATCTACTATTATCTGCGGCGAATCAGCGTGCATGAGCGTCATCTGCGTGTTATTGCAGGGTAGTGAATCAGCATGCTTTGCTGGCATCAGCTCGCCATTGCAGCATTGATGACAAAACCCTAACATTTTTGCGCTCTGCGTGGTAAACACAGAAACTTTGTCGTATACTTATGAGGCACGAAGCAAGGCACACACATATCCAGATATGTCCAGGAGGGACGATGCAGCAGCGAATGACCTATCAGGAAGCGCTCGACTATTTGTATGGCTTCATGGACTATGATCGCAAGCCCGCCGCCACCGCCGCCGAAGCGGCACTCAATCTCACACGGATGCGCGCCTTGCTTGCGGATCTAGGCGATCCACAGTGCGACCTGTGCAGCGTTGTCGTCGCTGGAACAAAGGGCAAAGGCAGTACCTGCGCCATGATCGAGAGCATCGTGCGCGCCGCCGGTTATCGCACTGGCCTGTGGACATCGCCTCACCTCAACAGCTACCGCGAGCGCATCCAGGTAGACCGCCAGTTGATCAGCGCCGAGGAACTGATCAGACTGGTCGAGTGGCTGCGCCCCGCCGTGGAGAATTTTAACGTTGCGACGTATGGC
>JAKSDJ010000963.1 GCA_022360155.1 Chloroflexales bacterium | reverse complement strand
GCGCCGCGCGGCGATGAACTCCTCGGCTTCCTGCACCACGCGGATTGTCTGGTCGTAACAAGCTTGACTGGTCTTACCCCAGACGGTCAGGCCGTGTTTGCCCATAACCACCAGGTCGGCCTGCTGATTAGCGCGCACCCCCTCGCCGATCCACTTGCTCAGAGTAAAGCCAGGGCGGATATAGTCGACCCAGACCATGCGCTTGCCCCAGAGCGTGTGGCAAAGTTCCCGTCCGTTGGCGGCGCACGCCAGGCTGATCACCGCATCGGGATGAGAGTGGTCAACGTGCTTGGCGGAGATGAAGGCGTGGAGCAAAGTCTCAATCGACTGGCGCGGGCGGTCGGGCAGGAAGGTGCAGCGACCCAGATAGGCAACCATCTCCTCATCGCTCATTTCGTCGCGCTGCATCAGCGGCGTCACCTCGGCGAGGCGCAAGGCGGCAAAGCCCTGCTTGGTGATACTGGCGATGTCGCTGCCGGAGCCCTTGACCCACAGCACTTCGACCGTGCGGCCCAGGTGATCGACAGCGCTCAGCTTGGCGCTGGTGTTGCCGCCGTAGATATTCACAACGCTGCGGTCCCGGCCCAGCAGATTGCTGCGGTAGACCAGGCCATCGAGTTCGGGATGCTGCTGAGCCTTGTCAGCATCCCAAAGATTCTGGGGCATCGTCTATCTCCTCTCTATAAACGTTGGAACGCTGGGATCCTATCAACCTGCGAACGGGCAAACGTGCGAACGTGTCAACTCTGGTCCTGAGCCCTTCGGCTGCGCTCAGGACTGGCGCCGCCGACGGATGTGAACGTCTTACTGAAACCCGCCGCTTGTTACTGCGACGCCGCGCTCGGCGCGAATCTTGGCTTCATAGCCGCTCGATTTGTAGGCGACGATTGGATCGGGCGGCACATCCATCTCGATGCGCACCTGCGCGAGCAGCGGGCGTACATCAGTGCGGTAGGCGTCGGTAAGCAAGCGATGCGCCTCCAGCACCTCGCCAGCGGCTTGGGCGGCGGCGAGCGCAGCGCGCGGCACGATCAGCGCCTTGGCGTACGCCTCCTGGCAGTTCAGCACCGAGTAAATCATCGGCAGCAGCTTGCCCTCGATATTGTGGCACTGGTCGAGCATATAGGCGATGTTGCGCGCCGTATCACGGGCCGGCTGATCATTCCCTTGCTCGGCGGCGACCAGCTCGTTGAAGATCAGGAACAGCTCGTAGGGATTGACGCTACCGACAATCAGATCGTCGTCGGCGTATTTGCGGTTGTTGAAATGGAACCCGCCCAGGCGGCCTTCGTCGAGCAGGAAGGTGACAATTTGTTCGATATTGACGCCATGCGCGTGGTGGCCCAGATCTACTAACACCTGGGCTTGGGCGCCGAGTTTGAGGCACCAAGCGTAGGCCGTGCCCCAATCGGGAATATCGGTGCTATAGAAGGCCGGCTCGAAGAACTTGTATTCCAGCAGCATACGGCTATCGGGCGGCATGTGTTCGTAAATCGTGCCCAGGTGCGTCTCGAAGCGCTGCTTGCGTTGGCGCAGCTTGTCCTGCCCGGCATAATTGGTTCCGTCGCCGAACCAGAGGCTCAAAGCGCTACTGTTGAGCTGCGACATGATTGTGCAGCACTCCAGGATATGGTCGAGGGCCATCTCGCATACTGCTGGGTCGGGGTTGCCCAGCGAACCGAGCCGGTAGGTATCGTCTTGAAAAACATTCGGGTTGACCGCGCCGATGGTTATGCCTTGGCCTGCGGCATACTGGCGCATGGCGGCGTAGTCGCCATCTTCCGGTCTGTCCCAAGGAATATGCACTGCCACAGAGGGGGTGATGCCGGTCATACGGTGGACCATGGCCGCGTCGTCGAGTTTCTGGCGAGTGGTTATGGCTGCGCCAGGCCAGGGAAAAGCCTTGAAGCGGGTGCCGCTGTTGGCGTATCCCCAGCTTGGGGTTTCGATATGTTGGCGGTGCAGAGCAGCTTTGACGGCATCGATGGGTATGCCCTGTTTGGCGAGTTGTTCGGCCAATAGGGCATAGGCGGCGCGCTGGTCGCTCATTTCGAACTCCTCTGTTATGCGTAAGGCAGAATTCGCGGGCCAGTATAACAGAGAAGAATCGCTTACGCAATTTTGCTATTGTCTTGGATATATTTCTGATTTCATGGTAAATCAGAAGTTAATGCAAACATCTCGAAAGGACCGTCGATTGACAATAATTCCTCTGTCGAGTATAGTAAGGCGCAATTCATTCCCAAGTCAGGCATTGTTATGGGTTCCGATCCCGATCCTCTAGTGCAGGAGGGAGGGGCTGCTTATTCACCGGAAGAGCGTCGTCAGCTTCTGATCGAGATTTTGCGCCGTGATCAGCGGATCAATGTGCGCGAGGTCAGTACGCGATTAGCTGTTTCCGAGGTGACGATCCGCGGCGATCTGGATGTGCTTGAACGCGATGGGCTGGCCCGGCGAGTCTGGGGCGGCGCGGTGTTGCCGAGCGGCTGGCGTCACGAGCCGATCTTTACTGCGCGTCTGAACCAAAACCGTCAGGCAAAGGAGCGGATCGCCGCCGCCGCTGCCGATCTGATTGTCGATGGTGATAGCATTATTGTCGATGCCAGCAGCACAACCTTCTATCTTGCGCCCTATCTCAAGCAGCGCAGCGAGCTGACGGTGATTACCAATGGCATCCAACTGGCGCTTGAGTTGGCGACATCCGAGCAGGTGACGACAATTCTGATTGGCGGTATGGTACGTGGGCGAAACTTGTCGCTGGTGGGGATGTTAGGCGAAGAGATGCTGAATCGGCTCTATGCCGGTAAGGGTTTTTTCTCAGCGCGCGGCTTGAGCCTCGTTCAGGGCTTGAGTGAGCGCCACATTCCCGAAGCGCAGCTCAAAAGCGCGATGGTGCAGCGGGTCGAACAGGTGATTGCCCTGCTCGATACGAGCAAACTGGGGCAGACTTCGTTGACCTCGTTTTGCCCATTCGAGAAGATCCAACGCCTCTTCACCGCGGGGGCAGTCCCGCCAGATCTGATGGAGTCCTTTGCCGCGACTGGCTTGCCGATCGACTATGTGGGCGCTTAAAGGTTGGGACGTTGGCCTCCTTTGGCTGCGCCAGTCCTGAGCGAAGCCGAAGGGCTCAGAACAGGGGTTGGCGCGTTTGAACGTTAGCAGGTTAGCAGGTTAGGGTGTGTTGGGTTATGGAGTGCGCAAGCCATGCTTGTGCGCGGCAGCATGGCTGCCGCACTCCATATTTCGTTTCAGACAGGTTCTGAGAGCTGACCGCTGACACCTGACGGCTAAAGATAAAGATTAGGGTTGCGTTTGCAATGACTGACGCTCTTTTTCTCGGCATTGATATCGGCACGCAAAGCCTGCGCGCTGGGCTATTCACTGCGGATGGACGGGCGCTGGCCTTTGCCGACCGCCCGCTGACGACAAGCTATCCCCAGCCGGCCTGGGCCGAGCAGCAACCCGGCGAGTGGTGGACTGCCCTCTGTCAAGCAACGCCGGAGTGTCTGCGCAAAGCCAATGTTCGTGCCGATGCGGTGGCCGCGCTGGCGCTCGACAATGCGTCCTGCACCGTATTGGCGGTAGACGAACACGGCCAACCATTGCGTCCCGCACTGCTCTGGATGGACCAGCGCGCCCACGCCGAGGCGGCGCAGGTTACGGCCAGCGCGACGCCGCACTTGCGTTATGCCGGGCGTAGCGTCTCACCGGAGTGGATGATCCCCAAGGCGCTTTGGTTGCGCCGCCACGAGCCGCAGACCTACGAACAAGCTGCGGTGCTCTGCGAGAGCATCGATTGGCTGAATTGGCGCTTGACGGGGCGCTGGGTCGCGGCGCGCAACAACGCAACCTGCAAGTGGAACTATGCCGATCCGGCAGGCGGTTGGCCGGACCCGATCCTCGCCCATGTCGGCGCGCCCGACCTGCGCGCGCGCTGGCCGGGGAACGACGACACCGATCCGCTGTATCCCGGCGCTGTGATCGGTCCAATCACTGCGGCGGCGGCGCGGGCGTTGGGATTGCAGCCTGGTACGCCCGTCGTTCAGGGCGCGATCGACGCCTACGCCGCCGTGATTGGTATGAACGCTCTGCGCCCGGGACAGCTCGCGCTGATCCTTGGCTCGTCGACCTGTCATATGGCGATCACCGCAAGCGGCGTGTTTGGGACCGGTAGTTGGGGGCCATATCCCGACGCGCTGGTTCCCGGCCTCTGGGTACTCGAAGGCGGGCAGACTTCGACCGGCAGCGTGGTGCGCTGGGTCGAGCAGACGATGGGCGGCGGGCGCAGCCTCAGCGAGCTCGATGCGCTGGCGACGGAAGCCGGTGCAGGGGCGGGCGGGCTACTTGCGCTCGACTACTGGCAGGGCAACCGCTCGCCGCGCCAAGATCCGCTGGCCCGTGGCGTCTTCGTCGGCCTGTCGCTCAGCCATACGGTTGGTCACCTGCTGCGCGCGGTCTACGAGGCGACCGCCTATGGGACGCGCCATATTCTCGCTGATATGTCCGACCAGGGCTTTCAGGTCGCCGAAATGGTCGCCTGTGGCGGCGGAACGCGCAGCCGTCTCTGGTTGCAACTCCACGCCGATATTTGCGGCTGCCCCATCGTGCTGACCGAGCAGGCTGAGGCGACCGCACTCGGTGCGGCGATGTGCGCCGCTGTCGGCGCCGGGGCGTTCCCTGGCCTGGCCGAGGCTGGCGCGGCGATGGTCAAACCCATCAACCGGATCGAGCCCGACCCCGCAGCGTACGCTACCTATGACGCGATATACCGGCATTATTTGTCAACCTACGATGCTCTGCGCGAGACCATGCACGCCCTGGCCGGACCAACCGGATGAGGTGATGCTGGTTCTATCGCTCGCTTGACATAGTGTATTTTCGACATAATACCCTTGACCCTCACTCCTGAACCTTCTACCTTGTGGGAGTTGAGGGGAGGACAGCACCCATGTTCGGGGCAAGGTTACCGCATCCTGGTGCGGCCGGTCCCCCCTCTCCCATAATCCCCCGCGTGTGGGGGGATCAAGGGGGGCGGGAGAGCTCTCAGGTGTAGGTTTTTTTACCTTTCGGCGGACGAATGCTGCATCAGGACGCGGCAAATGAAGATTTGCACGCCAGAGGTGTTTTCCGCATCAGAATGCGCTCTGTCAAAAAAGTCTACACTTGAGAGGGGCGGGAGAGGGGATTAGGGGGAGAGGGAAAATGGTTCTTCCCAAAGCCCCAAATCGCATCTTCGCCCAGATGTTCTGTCCGCTCTGGAACTTGTGGGCGAAGGGAGCAGTATGAATCCCTCCGGGTTCTCCTTCTCTACAAGAGTAGAAGGGGATTGAGGGGAAGAGGAGACACGCAGCGCCCGTATGCCCGACATCAAACCAACGCCAATTATCGAACTCCGTGAGATGAGCAAACAGTTCCCTGGCGTCCGCGCGCTGGATCGGGTCAGCTTCGATGTGCTGCCCGGCGAGGTGCATGCCCTGTTAGGGGAAAATGGAGCGGGCAAATCGACCCTGATCAAGATCATGACCGGGGTCTATCGGCCTGATGGCGGTGCGATCCTCTTGAACGGACAGCCCACGCCGATCAACAGCACGCGCCAGTCCCAAGCGCTAGGCATTGCTGCGATCTACCAGGAATTGAGCCTCTACCCGGAGTTGACGGTTGCCGAAAACATCTTTATGGGACGCCCGCCGCGCACGCGCCTGGGTTTCATCGACTGGCGGGCGATGGAGCGGCAAGCGCGTGCGCTGTTACACGAACTCGACGCCGCCGACCTTGACCCGCAGCGCAAGGTCGGCGGGCTGAGCGTCGGCAACCAGCAGCGGGTCGAGATCGCTAGGGCGCTCTCGCAGGACGCGCGAGTGCTGATAATGGACGAGCCGACGGCGGCGTTGACCCAGCACGACGTTGGCCAGCTCTTCGAGATCGTCCGGCGCTTGCGCGAGCGAGGCGTGGCGGTGATCTACATCAGCCATCGCCTCGAAGAGGTCTTCCTCTTGGCCGACCGGGTCACAGTGCTGCGCGATGGTCAGGTGGTTGGGACGAAGCCGGTGCGCGCTACCAACCAGTCCGAACTGATTACGATGATGGTTGGTCGTACGCTCGATGCGCTCTTTCCCAAGCAGGAAGCGGCGATTGGCGAGCCGGCGCTCCAGGTGCAAAACCTCTCCCACGGGCGTATGGTCCGCGATGTCAGCTTCACGTTGCGGCGCGGCGAGATTGTCGGGCTGGCCGGGCTGGTCGGGGCCGGGCGCTCGGAGACGGCGCTGACGCTCTTCGGCATCACCCCGGCTGAACGCGGCACAATAACGGTTGATGGACGCACCGTGGCGATTCGCACGCCGCAGCAGGCGATGAACCTGGGCATCGCCTATGTGCCAGAGGATCGGAAACACCAGGGGCTGATCTTGCGAATGACTGTGCGCGAGAACACAACCCTGGCGATCCTGCGCGAGTTGCTGCGGGCCGGCTTTGTCGACCGCCGCGCCGAGCAGCGCATTACCCGGGAATACGTCGAGCAATTGCGTATTCGGACACCGGGGATTGGGCAGCTGGTCCGCAACTTGTCTGGCGGCAACCAGCAAAAGATCGTCATTGCCAAGTGGCTGGCCCGCCAGCCGAAAGTGCTTATCCTTGATGAGCCGACCCGCGGTATCGACGTTGGGGCGAAGGCTGAGATCCATCGGCTGATGAGCGCACTGGCTCAACAGGGGCTGGCGATCCTGATGATCTCGTCGGAGTTGCCGGAAATCCTGGGCATGAGCGACCGTGTCCTGGTCATGCGCCAGGGCCGGATCGTTGCTGAATTCAACCGCGCTCATGCCGACCAGGAGGCGATTATCGGCGCGGCAATGGGCGAAGCGGAGAGCGTTGGAATGTTGGAACGTTGACATGGTTTCAGGTTCACCAACGAGAGGTTACCCTTTGGGGTTTTTCTGTAGGCGCGGCTGGAAGCCACGCTGACTGCCCCTGCAACGTTGGCGTGTTGATAGGTTAGGCGGGGTTTCAGACATAATGTACCGGATTGACAGGATGATGCTCACAGCCTGCATCGGGTCGTTCAAATCCTGTTCATCTTGTCAATCATGTCAAAACCATGTCTTAGCAGGTTGGCAGATTCTAACCTGCTAACTTGCTAACTGTTGGTTACGACCACACGAGGCTCGATGAGTGCAACGACGACAATGAGCGAACCGGCGCGTTCGCGCTGGGGGAACGGATTGGTCCAGCAAGAAGGGCTGGTCGGCGCGGCGATTGTGGCGCTCAGCCTGGTGATCGGGCTGGTCAACCCTGCTTTCTTCGACGGCGAGAATATCAGCGATATTCTGGTGAATAGCGTCTTCGTCGCCGTGGCGGCTGTGGGGATGACGCTGGTGATCGTCAGCGGCGGGATCGACATCTCGGTCGGGTCGATCTTGGGGGTCTGCGCGACGGTGGCCGGCAACCTGGCCGTGGCCGGTGCGCCGGTGCTTCTCGCCTTCCTGGCGGCGATCCTGGTCGGCGCACTGCTCGGCAGCCTCAACGGCGCGCTGATCGCCTTCGCCCGCATCCCGCCAATCGTCGCGACCCTGGGGACGCTCAGCATCCTGCGCGGCGGGTTGATCCTGGCGACCCAGGGCCAGTGGATCATGAACATGCCGCCCGAGTTTTTCATCAGCCAGAAGCAGTTCAACATTGGCGGCTGGTTGCCCATTCCGGTTGTCGTGATGGGCGTGGTCGTTGCGCTGGGCTGGTTCTATATGCGCTACACCTCTGGCGGACGAGCGATCTACGCGCTGGGCGGCAACCCGGAGGCGGCGCGCCTGGCCGGGATCAATCCGCAGTGGTTGACGTTCCGGGTGTATACCCTCAATGGGCTGCTGGTTGGCGTGGCGGCGGTGCTCTACGCGGCCCGCTTCACGACCATCCAGGCCAATGCCGGGCTTGGCTTCGAGTTAATCGTGATTACCGCGACGGTCGTCGGCGGGGTTAGTATTCTCGGCGGGAGCGGCTCGGTGATCGGCGCGCTGCTTGGCGCGTTGCTGATCAACGTCATTGGCACCGGTGCGGTTTTTCTCCGGGTATCTCCTTTCTGGCTCCAGGCGGTGCAGGGCGCGTTGGTCCTGCTGACGGTTCTGATCGATGTGCTGCGCCGCCGCCGGACCATGTGACGGCCTAGCAAGTGGAAGTTCGGCATGGAAAGCACCACCTCACCGCAATCATCATATGCAGCGCTGGCGGGCCGGGCGCTTCGTTCCCAAGAGGGCATCCTGGCGATGATCCTGGTGATGATTGTGCTCGTGCTCTCGTTTGTGTCTGATCGCTTCCTGACCGCAAATAATCTGCTCAACCAGACGCGCCTATTTGCCGAAGTAGCCTTGATCGCGCTGCCGATGACGATGATCATTATCACTGGCGGGATCGACCTCTCGGTCGGGTCGATCTTTGCCTGGAGCGCGGTGATGCTTGGGTTTTCCTGGCAGTTGCTGGGCCTGCCCTTGCCAGTAGCCGCGCTGGTTTGTCTACTCACCGGGGCGGCGGCTGGAGCGTTGAATGGCGTGTTGATCGCCTACCTGCGCGTCCCGCCGCTGATCGTCACCCTGGCGACGCTGGCAATCTACCGCGGCTTTTCGTTTGGCATCAGTCAGGCGCGTTCGGCGCGCGGCTTCCCAGAGGCGTTTTTCTTCTGGGGCCAGGGCAATATTGGTCCGCTCCCGACCCAACTGGTGATCTTGCTGGTCTTCGTGTTTGTATCGGCGCTTGTCCTGACTCGCACCGGTCTCGGTCGCGCGGTCTACGCGATTGGCAGCAACGAGGTGGCAGCGCGCTTCTCCGGCATTCCGGTTGAACGGGTCAAGCTGTCGCTCTATACCTTCAGCGGGCTGATGGCAGGGCTGGCCGGTTTCATCTTCACGTCGCGGGTTACCACCACCAGGGCCGATGCCGGCACAGGTCTGGAACTCGATGTTATCGCGGCGGTGGTGCTGGGTGGAACGAGCATCTATGGCGGCAGCGGGAGCATTCTGGGCACGGTGCTGGGATTGTTGATTATCACCCTGCTGCGGAACGGCCTATTGTTGACCGGCGTCAAAGGTGATGCGACCGTGGTCGTGATCGGAACCGTCCTCATCCTGGCTGTGCTGATCAACAACCTGGTGCGCAAGCCGGATGTGACAAATGATCGCTGACCGCTTGGGTTGTTCGTGGCGTACTGGCGGGCTTATATTCAAGGTGTGATTTGTGGACCAAAGGAGGAACTGTCAAATGCTCTCTGTCAAACGTACTGCGATCCTGGCGCTGCTGCTGGTGCTAAGCCTGCTGACAGCCTGTGGACAACAAGCGCCTGCTGCGCCAGATACTGCAGCGACAACACCCGATGCCGTCGCGACGACGCCGGAGTCTGCTGCAGCAACGCCGGAGTCTGCTGCGTCCGATGCTTCCGGTGGCGCGCCGACGGACTGGGCCGCCGGCATCGCTCAGAATCCCCCGGACATGGCCGGCCAGCCTATCACCATTATCGATGTGCCCAAATTGACCGGCATCCCCTACTTTGCGGCAACAGCGCAAGGCATGCAAGAAGCCGCGGCTGAACTTGGCAATGTGACAGTTACGACGGATGCTCCAACCGAGGCGCGAATCGAGCGCCAGATCGAATTCATCGACAACTTCATCACCCAGCAGCCCGATGCCATCGTCTTTGCCGCGAATGATCCGGTGGCAATCTCGCCGGTGCTCAGGAGGGCGCTCGACCAGGGCATCCGCGTTGTCGGCTATGATGCTGGCTCAGACGAAGACGCCCGCGAGTTTTTCGTCAACCAGGCGACCTTCGAGGCGATCGGCAAGGCGTTGATCGACGAGATGGTTAAGCAGGTCGGCGAAGAAGCCGAGGTTGCGATTGTCACCAGTTCGCTGACCGCGCCGAACCAGAATCGCTGGATCGAGGAGATGACCGCGCACGCGACGGCGACCTATCCGAATCTCCAGTTTGTAACCACGCTGCCCTCGGAAGAAGATCAGCAGTTGGCTTTTAGAGCGGCGCAGGATATCATGAAGACTTACCCGAATGTCAAAGGTATCTTTGGATTGTCCAGCGTGGCTTTCCCCGGAGCAACCGACGCGGTGAAGCAAGCCGGAAACTGCGGGCAAGTCGCGGTTGTCGGCCTCTCGACGCCGAAGCAGATGAGTCCATTCATGCAGGAAGGTTGTATCCAGTCGGTCGTGCTCTGGAATCCGGTCGATCTCGGCTATGCAACCGCCTATGCCGTGCGAGCGCTGGTTGACGGCGCGATCCAGCCCGGCGCGACCGAGTTGGAGTCCGGTCGCCTGGGTACGCTGGAGATCAGGGGCAGCGAAATCTTGCTCGGCGCTCCCTTCATCTTTACGCCGGAGAATATCGACGATTTTGACTTCTAGTGAGGAGAACCCATTGATGATCAACCCAGTTCCTGCGCGGCTGCGCGGCATGTTGCGCCCCGATGGACGGACGGTTATTGTTGCGATGGACCACGCGCTGGCCCACGGCCCGATCGCGGGTCTCGACCGGCCCGCCGAACTCATCGAGCGTGTGATTGCCAGCGGCGCCGATTGCATCATGACCTCGTACGGCATTGTAAAGAAGTACGGCCATCTGATCACGCCGCACGTCCCAATCATTATGCGCATCGACGGCGGTCCGAGCCTGCTCACGGCGACCTGGCGCGAGTACACCGACTATCGCCTGCTCTACAGCGTCGAGGACGCCGCGCAGATGGGTGCCAGCGGGGTGGTCGTGATGCACTTTATGGGGGCGCCCGTCGAGATGGACACGCTCGAGGCGCTGGCCCACGTGGCGGCGGCGTGCGACCGCACTGGCCTATCCCTGCTGGTCGAGGCGCTGCCCTGTCCCCACCCGAACATCCCCAACATCTTTGCCGCCGACGCGATTGCCGCCGCGGCGCGTATCGCCGCCGAACATGGCGCAGACTGGGTCAAGACCACCTACAGCGGCAGCGTTGAGTCGTTCAAATCGATTGTCGATACGGCGACGGTTCCGGTTGTGGTTTTGGGCGGCGAGTACATGCGCGATGACCGGGCGGTCTTTGATCTGGTGTATGGCTCGATGCAAGCTGGGGCCTGCGGTATTGCGATGGGCCGGAATATCTGGCAGGCGGTGAATCCGCCGGCTGTGCTGCGCGCGCTGTCAGCGCTGGTTCATGATGAAGCGACTGTCGATGCCGCGTTGGCGCTGCTGGCCTAGCAGTGACGCGAATAGCGGTTCGATGCTTGTGTGGAGAGATTGGCCTTCAGGGAGGAAATCATTCAATGAAGAAGCACACATTGCCATTGGCTCACAGCGTTGTGTTGATGATCGTCGTTGCGCTTGTGCTGGCAGCCTGTGGCGGCGGCGCGCCGTCCGAGGATGCTACTTCTGCTCCGGCGACCGACGGATCGGCGGCGGCGCCCGCGACCGATGCGCCCGCTGATACCGATGCAGAGCCGACCGTTCCGCCGGAAGCCCAGGGCGACGTGGCCCAGTCGGTAGAGGCGGGTGAGTTGGTTCCGCCGGTGGTCGCCGAGCCGGCCAGCGGCGATCCGCCTTTTGCCGGGCAGACCGTGACCGTGATCGTGAACACGGCGGGCGAGAAGGGGCCGATCTCTGGTCCGCTGTACGAGGTGCGTGAGGAGTTCGAGGCGGCGACCGGGGCGACGCTCGAAATCGTCGAAACGCCCTTCGAGCAGCATTTCCCCAAGCTTATCCAGGATATGGCGACCGGTACCGGGACGTATGATGTCTCGATTGCGGGGGCCTGGTGGCTGGGCGAGTTGGTGGCCGGCGACTTTGTCCTGCCGTATGACGACTACTTCGCCGATCCGCGTTTCCCGCAGTGGGACTACGATGCCGTCCTCGAAGGGCCGCGCTCGTTGTTGGAGTACCAGGGCCAGCGCTACATGGTCGCCAATGACCACGACGGCCAGGTGCTCTACTACCGCCGCGACGTGCTCGAAGACCCCGAATGGCAGGAACAGTTTCAGGCCGAGTACAACTACGCGCTGCCGGTTCCGCCCGGCACCTGGGAGGAATTTCGCGATGTCGCCGCATTCTTCAACGGCAAAGACTACAACCGCAACGGCACGCCGGGCAGCGGCCTGACCATGCACCTCAAGGTGGGCGGCCAGGGGATGTTCCACTTCATGTCGATGTCGGCGCCCTACGTGGTGTCGCCGGAGCAGAATCTCTACTGGTTCGACCCCGCGGATATGACGCCGCTGGTCAACTCGCCGGGCCACGTCGCGGCGCTCACTCAACTCGTGGAGTTGGTGCAGTATGGTCCCGAGGCGATGCTGGGCTGGAGTCTGGGCGAGTCCTGGGATTATTTCCTGCGCGGCAACGCGGTGCTGACTTTCACCTGGGGCGACCTCGGCGCGCTGGCGCAGCAGGAAGGTTCGCAGGTGAAGGGCAAGATCGGCGCGGGACCAATGCCCGGCACGAACCAATGGTACAACCTGCAAACCGAGGCCTGGGTTGATGTTGACACGCCCAATGTCGTTGGCAATACGACCGGCGGTTCGTGGTCCGGCGTGATCTCCAAGTTTTCTGACGCTCCCGAAGCCTCCTACTATTTGCTGGCGCTGATGGCGACCAACGAGAAATCCGCTGTCTACGCCCAGCGCGGCTGGGACGGGGTCGATCCGGGACGTATGTTCCACTTCTTGCCGCCAAATGGCTCGGCGGATGTGGCGGGCTACGAAGCTGCCGGCTGGGACACCACCGATGCGGAGCAGTACACCAACGCCTACTATGAGGTCTTCGGCAACGCGGTGCAACTACCCTACCTGCGCATCCCCGGCACGTTTGAGTACTGGACGGCGCTCGATGTCAACTTGTCTCAGGCGGCGACGGGCCAGATAACGCCGGAGGAAGCGCTCCAGGCGACCTTCGACGAGTGGCAGAGCATCACCGATCGGCTCAGTCGCGAGGAACAACTCCAGTCCTACCGCGATTCGCTGGGGCTGGGCAACTGAGCGACGGACGCGAGGAGGGTGAAGAAGCGGTTGGGGGCGTGGGGACGGGCCGTAGTCTCTCACCCCCAACTCCTCTTTCACAGGGGGAAGGGGATTTTCCGCAGTAGGAAGCCCTCTGGCTCTCTCTTCTCTCCACGTGAGAGAAGGGGGTAGGGGAAAGGGGAATCGTGCCGTGCGATGCCGCCTGACCTCTGCGCGGCGGCGCGGCGGCGTTTCAGCGCCAGGCCAAGCCGTAACGTTGCCAGGAACCTTGCCTAGGAAGGAGGCGATGTGAGTCGATTGAAGACTCTCCCCGAAACCCATCCCGAACCAGGTGCGCACGAACACAGGCTCAAGCGGGGCGGGGTCGCGCGTAGCGCAGCGCGCGCCCGCATGCTGTTTCTCTTGCCGGCGGCGCTCTGGGTGCTGGCCTTCACGATCTTTCCGCTGCTGTTTGCGCTCTATGTCAGCCTGTTCGGCATCCGCCCTGGACGCCCCTGGCGCTTCGTCGGCCTAGAGAACTTCGAGCGCCTGTTTACCGACGCGAACCTGCACAACGCCCTGCGTGTCACGCTGACCTTCGTGTCGACCACGCTGGTTGTCGAGATGCTGCTGGGCTTTGCGTTGGCGCTGCTCTTCAATCGCGAGATGCGTGGTCGCCAGTTGTTCCGCACGCTGATGACCCTGCCTTTGTTCGCGACCCCGGTCGCCATCGGCTACCTGGGGATCACGCTCTTCTACGAGGAGGGCGGCCCGATCAACGCCCTCCTGCAGGCGCTGATCGGCTTCCGCCCGCCGTGGTTGTCCGACCCGACCTGGGCGCTGATCGCGGTGATCATTATCGACGTTTGGCAGTGGACGCCGTTTGTGTTTCTCGTGACGTTGGCCGGTCTGCAAAGCCTCCCCGACGAGGTTTACGAAGCCGCGGCGGTCGACGGCGCCTCGTCGTTCCAGATCTTTCGCGCGATCACGCTGCCGCTGATGGCGCCCACCCTGCTGATCACCTTGTTGTTGCGGCTGGTCGAGGCGTTCAAGGTCTTCGACATCCCAGCCAGTTTAACGCTCGGCGGACCAGGCCGCGCCACAGAAGTCTACAGCCTCTTCACGTACCGGACTGCGCTGCGCTTCTTCGATCTGGGCTTTGCCTCGGCGCAGGGCTTCCTATTGCTGATTATCGTGATGACCATCGTGACCGTGTTGTTCACCCGCGTGCGGCGCTTGTTCGATTGAGAGGAAAAACTATGGTTGGACGACGAACGACGCTCTGGGGCCAGCTGATCAGTTTTGCGCTGATTGCCGTGGTGCTGATCTGGGTGGTGTTTCCGTTCTACTGGGCCTTGATCAACTCCATCAAAAAGCCGGCGGACACCTTTGTGCTCAGTTGGATTCCCTGGCTCCAGTTCCAGCCGACGTTGGAGCACTGGCGGCTGGAACTGGGAACGCGCGAGATCCGGCAGGCAATGTTCAACAGTACGGTGATCTCGGTCGGCGCGGCGCTGCTGGCGCTGCTGTTGGGGACGCCAGCCGGTTATGCCCTGGCCCGCTTCCGTTACCAGCGGGTCTCGAATGACAGTCTGCTGACCTGGTTTCTCTCGCAGCGGGTGCTGCCGCCGGTCGTCGTGGTGGTGCCGCTGTTTCTGATTATGCGCAGTCTCAATCTGATCGACACCCAACTGGGGCTGATCCTGCTCAACGCAACTTTCACGCTGCCGTTGGCTGTGATTATCATGAGCCAGATGTTCGCCGACCTGCCCCAGGAGCTGGAGGAGGCGGCGCTGGTTGATGGGGCGAACCGCTGGCAGTCATTTGTGCGCATCGCGCTGCCGCTGGCGGCGCCGGGCTTGGTTGCAACCTGGATACTTTGCCTGGCGTTTAGCTGGAATGAATTTCTGCTGGCGCTGGCGCTGACTACCAAGGATGCGATTCCTATGCCGGTCATTATCGCCGGGGCGGAACACACCAGAGGGGTGCAGTTCTGGTTCGTCGGGGTGCGCGTCCTGCTGACGATGCTGCCGCCGACGCTTCTGGCCCTGTTTGCGCAGCGCTATCTGGTGCGTGGTCTGACCCTCGGCGCAGTGAAGGGATAATCTATGGCTGCGGTATTGCTGCTCGGTATCGATGTTGGCTCTACGAATTGCAAGGCTATTGTGTTCGATCAATACGGCCAGCCGGTGAGTGTGGCCAGTCTGCCCACTCCAACGCTGCACCCCTGCCCTGGCTGGGCCGAGTATGACCCCGATGCGCTGTGGCAGACTGTCGTACGGGTTATTCGCCAGGCTTGCGCTGCTGTCGACCCGCGCCAGATTCAGGGCGTGGCGGTGGCGAGTATGGGCGAGGCGGGTGCGCCGCTCGACGCCCAGGGGCGCCCGACCTACCAGAGCATTGCCTGGTACGATAGCCGCACCACGCCGCAGGATCGCTGGTGGCGCGAACAGTTTGTGAATGATGTCATCTTTAGCATCAGCGGCCTGTCGCCTCTGCCCATCTACGGGATTAACAAGCTCATGTGGTTGCGCGATAACCAGCCGGAAGCGTATGCGAAAACAGCGACCTGGCTACACATTGCCGACTACATCGCCTTCAAGTTGTGTGGCGTTCCGGCGACCGACTACTCGCTGGGCTCGCGGACCATGGTCATGGATCTGGTGCGGCGGCGCTGGTCGTTGCCGTTGCTGGAGCGGGCCGGGATACGCGCCGATCTTTGGCCCGAGTTGATGCCCAGCGGCGTGAAGTTGGGTGAGGTCAGCGCCGCCGCCGCGACAGAAACCGGGCTTGCAGCCGGCACATGCGTCGGGGTCGGCGGTCACGACCATGTCTGCGGGGCGTTCGCCGTCGGCGTCAGCGCGGGCGACGTCTGTCTGGACTCGATCGGCACGGCCGAGGCGGTGTTCTGCACGCTGGAGCAGCTTCAGCTCGATGAGCGGGTGCGGCGGACGGGCTGCGCGCTGGGAGCGCACGTGGCCCGGGACAAATACTACATTCTCGACGGGCTGTGGACCGCGGGCGCCTCGATCGAGTGGGCGAAAAACCTCTTCGCCTGGCCTGGCGATCAGGGCGATCGCTACGCCGCCATGGAGGCCGCTGCCGCCAACGCCGCCACCGGGAGCATGGGCGTCTTCTTCCTGCCGCGCCTGGCGGCGGGCGAGCGGGGCGGCTTCGTCGGCCTGATCGGCGACGCCGACGCCGGGGTGATGGCGCGGGCCATCTATGAAGGGCTGGCCTATGAGTGGCGGTCTTGTTTCGAGAGCATGGTCCAGCCGCTCGCGCTGCCCATCGAGACCATCAAGGTGATCGGCGGCGGCGCGCGCTGTCGCTTGTGGTTGCAGATCAAAGCCAATGTGCTCAACCGGCCCTTGTTGGTGCTGGACGTTGCGGAGAGTGTCGCGCTGGGCGCGGCTTTGCTCGCTGGGATCGCCTCCGGCGTGTACCGCGATGAGGCTGAGGCCCAACAGGCAGTGCGCCACGTCGAACACCTGGTCACCCCCGACCCGGCGCGAGCGGCGCAGTATGACCGGTGGTATCGCAACGCTTATCTGCACGTCGCGCCCGCTCTCGGTGCGCTGAGTCAGCGGATCGAGCAGGCGATTGAAGGTTAGTAACGTTAGAACGTTAGAACGTTAGAACGTGCCAACGGCTTAGCTCTGCACAAGCGGCATAAACAGTTGGGCCGGTCCCCCAGTGCTCAAGGAGGCTCCGCTCAGGCCAGGCTGAGATAATGGAGCTGTCGCCAACTGTGCGTTTGTGTTTACAACCTGTGGGAAATATTGCTGCGTCGACCCCGCCGTTGTGTTGGGCGAGGACGGGGAGTTGCTCCACACCGCGATATCGGATGGCATACAGCCTGTAAGTGCGAGGGCAAGGAATGTACTCGCGAGCAATCCGGCCAGGTTCAGTCTTGATCGTTGTGGTGGCTTTTGCATCTCTTCTGTTCCTCCTACAGATAGGCGCTGCCGGAGCGCCGCGCCCCACAGTCCCGCGCTGAGGGCGGGCGAGCGAGGCGGCGGACGGCGGCCTGTCGCCAGTCTAGCAGCATACATGGCGGTTCCGCGCGAAGGCTATTTCAATCCAGCTTTACGTTGCTATCGGGGAGGATTGTTGTGCTATGTTTCGATGCGCCAGCGCTGTCATCATCTGCTAGCGGCGCACCGAATAGTCACGCCGCAGAGCGTCAGATTGAAACATGCCTGAGACAAGTTGGGGCAGTAGCACCTGCGGCATTACTGCTTATCCACATGGGACGATCAAATGCGGGATCTGTCGAACCCTGCACTCCTCGCCTAACCAAAAAATAAAGAAAAAAACTTGTCTAAGAGAGTAGAGGACAGATGGAGCAAAAAAATACACCGAACTCAACGTTCAAACCTGCCAACATATCAACACGAAAAGAGGGCGACCAGCCGGTCGCCCCTACGGAGCCCAATTGCGCGCAGAGCTGATATATTCACACAGATGTGCGTGTTACGCATGGGGTCCAGCGCTTCAGCGCCTCTTCGTATCCTCGCCTCCTCTCAGCCTCGCCTCATCCTATAGTGTACAGCCCGGCAGGCGGAAGCTCGCGATCCGCGTCTGCCAGTTCCGTGGCGAGCTGGTCTCGTAATATTGGTTGACATACCAGAACGTGCAGTCATCGGTCGGGTCGATGTTCATCGAGGTATAGTCGCCCCAGCGCGAGCTCGGACCCAGTTGCGATCCGCTGCCGTTGATGATCACGGCTTCGCCCAGCGTCATCTCGCCCAGCGGGTCGCTATTCAGCCGCCCGGTATAGCGGATACCGGGGTAGACCGTCTTGCTCGACACGCTATATCCGACGCTCATGTTGCCGGCTCGATCCATCGCCACGCTGCCCATCCAGCGGTTGACATCGTCTGGCGCGTAGGTGCCCTGCTGATGAATGCTGTACTCGCCATTCATGCGCCGGATCTCGTACCAGCGCACGCCAGCGATGCCGGGCCGGGCCTCTACCGATTGGTTTGTTACCATCGTCTCGTAGTTGATAAAGTTGCGGTAGGCGAGGCGCCACATGGGTCGTTGCCGGTAGGAGAGGATGTCGACCTTGTTGTCGGTGTCCGGTTGGGGTATACAGGCGCGGCTGCTCACCGAAAAGTCGCACGGGAAGGCCGAGTCGAACGAGGCGACCGGGAGTTGCGCCGCGAGTCTGAATGTCGCGAATGGTCGCGCCACCCAGCGAACCGAGAACTCGAAAATGTTGACAGCGTCGAATGGTGCGTTATACCGTCCATCGTCGTCCATCGTGCCGACGAAGAAGTTCGGGGTGCGCGGCGGGGGCAGGCGTCCGCCGTCGGCGTCTGCCGGGAGCAGGCCGTCACCGCCCAAGTAAGGTGTGTTGCCGGGAGTAAGCAAGAAACTTACCATCCGGGCGTTTGGATCGCCCAGTACCATCTTGCGCCGCTCCAGCGCATAGGCGCCAATTCCGGCAACTCCAGCGGGTCCGAATTCACGCGTGGAGAGATAGTATGAGTCGCGCCACACGCCATACTTCGGGTAGTCGGGGAAGTTCTCGCCGGACGAGAATGCATAACGGTAGTAGGCGCCGGTGGGATCGCCGGTCTGAGATATCGCGACGCAGTTGAAATATTCTGGTCCGCGGGCGGAAAATTGGGTCAGGAGCCAGCGGTCGACGTATTGATCGTAGAGCACGATCGGGTCGCCGGCGTTCGTAGTGCAGTCATCCACCGCAAAGCCTTCCCACAAATCCCCCAACGGAATTGGACCAAGCAGCCGCGTGCCGGTCTTGGAGTAGACGGCAAAGACCACGTTGACCATCTCGACATAGTGGTTGGGGCCAACGTCGCCAATCGGATCGGGGGGTGAGAGGAGGAATGGGTTATCTAGGTTGGACAGGCCCTCGAAATTCACGATGGGGGGTGTGAGCAATGAGGCGTCTTGCTGCGGATAGGATGATTGGAGCGCGCCGTCACCCGAATACCCGCGATCAGGTACAACCGGCCCGCGTTCTTCCAACAGCCTGGGCGATATTGCTTGTTGTGACCCTTGCGGCAGCCGTGGCGCTATGTCGCGCAGCGCGGGGGACAGATCAACTGCCGCTGCTTCCACGATCCTTGGCTCGGAAATGAGGGGCGTCGCTTCCTGCGCCGCTCCCGGCGTCGCGCCTGCCGATAGAATCAGGAGCAGGCAGGCCATAAGACCAAAGATCACTCGTCCGAACCGTTTCCTGCGGGTTTGCACCGCCATGGGTGTCATCTCAACATTTCCTTTCTTTGGGCAACATGCTTTCTGATTGCAGGAGCGGCGTGCTTTCTTGCCTCCTAACACCTGCTTCCATACGCGGGGGCGGTGGAACCGTGCGGAAGAGGGGTGAGCATAAGGCTGCCGCTGTGCAAGCATGAAGCTCTACGAATAGACCTCAAAACCAAACCCTTAGCCAACCTGTTCTGCCAAATCCGTTCGAGAGCGGCCGTGGAGAAGAAAGACGACAACAGACACTGTGCTGTCTTGAGGCGGTGTCTGCTTGCTGCATGCCGGCGGCGCTCCATCGCAAAACGAAACGCTCTACACTTGGAGAAGAGCAACGGACGGTATTCATTTATTCAACGGGGGTGCGCAAACGGTCGATAGGTAAGGATGCATAGGAGGATATGTTGTCAGGCTCGTCGGAGTGCAGTCCGATCGTCTACGCAACCGTTACCAATCCAATCGAGAGATCCTATTTGAAGCGCCTGCTGTCAAGCAGAAACAAATACCAGGGCATGAGCGCCCTACAGAGCATTCTAAAGCCATAAGCGATTACGTATCCGGATAGGGCGATTATAACTCTTTCTAGACCAATGTCAATAAAGATGGCAAAACTGTAATCTGGTGCATAACCATCGCGTGCTACTGCCAAGCGCTATGCGCCCTCAAAGTTGCGCGCTTGGCGCGGCGCTTTCCCACACGCGCAATCCCCAACGACTGAGCGCCAGCGGGATTGCTTGGAAGCGAGGGTTGGCCTGGGGCAGCGCACGTACGAGTTCGCGTTTGGCGCTGGCTGACGCGCCACAGAGCAGGGTCAGCGAGCCGCCCGCGCCGCCGGCCCCGTTGACCTTCCAGCCTAGCGCACCGTAGTCCTGGGCGAGCTGAATCAGTTGATCCGCGTCGACGCTCACCAGGGCGGAGTGCAATGCCCGTTGCGCTGCGGTGTTGTCGGCCATCGCCCGCCCAAGCGCAGCAAAATCCCCGGCGTACAGCGCATCGCGCGAACGCACCGCAGCCTGTCGTAAGGCGTCGAGTTGGGAGGTGTCGCTCCCTGGTTGCTCCAGCCTGGCGATCACCTGCTCGTGGATCGCCGATGAGCTGTGGGTCTGCCCTAGAAACACCAGCAGCAGCCGGCGCTCTAGCTCCCACCAGGTGGTTGTGGGGATTCGAATCGGCGAAACGGTCGCGTACGGATAGACGAACATCTCGATATAGTTGATGCCGCCATAAGCTGCGCAGAGCTGGTCCTGGATGCCGCTCTGGAGTCCCAGGCGTTCGACCTCGACACGGTGGGCGCGATAGGCGATCTCATGGGGCGTCATCCGGCTCGGGTTGAGCGCATCGAGTGCGCCGATCAGCGCCACGACCACTGCGGCGGAAGTGCCGGTTGCGCATCCAGCCGGCGCCCCGGAGTAGAGGCTGATCTCCAGCGCCAGGTTAGCAGGCGGGGCCATCTCTGCGAGTGTGGCCTCCAGCAAGGGGTGCCGTGCGGGGTTTGCTTGGATCGGGTCGATGCTGTAGCGCTCGCCGTAATTCTCCACGTGCAGCGTGATCGGGTCGGGCCGCGTCTCGCGGGCGTAGACGGCAAGCTGTACTTCGACATAGGGGGCCACGCCGATATTGAAGATCTTGCCGTGTCCGGCGAACCAGGTATCGGTCCAGCCGCCTGTATCACAAATCCGGATCGGCGCAACGCTGTTGATGATCCGCAACGGTTGTGCCGTGTTACTCTCGATCATTGTACTTTCCCTGTTTGCAAAGCGTATGAACTTTTAACCGACTAGTACAATGTGGTAGACGTTCCTTGGGGTTCGTCATGCTGAACCCTTCGACCGTAGGGCTGCGTTGACGTCCTGCAAGAGCACGCCGATGCCACAAACTGGCGCAGAATCGCCACAGATGGTTGCCG
>JAKSDJ010000552.1 GCA_022360155.1 Chloroflexales bacterium | reverse complement strand
GAAGGGTTTACATCTTTTGACAAAGAGATTCTTCACTGCGCCGGTCCTGAGTGGAGCCGAAGGGTTCAGAATGACATGTCTGGTTGTAGTACTAGGCGCGGCAACGGATTGATGAAGCGAAGAGGCAATAACATGAGGAGGCGACGAGGGAATGATTCCCTCGTCGCCCCTTTGCTCGTGCGAATGCACCACCCTGCAATGGAACGCTGATACCGTCGACAGACGCCGATCAGCGCTGATCGAACGTGTTAACGCGCCACCCCCTGTCCTGAGCGCAGCCGAAGGATGCTAACATTCCAACGTTCCACCCCCTGTCCTGAGCGCAGCCGAAGGATGCCAACATGTCAACCTCGCAGCGCTGCTGCAGTATGACAAGCCAATCGCCGCAATAACATACAATACGCCTCCTGCCCGCGCTCAAAATTGCTCAGCCGGTAGAACTCATTTGGCGCGTGGAAGCACTCATCGTTCAGCGCAAACCCAAAACTCACCGTATAAACCTTTAGGTACTGCAGAAACAGTGATAGTATCGGCACACTGCCGCCCAAACGGATATAATAGGGCGGCTTGCCGTACAACTCGGTGAGAACGGCGGCGGCGGCGACGTTGCCTGGATGATCGCTTGACATCAGGTAGGGCATTGCCCGCGAGTCTTGTTGGTATGCATTCACCGTCGCTCCTGGCGGCGCATGACGTTCCATATGCGCAATAATGAGTTCCGCAATGCGGTCCGGTTCCTGATTGGCGACTAGGCGACACGTGATTTTGGCATGGGCTGCATTCGGCAACACTGTTTTAACGCCATCGCCCTGAAACCCGCCCCAGATGCCATTCACCTCGAGGGTGGGTCGCACCCAGGCTCGCTCGCGGGTGCTGTATCCCGGCTCGCCAAAAACGCCAGGAACGCCAATCTGTGCAGCATACTCCGCTTCATCAAAGGGAATAGCAGCGATTGCAGCCCGATCTTCGTCCGAGAGCGGCGCTATATCGTCGTAGAAACCATCGACGAGGATCTTACCCTCGGGGCTACGCAGCGAGTCGAGCAGGCGGACCAGGGCATGGATCGGATTCTGGATCGACCCGCCATACAGACCGGAATGCAGATCGCTACCAGCGCCCGTGACATCGATCTGTAACGCGCATAGCCCCTTGAGCCCCAAGAGGAGCGCCGGTTGATCATCCATCCATTGACCGCTATCGGCGCTGAGCGCCAGATCACAGGCAAACAGATTGTGATGCGCAGCCAGAAAAACCGGAAGCTGAGGGCTGCCAATCTCTTCCTGACCTTCGAAACAGAACTTGATATTGACTGGCAACGCGCCCATAGAGCGCAACAGCGCCTCTATCGCTAGGATTGGGACCAGCATGTTACCCTTATCGTCTGAAGCGCCGCGCGCATAGACACGTCCATCATGGATCGCCGGTTCGAACGGCGGAGACGACCAGAGGTGCAGCGGGTCAACCGGCTGGACATCGAAGTGTCCGTAAATAAGAATGGTCGGTTGGCCTAGCGCATGCATCCAGTCGCCATAAACAACAGGATGCCCGCCAGTCGGCATAATCTGTACGTGCTCGATTCCGGCAGCCTCCAGGCGGCGGGCGACCCACTCGGCAGCATGCTTTACATCACCTGTATGTTCGGGAAGAGAAGAAATGCTTGGGATGCGCAGGAAATCGAGCAACTCGTTGACAAAGCGATCTTTATGTTCCGATAGATAGGACTGCCACGGTAACACGACAACTGACTCCTTCATTTATAGCGAAAGCATAATACCTAACAAGCGCTGTTGATACGGTCACGTTAGCGCATACAATATAGGGATTACAAACTGGGTATCATTGCAGGACACGACACAAGCGATCACAGCATAATACTTCATCCCCAATCTATCCCCAACCAACGAATGATATGCTTCTTGGCACGCCGCTACTGATGAAAAAGCGCAAAGAAAGGGACTTTCCGAGACGCCTCTTCTCGCATCCCCATTTTCAGCACAGCGACCTATAGACAAAGGGGCCAGATATAGTGGGTATGCTTTTATTGTACGTCTCTCATTCAAAGAGTCAATAGTATAATATATATTGAAATCTAAGCGATTGTTTGAATAACCGCCTGAACAAATAAGATGGGAGTTCTATGCAAGGATCGAGCGTGCCCAATGGTGGAAATGTATAAATCTTGTGAGCATGCGACAGCATAGCTCTGGCGCTGCATAACCCGTTTCAGGCATGCTCTCAGCCAAAGCGCTTGGCGCCGTTACGGTTTGGATGGTTTGGGGTGAAGGACTAAGATGAGGCGCAACAGCACGGAAGAAACATTGCCATCGTCTTACACTTCGACCGAAGCATACGATGCTTGGAAGAAACATACTGAACAGACTACCCCGATCCGGCTCACTCTGGACTTGGATCGAGCCGCCTTGGAGATCGAGGAGTTCGCGTGTAATAACCAATCCCAACCCAATCCCGCGCGCCGCCTCGTTTAGGCTATTGGCATGACGCTGTAAACGTTTGAAGAGCTGGGGTAATTCTTCAGCTGAGATGCCTGGCCCAAAATCGCGCACGGCGAGAATCACGCCGCCGCCGTGGCTCCGCGCATCACCGACCACAACTTGGGTCGTTGCCGCCGCTTGACCTTGCGCATCATAAAAGGTCGTAACGCTCGAATGGCTTTTACTCTGCAACTGCTTGAGCAACTTATCGATAGGGAAGCCAAGCATCAATCCGCCGACCAGCGCACCATTATACCGCACCGGTGCAACCGTGTAGAGACGTTCGTCGCGAAAGGTCAAGAATTTGTCGCCGAATGCATCGCTATTCTCGGCCAGAATTTGCTGGACAAGCCACCAAGAAGGCAGATTGGGGACATCGCGATCCTGCGGAGATGCGCCAACATCTGTACCGGGCGCACGCTGCCAACTCAGTAGCGGCTGTCCATTTCGGTCGAATGCAATTAGGGTGAACAAATCGAGATTAGCCCAGTTAGGGCGAAGCAGCTTAGCCAGGCGGGTGGTATCATATTCGGCAAAAGCAATGGGGACGCCGCGAGTGAAGATCATCGCTCGTAACTGCTCGATCTGTTGATCTTCGACAGCTACAAGCCTATCACTGGTCACTCGCCCCACTTCGATCAGGCGATTGTCCATCTGTTTCTGGAGCGCGCCAGTCGTAGAACGAGCCGCCACAAAAGTCATAGCGACAGCGAGCAACAGGGCCAACAACAAATAAGGCAGAATGATTTTGTTGCTAATGCGCGAAGTTAGAAAGCGGAGTAGGAGTCGCATAGCACCAGGCAAGAAAAGAACGACTATTCGATTGACCACGCATAACACTAGTTTGATCCGAGCGTAACATAATCATCGGATCTTGTCGATGGGGCAAAAGTCACTCCCAAGTCTTTTTACGGTCCAGGATCGTACTGAACCGCATCGTCTTATCATACTGCGTTGGCGCAAACAATCAATCCATAACCAGTGAGTGACAATGATGCAAGAACTTCCGGTTATTCTGCGTGAGGCGACCGATGATGGGCGCCTCATCTATCAGCACGACCCCGAAGTGGCGGATTATCTGATCTCCTTACAGAGTCCGCGTTTCACACATGTGGTCTATCACGTTGAACTCGAAGATCCGGTCTTGTTCAGCTTGAATGCAAACCGCATTCTGGGGGCCTTAGAAATTGTTATTCCGCGCCATGCGTGGCGGATCGCACCAGCACAAGCTACACCAACGGCCAACCTATCCGCAAGTTTAGCATTCTCACCCGCGACCATTCAGCAACATAGCTTCGATCTGTTCGCAGACGTGACCACCGATGCCGCCTTCACGTATGCGTTAATTATCTTTGGGCAAGCAGAGATCTCTTCTTTTTGGGTCGCTCTTTCTGACCACTGTTGGGCTCTACTCGCGGATGATCGGCTAAAGGGTTTTTTATCATGTTGCACTAACTGCCGTCATCAGCATGTCACCCACCGCTTAGAAGTGGTTTGAAAAGGTTCGCTCCCTAACCCCGGACCTGACCAGTGCGGCATCTACAGCTTCCTCGATGCTCCAAACAGACCCATGCACCGCACTGGTCAGGTCTTCATAGGGGCTTTCTAGACAAGCTCTCAGGGGAAGGTCGCCTCGGCCTTCGATGGGGTCAACGACCGCGCCGCTGTCACAGATGCCCAATGACAGCGGCGCAAACGATGTGTACGGCATAGATCGCTGTTGACCAACGACGGAGGCGCGCGGTCCCCGCCGGCGCTGGTATGACTGCGCAACGGCGCGGGGACGTATGCAGCAGCCAACCACGTTTCAGGGAGCGGTGGTCTGATCAAGCCATGCCGCCAAGTCATTCAAGGTCGTGCAGTCGAGCAGCGCCTCGCCCAGCGTTTCAAGCTGCTCGGGGGACAGAGCGAGAGCGGCGAGTCGGTCGGTCAGCGGCGCGCTCAACGGGCCAACCTTGTGGTCCAATTGCCGCAGCACCAGATTTTGCGTCGCCTCGGCGCGACCCTCGACGCGACCTTTCTGTTCCCATTCGGTCAATAATACCATCACGGCCTCCTGTTCTGGGGTCTTCGTGCCGTGATCGCCGGCTGGAACTGCTGTTCTTCCGTGTCCGTGAGGGGCAGGGAGATCCCAAGCGTTGTCGCGTCAGGTCGCGCCTCAGGCCGGTCAAGCGTTGCAACCAGGCCGGCTTGCCTCGCACCCAGTCCGCTGGTGCCAGCCACACCGCCGCCAGTGGGTTCGGATGCTGAACAGAGGTCCGCCAGTCCAGCCAGTTCCATTGGACCGCCTGGTCTTGGAAATCGCGCACCACGCGGTGCGGGAACACCACCTGATGCTGCGCGGCGACCGGCGTGCGCGGCGTCGGGTACGCGCCACACACGATGGGCTCGATCGGGATACCGGGCGCCTGGTAGAACCGGGCGAAAGAGCCAAATATGCGCCGCGCGATGTCGTGATCGGCCTGCACCTGGTGCTCCAGATGGACCAGAATCCAAGCCGGCGCGCCGCGGATCTGCGCCCACACGACCAGATCGGCTTTGCGCCGCTCACGGCTAGGCGGATCGTCCCAGGGTTCGTTGGCGAGAAAGACGCGGCGCGCCGGGTCGCGCATGGCCAGCACCGCGGGGGGCAAACCGCTCGAGCAACGCGACCAAGCCGGCGGTCAGCAGTTGTGTGAACACCGCATCGTGGTCGATCATCCGCCCACAGTAGAGCACAAACCGCACCAGTGTGATGTGATGTTGCGCGAGGACAGCGCCGCGGCGCTGCCTTCGCGCCGACTTGGCAGATGGGCGACACGCTTGCCCTCGCAGGGATATGTGCGCAAGCAAAGGCACAAGGACGGTGCAGAGCAGCCATCCACCCCAGCCGCAACCTCAGACGATCTCCCGGCAGGCCCGATATAGATCGCGCCACCCATTACGCTCTTTGAGCACCGTCTCAAGATACTCCAACCAGATCACCCGATCTTGCACCGGATCTTTGACCACCGCACCGACCAGGCTCGCCGCAAGGTCGCCGGCGCGCAACTGCCCATCACCAAAATGGGCGGCCAGCGCCAGCCCACTGTTGATCACCGAAATCGCCTCGGCTGTGCTCAGTGTGCCGCTCGGCGACTTGATCTTGGTCTTGCCGTCGGCGGTGACCCCGGCGCGTAGCTCCCGAAAGACTGTCACCACGCGACGAATCTCCTCCAGGGCGGGCGGCTCGGCGGGGAGTTCGAGGGCGCGACCCAGGCTGCTCACCCGCAGGCGCACAATCTCGACCTCCTCGGCGGGGCTGTCGGGGAGCGGCAGAACGACCGTGTTGAAGCGCCGTCGCAGCGCACTCGACAGATCATTCACCCCTCGATCACGGTCGTTGGCCGTGGCAATCAGGTTGAAGCCCTTGGTCGCCTGCACTTCGCTATTCAGCTCGGGGATGGGCAGGGTCTTTTCCGAGAGGATCGTAATCAAGGTGTCTTGCACGTCAGCGGGGATGCGGGTCAACTCTTCAACCCGCGCGAGTTTGCCTTCGCGCATCGCACGCATCACCGGGCTGGGCGTCAGCGCCTCGGCGGAAGGGCCATCGGCAAGCAAACGGGCATAGTTCCAGCCATAACGAATCGCCTCTTCCGCCGTCCCCGCTGTTCCCTGCACAAGCATCGTCGAGTCACCGGAAATAGCCGCCGACAGATGCTCGGAGACCCAACTCTTGGCCGTGCCGGGCACGCCCAGCAAGAGCAAGGCCCGATCGGTTGCCAGCGTCGCCACAGCGATCTCGATCAGGCGGCGGTTGCCAATATATTTTAGCGTGATCTGCGTGCCGTCGTCGAGTTGGCCGCCCAACAAATAGGTCACTACCGCCCAGGGCGAGAGGCGCCAGTTGGGCGGGCGCGGACGCGAGTCGATCTGAGCGAGAGCGTGTAGTTCGGTGGCATACTGCTGTTCGGCATGTTCGCGGAGCAGATTGGTCATGCGGTAAACTGCTACTTTCTACGTGTTCAAATGTACGCAAACGTACGTCTTCTCCACCATTGAAATTCCTGCTTCGTTCTGCACCGCCTTCTCAGGCGAAGGTCTTACACACAGTCCACAGGCGTGTTTTGCGTCCCGACGTAGCCACTGCCGCGGACGGTCAGCTTCAGGCGCTAACGAGCCTCATCGCCTCGTCTCGAATATTCCGGGCGGCATTCTGATCGCGGTCAAGCGCCCGCTGACAGTTGGGACATATCCATGTCCGTTCAGCAAGCGTCAGATCGCGGTTGACCCACCCGCATCCATTGCAGGTCTTGCTGGAGGGATAGAACGGGTCAGTGCGTACCACCTGCTGTGCTTTGTAGCTGAGTTGGCAAACAATGTCACTGAATGCCGCATCTGCGATTGCGCGTGACAGTTTGTGGTTTTTCAGCATCCCCGCCACGTTCAAGGTTTCCAGGACAATCACGCTAGCTTTGTCTGCCAGGCGCGTCGTCAGCTTGTGGGTCGCATCAGCCCGCAGGTTGGCAATGCGCAGGTGCAGCCGCGCGAGTTTTCGCTTTGCTTTGGACCAATTCTTACTTCCCGTTTGCTTGCGAGACAGCCAGCGGTTCAGGCGGCGCAGTTTCCGCTGCGCCGCAGCCAGGTGTTTTTGGTTTTCAAACACCGCACCATCACTGTCCACTGCCAGCGCCGTGACCCCCACGTCCACCCCAAGAATCCGCTCCGGCGCTTGTCGCTCCGATTCAGTCAGTTGTACCTGGATGCTCACAAACCAGTAGCTTGCCCGTTCACTGATTCGGGCACTCATAACCTTGCCTTGAAAGCGTAGCGGTTCGGTCATATTCACCCAACCCAGTTTGGGTATCTTAATCCAATGTCCATCGACGGTGAATTTATCGTTGGATAGGTAGTCGGGTAGCAGGACAACATTACTGCTGTCCCGCCCCCTAAGAACCGTACGTGAGCGTTTCCCCTCATACGGCTCAAGCCGTTCTTCCGCCCGTTACCGAACGCGGTTTCGCCACGTGTATTCCTTGGGAATGAACTTGCATATGGCAGTTCGGGTGGAGCAATACTCGGTTATCCAGTGTGTCTGTTCCGCCTTTTGATTTCCAGATGATGTGATGGTCGTGCCATCCGGTTTCATTGGT
>JAKSDJ010001035.1 GCA_022360155.1 Chloroflexales bacterium | reverse complement strand
TGGTTTGGTCCGGACAACGCGGTCGTTCAGGACGGATGCGGCACGCCATGAAGCACGAGTGCGGCTGTGTGTGGATGACGATCATTCGATGCTTTCAGTTTCAATCGGGCCACTACGACCCGTTCACTTTACCGCAACAGAAGGAGATGTACTACTCAACTACGCGGCAGCGCTGCGCCTCGATCTCGACCATGGCGGTCAAATGTACACAAGCTACGGGTTCGGCAACATGTTTACGTTCCCGCCCTATCGACGCGAAGGGCATGGGCAACAGGTATTAGCAATGGCAACCGACTATATTCAGCGGAGCGGCATTGACATCGCCGTGTTGTTTTGTGCGCCAACGCTCGAAGTATTTTATGCACGAAGTGGATGGCAGGTTATCAGAACTCCTGTACGTATCGGGACACCGAGCGAATACGAGACACACAACGTGACCCCCATGATGCTCTTTGTGTCCGAGAAAGGCCAGCAAGGCAAGAGGGACTTTGAACGACAGCCGTTGTATATTGAATCGCCATGGTAGTTATCCATGCTGCCGCATAACAAGGCGCTGGAGCTGACTGCTGCCTACGTCGCGGTTGTGCGCCGTGGCAGTTTTTCATACAGCCCAGTACACGTCTCGCAGAGCGCGGACGGCAGGTGAGCTTGGGCCATTAGGGGGCACATACAATAACAGAAAGTGAGAGAATTTTATGATTGAAACTTATCGAGGAGTTGTCTACCCATACCAACTAGATCATATGGGCCATATGAATGTGCAGTGGTACGCATCAAAATTTGATGAAGGCACATGGCATCTCTTCTCCGCCATTGGAATTACACCGGAATACATGCGAAAAAATAGTAAAGGCATGGCTGCCCTAGAACAAAACACAAAATATAAAGCAGAAGTAATGGCTGGAGACCTTCTTGTTGTGAGTTCCAAAATACTGGAGATAAAGGATAAAACTATTAAGTTCTTCCATACAATGCAAAACGCAGAAACAGGAACCGAAGTTGCTACTACGGAACTTGTAGCGGTACACCTTGATAGAAATAAAAGGCGAGCCTGCTCTCTCCCACAGTGTATTAAGGACAAATGTACAGAACTATTAGACTAATACTACAACGAGACTTCATCCTGCACCGCATCGGAACAGGACTTGTCGATGTCACCCTGAGCGAAGCGAAGGGTCTTGCACCCTTAGGCAAGGAGATTCTTCACTTCGCCAGTCCTGAGCCCTTCGACTGCGCTCAGGACTGGCCCGCCGAAGATTTCAGAATGACATGTCTCGTTGTAGTACTAAGCCGCATAACAAGCCCATGCAGTCGGACAAAATGCCCACAAAGCGTGCATTTTGCGGCTGATGCGGGGCGCTAGGCATCCCAGAAAACTGATTTGACCGCGATGTGCAACTTTCTAATAAATACGAAATGTTATCACGGAGGGTGTCCATAGCACGACGAATATCCGCTTCTCAGCTCAGCAGAAGCAGCGACAGCCGATCAACAAGTACAATCAAGCCGTCTGCCAATACAACCAGAAGGTAGTGATATTTACAAACATCACAAACCCGCGTCCGCGAGCAGAGCACCAGATGCGCACCAGCATCGATTGCAAAGCGGCACGCTGTTGCTGGCGCAACGCTATCCCTCCTTGCGGGGGAGCTGAATGGTGAAAACGGCGCCCTGGCCAAGCCCTGCGCTGGTCGCGCTGATGGCTCCGTCGTGCAGTTCGACAATTGCCTTGACAATCGCTAATCCCAGCCCCATGCCGCCGCCGCTGTCGCGCCGTTGTCCGTCCGCCCCGCGCTGAAAGCGGTCAAAGATGGCGGCTAGTTGTTCACGGTCCAGGCCGGCGCCGCTGTCGTGAACGGCCAACTCGATGCTCGCGCCCCGTGGCCGCCCGACCACCACCACGCGACCGGCGGCGGGCGTGTGGCGAATCGCGTTTGCCAGCAAGTTGTGCAGCACTTGCCGGAGGCGGTTGCGGTCGGCGCGCAGCGCAAGCGGACTCGATAGCTCGGTGCGCAGTTCGATCCGCTGTTCCTGCGCGAGGGGCGCGAAGATGGCCACGGTCTCGTGGATCAACTCGTCCATAGCCACTTCTTCGAACTGCAAGGCGAGCTGTTTGGCTTCCGCCAGAGCGAGTTCGCGCAGATCGTTCACCAGCCGGGTCAGATGACGGGTCTGCTCGTGCAGCAGCCCCAGTTCATCGGGCGTGATTGGGAACACCCCGTCGAGCATCGCCCGCAGATTGCCGTCCAGGACGCTGAGCGGGGTCCGCAACTCGTGAGCCACGTCGGCCATCATGTTGCGGCGGACGGTCTCGCTCCGCTCCAGGCTGCACGCCATCGCATTGAACGCTTGGGCCAGGGCTTGCATCTCGCTCGTCCCCTGTAGCGCGGCACGATACCTGAGATCACGCTTGCGAATCGCTCGGGTCGCCGTCACCAGGTCACTCAACGGGCGGCTGATGCTGCGGCTGATACTGACCCCCAAGATGCTGCCAATGCCGATACTGAGCAGCGCGGCCACGGTGAGGAGCGTGTGTTCTGCTACGATGTACTCGGCAAAGAAGGTGACCTCATAGGCGGGCGGCGGACCAACCTCGTCAAAACCGGTGCTGGTTAACCACGCGTGGAATGCCGCTTCGCTGTCAAAGACCAGCGGCTCGCCCGCCACCAGCGGTGCGGGGGGCCGAAACACTTCGTTGGCGGGCAGGGGCGCCACGAGACCGGTGCGCAGCCCGATCTCGAAGAGGATGGTGGGCAGCACGGCGCCAAGCAGCAACGCAATCACAAAGGCGATGCTCAGGCGTACCCACAGGTGGTTGACGGGTTGGGACATCGGTGTTCACGGTTACCGCCCGGCGACACGCGCCAGGCAACGGTTCAGCCCTTCGGCGCGCGCCGGGCGCCACTTTGCAACGGTTCGCTATGAAAGCGATAGCCAACACGGTGGACGGTGATGATATAGCTTGGCCGTTTGGGATCCGGCTCGATCTTGTGGCGCAAGTTTTTGATGTGGGTGTCTAACGTACGGCCGGCGCCCTCGTAGCTATACCCGAGCGTTTTGTCGAGCAGATCGTCGCGGGTGAAGGTGTAGCCCGGATGCTCCATCAAGATGTGGAGCAGTTGAAATTCGGTGGGCGTCAGATCGATGGGCGTATCACCGGCGTAGGCAACGCGCTGCCCAATGTCCAGCCGGAGATCGCCCGCCTGCAGTTGCTGCTGCGCCGGATGGCGATCCAGCTCACGGCGGCGCAACAGCGCCTTGACGCGCGCCACCACCTCGCGCGGGTTAAAGGGCTTGACGATGTAGTCATCCGCACCCAATTCCAAGCCGATAATGCGATCACTCTCTTCAACGCGCGCCGTCAGCATGATCACGGGCAAGGCACCCAGCTGGCGGTCGCCGCGGATCTGGCGCGTCATGTCCCACCCATCGCCATCGGGCAGGCCCAGGTCGAGCACGAGGCAGGCGAGCGCGGCGCGGCGCAGGCAGTGCCAGGCCTCGCTGCGGGTGTGCGCAATCAAGACGGTAAAGCCCGCCTGTTCAAGATAGCCTCGCACCAGGCGGGTGATGTTCCGGTCGTCGTCGACAATGAGGATGGCGCTCATAGATACCTGCTTACTGCGTCGTCATCTCGGCGGCAATGGCGGCCATGGGCTCGACGGATAGGTCGCCCGCGGCGGTGTACCAGTGCCCGTCGTGGACAAAGCCGATTGCGGTGTATGGGCCGGTAGTGGCGTCTTCCATCGTGAAGAGCAACACGTCACGAGCGCCGAAGCGGCGCCGTTCACCGCCAGCAAACAGCCCGGTTTCGGCCTTGATGGTCTGGGCATCCGCAAGCGTGCCCGCGAAGGGGGAGCGCGTGATGCGCAGGCGCTGATCGCCCGCGGCGTAGTCGACAATGGTCACCGGCTTTTTGCCTGGGCTGTACTCGGCTTGCCAGAATGCATGGGGCAGCTCGGCATAGGCAACGCGAAACCCACCCTGGAGGGTATACCCCGCTGGCACGGAAGCGGTAATCGGCGGTTCAGCAACGGGTTCGTAGGGTTTTTGAACGTCTTCGATGATCTCTGCATTATCGGATCCACTGCTTGACGGATCGTCCAAACCAGCGTCATCTGAAAAGCGCTGATAGCCCGCATCGACGGTCTTAGCTGTGGCGGCGCCGGCTTGTTGCAGCGCAGCATAATGATACACCTTGCGCGCCTCGGCGAGGAGAGCAGCCTGCTCGGCAGCATTGTCGGTCAAGCCAAAGTGGTCACGCAGAACCTCATACTGGCTTTGTCCCTGCTCGACCGCGGCCTTCCACGGGATGCCAACTTGATCCAGCAGCAGACTAAGCGCCGCACCGGTTGAGTAGAAACGGCCAAAAGCCAATTCGTCGCGCGTTGCCTGTGGCTCCAAGGCGACTTGCAAATACTTTATCGCGCCAACCTGATTGGGGTTGGGGATGAATTGTCCCAACCGGTATTCGATGTAGCGCGCCGTGCCTTCAAACCGTTCTTGCTGACCATCCATGGTCTGGGCCAGCTGGTTCGTCGCGATACGGTCGCTGCGCACAGCAATGAAGCGCTTGATAGCCGCGTCGCGCGTTGCCGCATCCGGAGCTGAGAGTGCGGCGATAAGCAGCTGGTGCTCCAAGCGAATGGCGGCAATCGCATCGCCATCCAGCGGGTAGTTATCGACATCCTGGGACTGTAGGCCCTGCACCCAGGTGGCGTCCTGCTGGTCGTGCAGCCCTTCGTGCACGATGAAGGCATCCCAATCGGCTGACACCGGTGCGCTCAATTGATCAACGCTGGGTGCATTATAGGCCATAATGAAACTTGGCACGCCGGCGATCGGCGCTTGGAAATCGAAATGTCGGACCTGCTTGATACGTGCGCTCGGCAGTTCCGTCAAGCGATAGACGGGGGGCAGCTTCAGCGCAGGGTCGGTCTTGAGAAGCTCTGCGGTTGGCACAGACGCTGCGTCGGGATGGTTCAAGAGGTAGCCATGTTGGGGATTGCCCGCCGCATCCTTATAGACGAGCAGCAGAGGCATCTGGTCCAAGCGATAGGTGTCGGCCCAAATCTGGTCTGCATTGTTGCGGAAGACCTCAAAGATGTTGGCGATGCGCTGGAACAGCTTCGCATCGATCGTACCACTATCTTCGTGTGCGCTGTTGCGCTCTTGGAGGGGAACAACTGTTGCTGGATTCGCACCTCCAGCCGGGCGTGACGGTGCTGGGGTGGCAGTCGGTGGCGGCGGCACTGGGGTGTTCGTCGGCGGCGACGGCACTGGGGTGGCATTTGGTGGCGGCGGCACGCCGCCACAGGCTGCCAACAAGGTCAGCAACAACATGGTCATCAGGATGGTCTTCGCTGGCGACGGCCACGGGGTCTGTTGGTTCATCGTCGTGCTCCAAATCATGCTGTAACGCGGTTCGTCATCAATTCGTAGGCCGCACTGCA
>JAKSDJ010000086.1 GCA_022360155.1 Chloroflexales bacterium | reverse complement strand
CCCTGGAATTTCCCATTGAGCATACCGATCTGGAAGATCGCCCCGGCCCTGATTGCGGGCAATACTGTGGTCTTCAAGCCAGCCTCGAACACCCCGCTGATCGCGCTGAAGCTCTGCGAGCTGTTTGCCGAGGCTGGGCTGCCGAAAGGCGTGCTCAACTGTGTCGTTGGCGGGGGCGGCGCGCTGGGCGATCTCCTGGTGACCGACGAGCGCGTCAAAGCCGTCTCTTTCACCGGCTCTTACGCCGTCGGCCACGGCATCTACCAGAAGACCGCGCCGCGGATTACCCGCACCCACCTGGAGATGGGCGGCAAGAACCCGGTTGTTGTCGCCGCCGACGCCAATCTTGATCTCGCGGCGAAAACCGCCTCCATCGGCGGCTTTGGCTTGACCGGTCAGGCCTGTACCGCCACCAGCCGGGTTATTGTCGAGAAGCCGGTTCTCGCCGAGTTTACGGCCCGCCTGAGCGATATGGCGCGGAGTCTCAAGGTTGGCCCCGGTACGGTCAAAGGGGTGCGGATGGGGCCGGCGGTCAGCGCCGGCCAGCGCCAAACCGACCTGGACTATATTGCGCTGGCCCGCGACGAAGGCGCCGAAGTCCTGGCCGGCGGCGGCGTCCCCGAAGGCGCCGGGTATGCCGGCGGCTACTTTGTTCAGCCCACCGTGTTGGGTAATGTAACCTCCGGGATGCGGATTGCCCAAGAAGAGGTCTTTGGCCCGGTTGTATCGGTCATGGCCGCCGACGACCTAGAACACGCTTTCGCTATCGCCAATGATATCGCCTATGGCCTCTCCGCCGCGGTGATCACCCGTGATGTTGGTACAGCCCTGCGGTATGCCGAAAAAGCTGAGGCCGGCATGGTCAAAGTCAACACCAACACTGTTGGTGCAAGCCTGCATGCGCCCTTTGGCGGCTTCAAGCATAGCGGCAGCGGGATGTTCCGCGAGATGGGCAAGACCGGCATCGAGTTCTACACGCAGATCAAGACAATCTATATTCAGGGATAGCGTCTGGCGCTGCTCTACACCTCTACAGCGGATCATGTCAATCGGGAGCGATGTGGAGGTGTGGAGCGGTGGAGTGATCGCCCCAACAGGAAAGAAACGGCGAACCTTATTGGAGTGCTCTTGTTGCTTCCCTGGCGGGTTCGAAGCCCTGGCGCGCCGTTGATCGATCAGCCATTCTATCCATCGCGCTCCCTGACAGGTCATCGTTATTTGTATTACGATTAGGTATCGCTGCGATGTGGAATAGATTACGCGCCTGGTTCAATGATATTCCTTTCCATGACCCGCTAGGGCGCCGCCAGGCTTATCTATTCCAGATCTTGTTGATCGGCTCACTCGGAATGACTATTCTCGGCCTGCCGATCAGCTTGAGCGCACCCGAGCCGGACCAAGTCAAACAGATCGATGCCATCGCCATCATATCGGTCCTGTGCAGTGCGTTTGGAGCCTTGGCGCTCACTCGCAGCGGTCATTTCTCGTGGGCGGTGATGCTTGCCTTGCTTGGTATGCAACTCGCGCTGCTGGTCTTGATCGTGGCGGCGGGATTGCGCCACAGCGGGCCGGCGCTCTTCGCCATGGCGATTCCGCTCACCATGGCGGGGCTGATCCTGGGCCGACGCGCTTTATTCTTGACCGCCGCGGCAAATGCGCTGATCATCACCAGCACAGCCTGGCTAGAGCAGGCATTGCCGCAGCTTGCCGGTTTCTTTCCCGAAGCCGAATTTTCATTCACGCGGCTCTTATCCTTTTTCGTACTTACGCTCGTGGCGCTCTGCCTCCTCATCGAACGTTTCAGCACCCTTCTCGGCAGCGCGCTGGCTGAAACACAACAGACGAACCAGCAGTTACGCGACAAGCTTGCCGAACGCACACGCGTCGAAGCGGCCCTCCGCGAGAGTGAAGCCGGCTTTCGGCTGCTTTTCGCCAAGAATCCCCAACCGATGTGGGTCTATGATCAGCAGACCCTGGCCTTTCTGGAGGTGAACACCGCTGCTATTGCGCACTACGGCTACACGCACGATGAGTTTCTGCACATGCGGATCACGGATATTCGGCCCCAAGAAGATGTCCCCCGCTTGTTAGCACAGATGGCCTGGCCGCGTCCCGACCTGCAATTTTCAGGTGAATGGCGGCATCAACTCAAAGATGGTCGCATTATCGATGTAAAGATTACTTCGCATGCCCTGGAATTGAGCGGGAAACGCGCCGCTCTGGTTGTGGCCCAGGATATTACCGAACACAAACGACTCCAAGAACAGTTGTTGCAATCGCAAAAAATGGAAAGTGTTGGGCGCTTGGCCGGCGGTATTGCACATGACTTCAACAACATCCTGACCGTAATCAAGAGCTATGCCGAACTAGGCCTAGATATGCGGGACGCTGATGATCCGGAACGCACCGATCTCAAGGAAATATTGAAAGCAGCCGACCGCGCCGCCAAACTTACCCGACAGTTGCTTGCCTTTGCTCGCAAGCAACCTTTGTCTCCCCAAATACTCAGCCTCAACGATTTGATTGGCGACATGGATCGGTTGTTGCGCCGGGTGATTGGCGAAGACATTGAATTAATCACACTGCTCGACCCCGATCTCGGGTCGATCAGAGCTGACCCCGGCCAGATCGAGCAAGTGATCGTCAATCTGGCCGTCAACGCCCGCGATGCCATGCCCGAAGGGGGCAAGCTAGTCGTCGAGACCCGCAACGTCACCCTGGATGAGGACTACATCCACCAGCATATCGAAACAGAATGCGGCGAGTATGTACAAATTGCGATCAGCGACACGGGGATCGGGATGACGGAAGAAACCATGAGCCGCGTCTTTGAACCGTTTTTTACCACCAAAGAACCAGGCAAAGGGACAGGGCTTGGTCTGGCCGTGAGTTATGGCATTGTCAAGCAGCATGGCGGCAGTATTTGGGTCTACAGCGAACCCAATCATGGCACAACGTTCAAAATCTACCTGCCGCACTCTGCGGATCTAGACGGTGAAGCGGCTCAACTGGGCGAGGTGTTGACAAACTTGCGTGGCAACGAGACAATCATCGTCGTCGAAGACGAAGCCACAGTGCGAGCGTTAGTCGTACAGGTTTTGCGTGATCAGGGGTATACTGTGCTCGAAGCGCCCAACGGCGCGGAGGGGCTACGCCTGGCGCAGGAGTATGCGGACGCAACTATCGATCTACTGATCGCGGACGTGGTGATGCCGCAAATGAGCGGTAAAATGCTAGCCGAACGCCTTACCGCGTTGCGACAAGGGCTCAAAGTACTCTTTATATCGGGCTATGCAGACAATGCGATTGTGCATCATGGCCGACTCGATCCCGGCGTTCTATTGTTACAGAAACCTTTTTCACCGACCGGATTGATACGGAGAGTGCGGGAAGTATTAGACTCGTAAAGGAGTATGTTTCATCATGACCTATGGCGTTAGGCTCGATCCACGTCCGATCAGCGGGGAGGCCAGTGTGCGCGATCTGGTCGACCAGTTCTTCTTTTCGTACAACGCGGGCCGGCTGCGCGAAGCATGCCAGCTCTTTGCCCGGAAGCTCGCGCAACCCGACGTAACCATCGGGGTGACGCTTAGCGGCGCGCTCACGCCAACCGGCTTGGGCGCAGCAGCGATTGTACCGCTCATCCGCGCCGGGTTGATCGACTGGGTGGTCACCACCGGCGCGAATCTCTACCACGATATGCATCGCTCGCTTGGCTTTGAACTGTTTGGAACTACTCCCTTCGTTGATGATGCCGAACTGCGCGAGCAGAAGCTCATTCGCATCTATGACATCCTCTTCCACCAGGATGTGCTGCTGAAAAGCGACGAGTTCGTGCGCGAGTGCATCCGCGGGCCAGAGTTCCAGCGACCGATGGGCACTGCCGAATTACACTACCTGTTGGGCAAATACACCCAGGCCCGCGAACGGGCGCTGGGAACCGAGTACGTCTCGATCCTGACCGCCGCCTACGAGTGTGGCGTGCCGCTGTATACCAGCAGCCCCGGCGACTCGACGCTGGGCATGAATGTGGCGGCCCTAGTGCTGGAGGGCAACCAGTTGCGCTTCGATGTCGAGCGGGATGTCAACGAGACCACAGCGATTGTGTACAACGCCAAGAAACAGGACGGCAAGAGCGCGGTGGTCATCCTCGGCGGCGGCTCGCCCAAGAACTTCATTTTGCAGACCGAGCCGCAGATCCAGGAGATTCTGGGCTTGGACGAGAAGGGGCACGACTACTTCATTCAGTTCACCGACGCCCGCCCTGACACCGGCGGACTCTCCGGTGCGACGCCGTCGGAGGCGATGACCTGGGGCAAGATCGATCCCCGCCAGTTGCCAGATACGGTGGTCTGTTACTGCGACAGCACGATTGCGTTGCCTATTCTCGCCGCCTATACACTGGCGACTGTTGAACCGCGCCCGCTCAAACGGCTCTACGAACAGCGCGACGCACTGTTGGAGACGTTGCAGTCAAACTACCGGCAGAAAGGCTAGTTGCAATTCCTTCCGAATGCAATGGAACTGCTCGTCGATAATCGTCCCATCAACGACACCTGCCGCATCACCGAGTGGCAGACGGTTGAGTTTGCCTGCACGCCAGCGCAGGGCGATGAGCTGTTGCTGCTGCTCAATGGCGAGGCGCTGGAGCCCTTCATGCGGCCAGGCGATCCGGCCTGGCGTTGGCGTTGGAATCCCCAGAATGCGGTCGGGCGCTTTGCGGTTCTGCTGCAAGCGACCCGGCCCGACAGCGTCGCTGAAGAACTCCATGCGGTGATCGAGGTCGCTCCTCGGAAGATCGACCAGGAGCGGTATACGCTCTTGCTCGACAACTTGCAACAGAACGTCTATGGGCTGATCTATACGCTGGCCGGCGGCATGATCGGCATCCGCATGCAGTCGCTAGAATCGCCCCCGGAGTCGCAATTGCTCCAGACTTATGTTCACCTGCTCGACGAGCGTTTCAGCCAACTCGATCGGGCCATCGCGCAGATCGCCCGCCGCCCGCGTACGGAACTACGCCCGCACACGGAGCGCGTTGAGGCGGGACAGGCGCGCGATTGGCGACCCGATCCGTCGGATTGGCGCAGCGCCAACGTTCAGGCGCCTACCGCGCATGCCCAAACCCCAATTCCGACCGAAGTCAGCCAGGCGCGCAGCACGCCAAGCGCCGATACATACGAGAACCGCTTGGTCAAGCGACTGCTCGACGAGTTGTGGCGGCGCACTCGACTGATTGCAGCGCTGGCCCAGCGCGAGGGCGGTCGCGCCAGCGAGCGGTCCAGGTCGATCAGCGCGATTGCAGTGCGCTGCAACGAGGTGACGAAACGATTGCACGAGTTGCGGGCGCTGCCCTTCTTGGCCGAAGTCGGACCGCTTACCAGTTTTCACGGCCCGACGCCTGCATTGCAACGCGAACCGGCTTACCGCGTGGTGTATCGCTTTTGGCAGGATGTGCGGCGCTATCCCTTCATCGCAGTTGAAACCCCGCTCTTCGACCTGCCGATCCAGGAATTGCCGCGCCTCTACGAGTGCTGGTGTTTGCTCCAGGTGGCGCAGGCGCTACTCGACCTGCCGGATGTCCAGGTGCATGAGCAAAAGCTCGTTGTTGCCGCCGAGACAGATTTTACACTGGCGTTGGTCGAAGACGAAACGCTCCTAGTGCTCGGCTGGAGCGACTTAACCCTCCGCCTGCGTTACCAGCCGCGCTATCGGCGTAATCCACTCCGCAGAACTGGCGGCGAGGCAGATACAACGGCTCACTCGCTGTATTCCCACCCGCGCTCATCCTTTATTTCCCTGGATCGTCACACCCGCATTCCCGATCTGGCTGTAGAGATCGAACGTCCGGATAAGCCGCCGACGGTGGTGCTCTTCGACGCGAAGTATCGCCTCGATGCCAGTGGCGGCGTTCCCGAAGACGCTCTGGCCGACGCATACACCTATTTGGGCAGCATCGGTCTGCCGAGTGGTGAACGGGCCGCCCGTGCCGCGATGTTACTCTTCCCCGGCCAGGGCGCTGCCGAGTTGTATTCCAGCGGGGTGGGGGCATTACCCTTGCTCCCCGGCGCAGTCGGGGCGCTACAGGAAAGGCTGGAACAACTCTTGACGAGCTGAGGAGATGGGGAGACGCAGAAACGACGAGGCGATGTGAACATAGCCGATAGTCCCCGCGTACGCGGGGAAGCCGATAGATCGCCATTGGACGGCTCTTGGCATGCTCGTGTGCGCGCACCGCGTGGGATGACTAACGTTCCAACCCCGGCCCTGAGCACCGCCGAAGGATGCCAACGTTCTAACCTGCTAACGTACCAACATTCCCAACTGCCGCATGATATAATGATAAGTCAAAACATGTTGTCGAAAGAGGCGGTAAGGTGATTCTAGGGCGGAAAACGATCATCGCAATTTTGATTGGCTTTGTCGCAATGGCCAGTTGGTGCGCCATGTTTAGCGGCGCCGCTGGTTGGTTGATGGGCTACGATCTCGCTCGACGCGAGACCCGGGCGCAACTGTTGCCGTCCGCCGGTGTCTTGGTGGTCCGGGTCGAACGGGGCGGCCCGGCGGCGAAAGCCGGGATCAAGCGTGGCGACATGATTATCGCGCTCAACAGCGTGTCGGTCGACGATGTGCCGAGTCTGCGCGATGAACTGTTCCACTATCACCCTGGCGACAACATTGCGATAACCTACCGTCACGACTACGGCGAGAATATTGCGCAGGTGCAGTTGGGAAAGCTCCCCGGCGCTGAACAGCCCTATTTGGGCATTTACTACACGGCCCGCGCTGAAGAGCCGGCTGATTTATGAATTTCTAACCTTTTTCGCTTTACGTTTTCTGTTTCTTGTGGTACATTTAAGGCGTGTGCGGGTGTAGCTCAGTTGGTAGAGCATCTGCCTTCCAAGCAGATGGTCGCGCGTTCGAGTCGCGTCGCCCGCTCCAGTTTTACGGCTTCCCAACGCGATACCCGCCGATCAGCTCGGTGGGTTTTGCTTGCGGGTGAGTATCTGGATCTACCCGCTCCTTCGTCGTGAGACGGCATGGAACCGGCATACACAGATATTGTTATCAAGACCTACATTTCTAAAGCCTTGCGCGAGCCTGTCGCTATCCAGGGGCGCTACCGGTGCGGGTATTGCCTTACCCAAAAACTGGTTGTCGGCATGTGTGCAACAGCTAAACAAATGTGAATCCTATGTTGGAAGATCGCGATGAATTACTAGCGCGGATCGCGACTCTTTATTACTATCACGATCAGAGTCAGCAGCAAATTGCGCAGGCGTTGTCGCTATCGCGCTCGAATGTTTCGCGCATGCTCAAAGAGGCCCGTGAACGCGGGATTGTTGAGATTTCAATCCACTACCCTATTGCACGTGATTTCCTTCTTGAGCAGCAGATAAAAGAACGCTTCGGCTTGCGAGCGGCTGTCGTCGTTCAGGCAACTCCCGGTAGCGATATGGTTACCCTGCAGAAAACTGCACAATTGTCGGCACGCATGCTCGACGAACAGCTCGACGGAGCGAAGACGCTCGCTATCTCTTGGGGCACGACGGTGCATGCGATTGTTGATCTGTTTACACCATCGCGTCGGTATGATGTCGAGGTTGTGCAACTGATGGGCGGGGTTTCATCAGACGAACCAGCAATCGATGGGCCGTCGCTGGTGGCCCGGCTGGCTCGGCATTTTTCGGGGCGGTATCGCTATCTGCACGCACCGCTTGTTGTCGATCAACCCGAGTTGGCAACGGCGTTGCTTGGGCAGCGCAACATCGCCGAGGCGCTCGAAGCGGCCTTGAGTGCCGAAGTAGCGCTGGTAGGTATCGGCGCACTTGAGCCGAGTGTCTCCAGCTTGCTGCGCGCCGGTTATCTCAGCCACGAGGAATTCGCTGCTATTGTCGCAAGTGGCGCGGTCGGCGATGTTTGCGCCCGTCATTTCGACGACAACGGCAACCCGGCTTTTCCTGAGATCGACGCCAGGGTGATCGCGATCACTCTAGCGCAACTTGCCGCTATCCCCACAGTAATTGGGGCCGCCTGTAACAGTGCGAAGGCCCGGGCTATCCGTGGTGTGCTGCGCGGCGGCTACCTTGATATTCTTGTCACCGACTCGGAAGCCGCCGAGGCAGTGCTTGAACTCGACTCGCGCCTTGTTCGCACTGCGGTGCTTTCCAACCTCTGAGCTTCGCAACAGCCTTCGCCAACGACTGTCTCCCTTGTAGTCCCGATCGCCCAAACCTTCACCGGGCTGTTTTTTATTCGACGAAATTTTCACATTTGTGCAAGCACTTGACATTTTCCCAATATTTTGTATAATACTCATACCCATTTGGAATAAAATATACAATAATCGGTAACCGCCCATCGGGAGATCCAACTTATGGCCTATCTCTTTCTCGTTGTGGCTATCTTATGGATAGCACAATTTGGCATGGCCTATTGGCAGTTACGTCGCTTTCACGGACGGATTGCCGAGTTACGTGCAGTTGGGCGAACTGCCGTAGGCATGTACGGCAATCGCTGGCGTGGGCGTACCTATGCGGTGCTGACGGTTGATGGCGAAGAACGTATTCGGCGGGCTGAATTGTTCGATGGTTGGACGGTCTTCTCGAAGCTGCGTCCGGTAGCCGAACTTGAGGGGCGGTCACTAGAAAGTGTGGCCGAGGGCGATACGCCGAGCGGTATGCGCCAGGGTCAATGGGCGGCATTGCAGCACGCGGCATCGTTCTTGCAGACCAAACCGCAGGCTGAGGCTACCTAACCATCGCGCTTGTGGCCGGCTTGGTGGCACAAGATTGACTCGTGCCACACAAAGGCGGCTGCACCCATGTTGTCGTTTATTTGCCGTACTGAAATACTGCGTACATCGTGTTTCGATACGCGATGAGGGTATTGGTTGTTGGCGATTTGGTCGCAGCAAATCGCTGCCTGCCAATGTAGCGTAAAGAGAGGTGTTGCCAAAAGAGAACTGCCACGAGAGTATCACGAACGCGCATTGACTACGGAAGTTCAATCTCGCGAAGACATGGAGGTCACACATGCTCGATGCCCTGATCTGGCTTGGTGAACATTTTATTGGAATGTTCGCCAGGGGTGGCGAAACGTTGGTCGGACTGGTTACAGGTATCATTCCCACGCTAATCGTTCTGCTTACCGGGGTCAATGCGCTGATCGCCTTGATCGGCCCTGAGCGCGTCGATAAAGTTGGTGAGTGGGCTGCTCGCCCGGGAATTCAATACTATCCGATACGCTACATCCTCTTGCCGTTTCTTGCCTGCTTCTTTTTGACCAACCCGATGGCTTATACCATGGGACGCTTCTTGCCCGAAAAGTACAAACCGGCCTTTTACGATTCGGCGGTGAGCTATGTTCACCCGCCCATTGGCATCTTCCCGCATATCAACCCCGGCGAGTTGTTTGTCTGGCTTGGAATTGCCGCTGGGATAGAGGCTCTTGGGCTGCCGCTGGTTGATCTCGCTGTGCGCTACTTGCTGATCGGCCTGGTGGTGATCTTTATTCGCGGCATTGTGACGGAGCGGATCACCGCGATCATGATGGCACGGCGCGAAGCGCAAGAGATGACAAGTTCGGAGGTGGCGGCATGAATGGGTTCTCAGGCATCTTGACATCGATTGGGCGGGGCGTCGGCGGGGTGGTTGGCAAGCTCTACCAAGCCGGTCGTGAGGCGATCGACCAAGTGATCGCCAATGTTTTGCCTTTTATGGCGTTCATCAGTCTACTGATCGGTATCATTCTGTATACCGGGATCGGCGAAATGCTGGCGAATGCATTGGCCCCGCTAGCCTCGAATGTGATCGGATTGATCATCCTCTCGTTGATCTGTGCCATCCCGGTGCTCTCGCCAATACTTGGCCCCGGTGCAGTGATCGCCCAGGTGATCGGCGCCTTGATCGGCGCAACCCTGATCACCAACGGCACTATGCCGCCACAGTATGCTTTGCCGGCCCTGTTTGCGATCAATCCGCAGGTCGGCTGCGACTTTATTCCAGTCGGTTTGGCCCTTGGCGAAGCCGAGCCGGAAACTGTCGAGATCGGCGTGCCCGCCGTCCTGATCTCGCGTCTGATCACCGGCCCGATCGCCGTAGTACTTGCCTGGCTGGCGAGTTTTGGCCTGTACGCCTCGTAGGAGCGCGGTGGAAGGGTGTACCCCGCTGGACGCTTCCATTGTACTCTTCCACGCCTGTTGGATTATTCCATACAAAACAAGGGGGTTACCTTGAGCGAGCAAAAGCGATATCGCAAAGTGAAGATCAGCGCTGGTCGTGGTGGCTGGGGCGGTCCGCTGGTGGTCGAGCCGAAACCTGGTCGTGATCTTATCTACTGTGTTACTGGCGGTGGAATTCATCCGCTTGCGGCGAAGATCGCCGAACTCACCGGCGGCACTCCATTCGATGGGTTCAAGTCGAAAGCCGATTTTAGCCAGATCGCGGTAGCCGTGATCGACTGCGGCGGCACCGCTCGTGTTGGTGTGTACCCGATGAAGAAAGTACTCACGGTTGATATTCACGCTACTCGGCCATCCGGCCCGCTGATGCGCTTTATCACCGCCGATCTCTTCGTCTCCGGCGTCAAGGAGGATAATGTCCAGTTGCAGGATTAATCTTATGAGTACTTCGTCTGAACTGATCTATGACCTTGAGGTGACTACCATTGGTTCATTAGTTGGTGAGTTTACCGCAGCGGGAATCTGGGTTTTCTTTCACGAGCGAGCCCCGTCCGAAATTGCCGAGTTTGCTATTTTGCACCGCGCCGAGCCGCCGCAACGGCCCATCATCCCCAGCCAGATCCTCGAGGTTGGGGACGAGCAGTATGTTATTCAGGCTGTTGGCGATGTTGCAAATAATAATGTGCGCGAACTTGGCCATCTTGTGCTTAAGGCCAACGGGTTAACCGAGCCTGAATTGCCTGGCGATGTGTGTATCGAGGCGCGCCCCCTGCCCGAACCGACGGTTGGCACGCGTATTCGGATCTGGATGTCTACTGGAGAAGATGCATCATGACTCTGTACCAGAAGCTGTCCGAACGCGAGCATGCTGGTCGACCTATTCGTATCGGGCTGGTTGGAGCCGGGCAGATGGGTACCGGCCTGGTGAGCCAGACAACACGTATGCAGGGCTTGTTGGTTGCCGCTATTGCCGATATCAATCTCGGACGCGCCCGTAACGCCCTGCTTGCTGCTGGTGTTCCCGCCGATCAGATCGTCAAAGCCGATAGCGCTGTTGCCATCGACGTCGCGCTGGCCGATGGCAACCGGGCGATTACCCAGCGTGCCGAGTTGTTGCCGGCGACTGCCCAACTTGAGGCGATCGTAGAGGCTACTGGTATTCCCAACCTTGGCGCAAAAATCACCTGGGAGGCGATACTTGGGCGTAAACACGTTATTCTGCTCAATGTCGAAACCGATGTTATGGTCGGCCCGCTGCTGAAGCGCCTGGCCGACGCTGCTGGGGTTATTTATAGCGGCGCTGCCGGCGATGAGCCTGCCGCTACCTTTGAGTTGTACGAGTTTGCTCGCACCCTCGGGCTGACGATACTCTGCGCGGGGAAGGGCAAGAACAACCCGCTTGATGTTGCCGCTACTCCCGACGACCTTGAAGAACGAGCCAGGGCGGTTGGCGCTTCGGCCAAAATGCTCTGTTCGTTTGTCGATGGGACCAAAACCCAGGTTGAAATGGCTGCACTGGCCAACGCCACCGGCCTTCACCTGGCCTGTCGCGGGATGCACGGCCCCCACGGTCGGCTCGCCGATCTGCCCAATATTTTTGCACGAACCGATCAGGGCGGCCTGGTTGGCGATGAGCCGATTGTCGATTACGTGATCGGCGATGTAGCTCCCGGTGTGTTTCTTGTCTTTACCAGCGATCTGCCGGTGGTTGGCGATGAGTTACGCTATCTGAAGATGGGCGACGGCCCGAACTGGGTATTGTATCGTCCGTATCATCTGACCAGCCTGGAAACACCGCTTTCGGTAGCGCGGGCCGTGCTTAACCACGAGGCTACGATTGCGCCGGCTTCCGGTATGAGGGCCGAGGTGATCACGGTGGCAAAGCGCGCCCTGCGGGCCGGTGAGCGGATCGACGGCATCGGCGGCTACACCGTTTATGGTCTTGCCGAGCAAGTCGAGATTGCCCAGGCCGAGGCCTTGTTGCCCCTTGGCCTGGCCCAAAACGCGATACTGCGTCACAATGTGCCGCTCGGCGCTGCCCTGAGCTACAACGATGTGATCCTCGATGAGACGCAGACTGTAGTGCAATTACGGCGCTTGCAGGATCAGTGGCTTGGTATCGCGTCTCGCGCTGCTCCGTCGCCGGCCAACATAGTATAAGCGCTGCCGGGATGCGCTGCATCTTGGCGCTAACCTGAACATGATGATCAACCACAACAGAGAAGATTTTGCCGGGCTGAGTCTCGAACGCCTGCGCGACTTGCTGCTGCAAATGGAACGGATACGGTTGTTTGAAGAAACTGCCGAGCAACTCTATATGCGTGGTCTGGTTCACGGTACCATGCATCTTTCGATAGGCCAGGAGGCCAGTGCAGTCGGCGCCGTGGCCGCCCTGGAGCCGGACGATTACATTCTATCTACCCATCGTGGCCACGGCCACTGTATTGCGAAAGGCGCCGATCTTGGTCGCATGATGGCCGAGTTTATGGGCAAAGAAACCGGCTATTGTCGCGGTCGCGGCGGCTCGATGCATATTGCCGATGTGGAGGGGGGTAATCTTGGGGCCAATGGGATCGTTGCCGGCGGCATTCCAATCGCTGCTGGCGTCGGGCTAAGTATGCAAATGCAGGCAAGCCGCCAGGTATGCCTGAGTTTTTTCGGTGATGGCGCCGCGAACGAAGGGGCCTTTCACGAGGCGCTTAACATGGCGGCGATCTGGAAGCTGCCGGTGATCTTCTTCTGCGAGAACAATACCTACGCGATGTCGATGGCGGTGCATCAGGCGTTCGCCATCGAGTCGATCAGCCAGCGTGCGCTTGCTTATGGACTTCCCAGCCAGACGGTGGACGGTAACGATCTCATCGCGGTGTATGCTGCGACAGTTGCGGCAGTGGCGCGGGCACGCGAAGGTGATGGTCCAACGCTGATCGAAGCGCGTACCTACCGCTGGCGCGGCCACTCAAAAAGTGACCGCAACCTGTATCGTACCCAGGCTGAGATCGATGATTGGAAAGGCAAAGATCCAATTGTGCGGTTGCGCGACCATATGCTAGCTGCCGGTCTGCTTAGCACCACCGAGGCTGAGGCGATCAGCGCTCAGGCACGGGCCGATGTAAACGCCGCAGTGGCGTTCGCCGAGACCAGTCCTGAGCCCGATTCGGAGCGCCTTGAAGATGAGGTATACGCATGATAGCAACCATTCCCCAGAGCGAATTGCAGGCTCCGGTCAGCCAGACCCGTGCGATCACCTATGCCGAGGCGCTTCGCGAGGCATTGCGCCAAGAGATGCGTGCCGATCGGCGTGTTTTTATGTTCGGTGAGGATATTGGTTTGTATGGCGGTGCGTTTGGCGTCAGCGGCGATCTGGTTCACGAATTTGGCGCCAACCGTATTCGCGATACCCCGATCTCCGAGGCTGGGATCGCTGGGCTGGCGATCGGTGCGGCAATTACCGGGATGCGGCCAGTGGCTGAGATTCAGTTTAGCGATTTTATCACGCTTTCGATGGAACAACTGGTGAACCAAGCCGCCAAAATGCGCTTTATGTTCGGCGGTAAAGTAAGTGTGCCGATGGTGATGCGTATGCCCGGCGGATCGGGTACCGGCGCTGCAGCCCAACATTCACAAAGTCTCGAAGCCTGGTTTACCCATGTGCCCGGCCTGAAGGTGCTGGCCCCTGCTACACCTCACGACGCCAAGGGCTTGCTGATCGCCGCGATCCGCGATCCGAACCCGGTGCTGATCTTTGAACATAAACTGCTCTACCGAACCAAAGGCGCTGTGCCCGAAGAGTTGTATGCCGAGCCAATCGGTAAAGCCGCCGTGCGTCGTCGCGGCAGCCACCTGACGATCATCAGTTATTCGGCGATGGTTGTTCGGGCGATGGAGGCGGCAGTCGGCCTGGCCGACGAAGGAATCGATGCTGAAGTGATCGATCTGCGGAGCCTACGCCCGCTCGACAACGAAGCAATCTTTACTTCGGCGCGCCGTACCGGTCGGGTGCTGATCGTTCACGAAGCGGTTCGTACCGGCGGTGTCGGCGGCGAGGTGTCGGCGCGCATTGCAGAAAGTGATGCCTTCGATTTTCTCGATGCGCCTATTCGTCGGCTTGCCGGTCGCGAAACGCCCATTCCGTACAATCGCAATCTCGAACGTAGCGCCGTGCCCCAGGTTGAGGATATTGTTGCCGCTGCTCGTAATCTGGTCAGAGAGTGAACCATGCCGACAGATGTAATTATGCCTAAGGTTGACATGGTGATGGAAAGCGGCGCCATTGTGCGCTGGTATCGCCAGGAGTATGAAACGGTGTGCGTCGGTGAGCCGTTGCTTGAGATCGAAACGGATAAAGCGACAATTGATGTCGAAGCGCCAGCCAGCGGTATCCTTGCTGAAGTCAGCGCTCATCCTGGCGATACAATCCCGGTTGCCGCCACAATCGCGCTGATCTTTGCTCCAGGCGAGGAACCGCCGATCAAGCCAATCTTATCACCTGTCGCCGAAGGCGTCGTTGCCGCCCGCGCCCCTGATGCCAACAATCCTCGCCCGCGCGCTACGCCGCTAGCCCGTAACCTGGCCCGCCAGCACGGCCTCGACCTCTGGCAGGTTGCCGGCAGCGGCTCGCATGGCCGGGTGATGAAAGAAGATATCCTGCGGACGCTGCAAAACCAGACCGCCGACACCACTCCGCCGGCGCCGCGCTCCCCGTTCAGCCCGCCCGCCTTGCCGGATAGCGGCGATCCCAACAACAACGAGCAGTCGTGCGATGATGGCGAGATGATCCCATTACGTGGAGCGCGTCGGGTAATGGCCGAGCGACTGGCGCTCAATACCGCCGTGCCGACCTTTACCCTGAGTGTGGACGTGGTGATGAGTCGTATTCAGGAGTTGCGCGAGCGCTTGCCTTTTCGTCCCTCAGTTACCGCCTTCATTATTCGTGCAGTTGCGCCGCTGCTGCTCAGGCATCCCAATCTAAACGCTTCATTTCGCCCTGAGGGAGTCTGGCGCTCTTATGCGGCTCATCTCGGTATCGCCATGGATGTTGACGGGCGCCTGCTGGTGCCAGTGATCCGCAATGCCCAGAATTGTGGATTGTGCGATATTCAAACCGCACTCTATGATCTGCACCAGCGAGCAAAGGCGCGGCAACTTGGCCCAGGAGAGCTGCAGGGCAGCAGTTTCTCGATCTCGAACCTGGGCATGTTCGGTATCGATTCGTTCACCGCGTTGATCAACCCGCCTGAGGCAGCCATCCTGGCGGTGGGCCGCTCGGTCGAGCGCCCATATCGTGATGGAGCAGCGATCAGCTTCTGCCCGACCCTGACTCTTACGCTGAGCGTTGATCATCGTGTCGCCGATGGCGCAATGGCAGCGCGCTTTCTCAACGATCTTCGTAATGCGCTTGAGGAACCTGGTTTGCTCTTGTAGGACAGTACTATAGGCGAGCAGATGTCGCAATTATTCGACATGTTGTCTGGCGGTTCGTGGGCGCGTCGGCTGGCCCCAAGACGCACACTGTTGCGTACCGCTGTACGTGGCGGCTTGTTGCGGCTGAATGGAATGGAACTGATCTATGGCGAGGGCTTTTTAGGCAGTAGAAATAGTTACAGGGCGCCGCTGTCGCGGTTGGTGTCACTTACGATCAACCCCGGCGCAGTGGCCGTTGGCGGCGTAAACCTGTGTATCAGCATAGCGGATGAGCCCGATCTGTTGATCGAAGGGGTCAATGCCGCTGCCGCCGAACGGCTGATCCGGCTCGTCGAAATCCTGCGCAATCAATAAGGAGAATCTCTATGACAGAGGCTGTTGTACGCATTGATCACGCCTCGGGTTTGCATGCGCGACCGTTGGCGGCGTTTGTGCAGGTGGCGAAGGGCTTCGATGCCAATATTCAGGTTGAAAATGTAACCACGCGCAAAGGGCCGCTGAACGGCAAGAGCCCATTACACCTGCTGATGCTGACGGTTCAGCAAGGTCACGAGTTGCGTATTCTTACCAGCGGCCCGCAAGGCGGCGAGGCGCTGACCGCATTGGTGCGTCTGATCGAGAGCGACTTTGTGTTGGAGGGAGCGTCATGACAGTTATTGCACCCGGTTTGCGCCTGTACGGGGTTGCCGCAGCGCCCGGATTAGCCGTCGGCCCAGTGCGCCGCTTCGATAACGTTGTTGCTACGGTTGCCCACTACCGAGTCGATGATGTCGGCGACGAATTGGTGCGCCTGCTCGAAGCGCGCCGTCAGGCGCGGGCCGAACTTGCCGCTTTGCAGGTACATGTTACGACAACGGTTAGTGCCGAGGAGGCTGGGATCTTTGAGGCTCACATTGCCTTTCTCGACGATGCCCAGCTTTTCGACGAGGTTGAAGCCCATTGTCACGCTGAGTCATGTAACGCCGAAGCCGCTGTCGCTGCTGTGCTTGATGGCTATCGCGCTGTGCTTGCTGCCAGCGAAGATGAGCTGTTTCGCGCCCGCGCCAATGATCTGGAGGATATTAAAGAACGCTTGATCCGCCTGCTAAGCGGCACGCAACCAGCAACCGATCTGCTGGGCGACACGCCCTGTATCGTTGTCGCCGACGATTTGTTACCCTCGCAGGCGGTACAACTTGATCGCTCGCGAGTGCTGGGCTTCTGCCTCGCCGAAGGCGGCCCCACCTCGCATGTCGCCATCCTCGCCCGTGGTCTCGGCCTTCCCGCTGTTGTCGGCCTGGGTTCAATTATCGCCAACCTAACCGATGAGATGTTGTTGGCGGTCGATGGAACCGCCGGTACCGTACTTGTTGACCCCGACCAACAAACTACCAGCACCTTCGAAGCACAGATCGCAGCGACCCGTTTGCGGAATAGCGAAGCACGCGCCGCTGCACGTTCTCCTGTCGTTACTCGCGACGGCGCAGCGCTGACAATCCTGGCGAATATAAGCAGTCCCGGCGAAGGCGCCGCGGCTGTGGATTGCGGCGCCGAGGGGGTGGGCTTATTGCGCACCGAGTTGTTGTTTGTCGAACGGAACACCCCGCCCAGCGAAGAGGAGCAACTCAACCTCTATCGGCTTATCGCCGCCGCTCTCGATGGGCGACCACTGGTCATCCGCACGCTCGATATCGGCGGCGATAAGCCCGTGCGCTACCTGCGCCAACCGCCCGAACAGAATCCAGCCCTTGGGGCGCGCGGCATTCGTCTGGCCAGAAGTGCTCCCGATTTATTGCGCGCCCAGGTGCGTGCAATCTGGCGCATCGGTCCGAACTACCCGATCAAGGTGATGTTTCCGATGGTTGCCAATCTGGAAGAGGTTTACTGGCTGCGTCGTATGGTTGCCGAAGTGGGCGATGAGCTACGTGCCGCCGGCGAGCTCGTTGTCGATCAATTAGAGGTAGGTGTGATGATCGAAGTGCCCGCTCTCGCACTTGTTGCCGACCATGTGGCCCGTCTAGTTGATTTTATGAGCATCGGCACCAATGATCTGACGCAATATGCCCTGGCAGTTGATCGCACCAATGCGGCAGTTAGCGGGATTGGCGATTCGTTGCATCCGGCAGTACTCCGACTGATTGCGCAAACCGCACGTGCTGGCGCGAGCGGTGACGCGGTGGTAAGTGTGTGCGGCGAGTTAGCCGGCGATCCGCTCGGCGCATTGGCGTTGGTTGGCCTTGGTGTAACCACACTCAGCATGTCGGGGCCGCTGATCCCGGCTGCCAAAGCTGCGCTACGTGCGATCAACCTCGCCGAAGTACAGGTTGCTGCCCAGCAGATACTTGATCTTTCCACCGCCGCCGAAGTACGTGCCCGCCTTCGTATGATCTCCGCTGGTTAGAAGAACGAGCAACCGTGATCGCGTTCAATAGCATGGCCCATGCAGTCATAATCTTATGTAAACCTGCGTTTTCCAAGCGTTATCGTACTTTGGCAGGCGCCTGACATCTCTCTCCCGGCAATGCGACTCCACCATGGCATGTGACTCTGGTGCGAAACCAGCCATCTGATCAGGCCAAACATCAACCCATCACATAGTTATGGGGTTTGACGACCCTGTGCATTTGGACTAAGAAAGGTCTTTCATGCCATCGCGATCTTCACATGGAACAGCTATCACCAATATTCAGGCTAGTACTACAACGAGACTTCCAGACTCACCTCGTTGGAACGCCGTCGCCTATAGCGCCCTGAGCCCTTCGGCTGCGTTCAGGGCCGGCGCTGCGCAGGGTCTCGCACCCGCTTCCCAGGCGATTCGTCACGTCGTTTAGCATGACATGGCTCGTTGTAGGGCTAGACGCAATGCTTTTCAAATAAGACCTTTAAGGTCTTGAATAGATGCTTGGGGAAGCCTTCCCCAAGACCTTTAAGGTCTTCCATCGCGCTTATCTGAACAGTATTGGTACT
>JAKSDJ010000273.1 GCA_022360155.1 Chloroflexales bacterium | reverse complement strand
GTCAGCGGCCAGGCTTCGAGGAACACAAAGGCCGAAGGCGCCATGTACTCGGGCAACCGTTCACTCGCAAAGGCGCGCAGCACACTGGCGACGGCGGCGGTCGCGTCAGGCGCCTCTTCGTCAGTAGCAGGCTGGCGCAGCACGTAGGCCACCAACCGTGGCTCGCCCCCGCCCTCCGCCCGCGCCAGCACCAGCGCATCTTGCACCGCCGCCTGCTCACGCAACACTGCCGCAATCTCCTCCAGCTCGATCCGGAAGCCGCGCAGCTTCACCTGCTGGTCGATCCGCCCCAGGAACTCCAGCTGGCCATCCGCCCGGTAGCGCACCAGGTCGCCCGTCCGGTACAACCGTTCGTCGGCGCGGAACGGGCTGGCCACAAAGCGCTCCGCACTCAGCTCGGGACGGTTCAGGTAGCCCTGCGCCACCCCCACTCCGCCGATGTACAACTCGCCCGCCACCCCGACCGGGACCAGCTGCTGCTGGCGATCCAGCACATAACACGTCACATTCGGCAGCGGGCGGCCAATTGGCGGGTGCGTCGCCGCGTCCGCAGCACAGCGCTGGATCGTCGCGCAGACCGTCGCCTCGGTCGGCCCGTAGGCGTTGTAGAAGCGCCGCCCCACCGCCCAGCGCGCCGCCAGCGCCGCCGGACAGGCTTCCCCGGCCGCGACCACCGTCTCTAACTGCGGCAGGTCAGTCGGCGGCAGCACCGCCAGCAAGGACGGCGGCAGGGTCACCGTCGTCACCTGCTGGGTCTGCAGCAGCTGCAGCAAGTCTGGCCCCGCGCGCAGCAGCTCGGCGCGGGCCAGCGCCAGCGTCGCTCCGTTCCCTAACGCCATCCCCAGCTCCCAGATACTGGCGTCGAAGCTCAGCGCCGCAAACTGCAGCACCCGCTTGCCCGGCTGCAGAGCGAACGTCTCACGCTGGAACGCGGTCAAGTTGCACCAGCCGCGGTGAGCGAGCAGCGCACCCTTGGGCTGGCCGGTCGAGCCCGAGGTGTAGATCACATAGGCCAGGCTGTCCGCCGTCGCCGCGCTGACCGGATTGTGCTCCGGGAAGCGGGCGATGGCTGGCCAATCGACATCGAGATGGATGCAGCGCGGCGGCGCGGCGGCGTTGAAGCGCGGAGCTGTCACTGCGGTGGTCAGCAGGGCGGCAGGCTGGGCGTCGTCGAGCATGAAGGCCAGGCGGGCAGGCGGGTAGCTTGGGTCGAGCGGCAGGAAGGCCCCGCCGGCCTTGAGCACGCCCAGGATAGCGATGAGCAGCTCGAACGAGCGGTCCAGCCCCACCGCAACCAGCGTGCCAGGACCGACGCCGTGTTCCTGCAGGTAGTGAGCCAGTTGGTTCGCCCGCGCATTCAGCTCGCGATAGGTCAGCGCCGCGTCGTCCAGCACCAGCGCCAGAGCATCGGGATGCCGGGCGACCTGGGCCTCGAACAGGTGATGGAAGCAGGTCTGGTCGGGGAAGGGCGCAGCGGTGGCGTTCCAGTCGACAAGCAGGCGTTGGCGCTCCGTCGGGGTGAGCAGCGGGAGCTGGGCGACGAGTTGGTCGGGGTCGGCGACGATGCCGGCGAGCATGAACGTCAGGTGCTGGACCCGGCGCGCGATGGTCGTCGCATCGAACAGGTCGGTGTTGTACTACAACGCCCCGCCCAATCCCTCCGGCCCTTCCGCCATCGAGAGGGTGATGTCAAAGCGCGCCGTCCCACTCTCCACTTGCAGCGGGCGCATCGTCAGGCTGGGCAGTTGCACCGCCTGCACAGGTGCGTTGTTGAGCACGAACATCACCTGGAACAGCGGGTTATAGCTCAGGTTGCGCTCGGGCTGAAGGGCTTCGACCAGCATCTCGAAGGGCAGATCTTGATGGGTGTATGCGCCCAGGGACTGTTCGCGCACCTGGGCCAGCAGCTCGCGAAACGTCGGGTTCCCAGTGAGGTCGGCGCGCAGCACCAGCGTGTTGACGAAGAAGCCGATCAAGCCCTCGGTTTCGGCGCGGGTGCGGTTGGCGATGGGCGTGCCGACGCAGAAGTCGTCCTGACCGCTGTAGCGCGCCAGCACGACCTGGAACGCGGCCAGCAGGGTCATAAACAGGGTCGCACCCTCCGCGCGACTGAGCGCTTGCAGCGCGTCGGTCAGCGCGCGGGGTAGCGCAAAGGAGTGCGTAGCGCCATTGGCGCTCTGGATGGCCGGACGTGGCCGGTCGGTCGGCAGATCGAGGAGCGGTGGCTTGCCGCGCTCGCCGGCGAGTTGTTGTTTCCAGTACTCGAGTTGGGTCTGGAACGGCGACTCGGCCTGACCGTCCGCGCCGTCGCCGTGCAGCCACGTCTGCTGCCAGACGGCAAAATCGGCGTACTGGACAGGCAAGTCGGGCAACGGCGCGGGCTGATCGCTGGTGAAGGCGTTGTAGAGCGTTGCCACCTCGCGGATCAGCACGCCCATCGACCAGCCGTCCGAAACGATATGATGCATCGTGAGCAGCGCGATATACTCCTCGTCAGCTATCCGCAGCAGCCCGAAGCGCAGCAACGGGCCATGCGCCAGGCTAAACGGCAAGCGCGCCTCTTCCGTCGCCAGGCGCAGCGCCTCGGCCTCGCGCTCGGCTTCCGGCAGATCGCGCAGGTCGGTGACCGGCAACAACACGCTTAACGCCGGCGCGATCACCTGGGCTGGGCGACCGTCGACGGCGGCGAAGCTTGTGCGCAGCGTTTCGTGGCGACGCACAAGCTCGTTCAGGCTGCGCTCCAGGGCGGCGACATCGAGCTCGCCGCTCAAGCGCAGCGCCACCGGGTTGTTGTAAAATGGGCTGTTCGGTTCGAGCTGGTCGAGGAACCAGAGCCGTTGCTGGGCAAAGGAGAGCGGTAAGGCGCTCTCCCGCGATACGCTTGTGATCGGCGGCGCTGCCATCCCCGCCTCCGAACGGCGCAACTCGACAACCTGCACCGCCATCCCGGCAACCGTCGGGTTGGCAAACAGCGCTGCCAGGGGCAACTCGACCTGGAACATTTCGCGCAGCCGCGAGAGCAGTTGCGTGGCCAGCAGCGAATGGCCGCCCAACGCGAAGAAGTTGTCATGCACGCCGACGCGCGCAACGCCCAAAACCTGCGCCCAGAGGCCGACGATGATCTCCTCCTCGGGCGTGCAGGGGGCAACGTACGCAGTGTCGATAGCGGAACGCGCCCCATCCGGCGCGGGCAGCGCCTTGCGATCCACCTTGCCGTTGGGCGTCAGCGGCAGCGCCGCCAGCTCGACGAACGCGGACGGCAACATATAGTCGGGCAGCTTCTGCTGCATCCACTGGCGCAAGAGGGCAAACTCGACCGTATGCATCGCAACAAGATACGCCACCAGGCGCTGGTCGCCCGGCGTGTCTTCGCGCAACACGACAGCCGCGTCCTGCACCGCCTCGTGTTGGCGCAACACCGCCTCGATCTCGCCCAGCTCGATGCGGAAACCGCGCAGCTTCACCTGGGTGTCGATCCGGCCCAGGCACTCGATCGTGCCGTCGGGCAAGTAGCGACCCTGGTCGCCCGTTTTGTAGGGCCGCCCAACCGTTGGTATGTTGGGGTTGGTGATAAAGCGCTCGGCGGTCAGTTCCGGACGGTTGAGATAGCCCCGCGCCAGGCCCACGCCGCCGATGTGGATCTCGCCGGGGACGCCCACCGGCGCCAAGTGTCCGTCGTTGTCCAGAATAAAGATCTGCGTGTTGGCAATCGGTTTGCCAATCGGGACCGTCTCGGCGGGCAGCGCGCCATGCACCTCGTACCAGCACGGCCCAACGGTGGCTTCGGTCGGTCCGTAGGCGTTGAAGAAGCGGCGCTGCTGCGACCAGCGGGCGGCAATTTCCGGCGGGCAGCGCTCTCCGGCGGCGATCATGACCTGCACCGTGGACAACTCCTCGGGCGACAGCAGCGCGAGCAGCGCGGGCGGCAGCGTGATGTGGGTAATCGCCTGCGTGTTCAGAAGCTCGACCAGGGTCGGAACCGACGCCAGCAGCGCCCGCGGCGCTAGGACCAGCGTGGCGCCCGTCGTCAACGTATCGAAGACATCGGCGACCGCAGCATCAAAGCTCATCGAGGCGAACTGGAGCACCCGGCTGCCCGCCACAATGCCGAAGTCACGGCTCTGGGCGCGAGTAAAATTGCACAAGCCGCGATGCTGCAGCAAGACCCCCTTCGGCTGGCCGGTCGAGCCCGAGGTGTAGATCACATAGGCCAGGTTCTCCGCCGTCGCGCCGCTCTCCGGGTTCGTCACGGGCTGCCGGGCGATGGTCGGCCAATCAGCGTCAAGGTTGATGAGGCGCTGAGCCACTGAGCCGCTGAGCCGCTGAGCCGTCGCGTCCGTTACGAGCAGCGCAACGGGTTGAGCGTCGTCGAGCATAAAGGTCAGGCGCTCGGCGGGGTAGCCGGGGTCGAGCGGCAGGTAAGCCCCGCCCGCCTTGAGGATGCCCAGAATCGCGATAATCAGCTCCAGCGACGGATCGATGCACACGCCCGCCAACTGCTCCGGGCCGACGCCCAGTCCGCGCAGGTGATGCGCCACCTGGTTCGCCCGCGCGTCGAGTTCGCGATAGGTCAGGCTCGTCTCTTCAAAGGCCACAGCGACGGCCTCCGGCGTCCGCGCAACCTGCTCCTCGAACAAGTGATGCGCGCACCGGTCGCTGGGGAAGGGCTGCGCCGTATCGTTCCAGACGGCGATCTGCTGGCGCTCGGCCTCGGTCAACAGCGGCAGGCTGGCGAGGGGTTGCTCAAAACCAGCCGCAAAGCCTTCCAGCAAGGTATGCAGGTGGCCGAGCATGCGCTCGATAGTCGCCGCCGCGAAGCGATCACACTCGTAGTGGATGCCAAGCTTGATCTCGCGCCCAGGCGCCGCCACGACGGTCAGCGGGTAGTTGGTGCGCGACCTGGTATGCACCGCCGTAAGCTTCAGGCTGCCATCCTGCTCGCGCAGAGTCTCGTCCACCGGGTAGTTCTCGAAGACCAGGATGCTCTCGAAGAGCGGCACGCCGCGCGGCGCCTGGCTCCAGCCCTGGATCTGCACCAGCGGGCTATACTCGTACTGGCGCAGTTCGGCTTGCTGGGCCTGCAACTCCCTGAGCCAAGCGCCAAGCTGCTTGTCGGGCGGAATAACAACGCGCACCGGCAGCGTGTTGATGAACAGGCCGATCATCTGCTCAGCGCCAGGCAGATCCGCCGGACGACCCGAAACGGTCACGCCGAAGACGACATCTTCCTCGCTGCTGTAACGGCTCAACAGCAAGGCCCACGCGCCCTGCACCAGCGTACTGAGAGTTAGTTGATTCTGGCGCGCAAGGCTTTGCAAAGCCGCAGTGGCATCCGCCGACAGACTACGCTCGCGATGCGCGTAGTCGCCCGGCTCGGCAGCCCGTTCCGCCCCAGAGCGGTCGACCACCAACGGCGTTGCGGCGGTAAAACCGGTCAGGCTGCGCCGCCAGAACGCCTCCGCATCATCGGCGTCCTGTTCTTGCAACCAGGCGATATAGTCGCGGAAAGGCGGCGACGGGGGCAGGTGCGGCGTCTGTACCTGGGTGAAGCTTTCATAGCTGGTCAGCGCCTCGCGCAGCAAGAGCGGCATACACCAGCCGTCGATCAGCAGGTGGTGGTGCGTCCAGACGAAGTGATACGCATCATCGGCGCTACGCAACAGGGCCAGCCGCATGAGCGGCGCCTCGGCCAGATCGAAGCCCTGGCGCAGATCATCGGCCAGGAAGGCTTGCAGCCGGGCGTCTTGTTCCTGGGACGACAGGCCACGCCAGTCGAACTGGGTGATCGGCAACTCGACCTCTTCGTGGACGACCTGGAGCGGCTCGTCGAGCTCCTCCCAGACAAAGGCGGTCCGCAGAATCGGGTGGCGTTCGACAATGTGCCGCCAAGCTCGTGCGAAGGAGCCGAGATGTAAGGCGCCATGGATCGTACAGCTCATCTGCTCGATATACACGCCCGATTCGGGCGCATACAAGCTATGAAAGAGCATCCCCTGCTGCATCGGCGCGAGCGGATAAATATCTTCAATATTTCTGGTGGTCATTGCGCCTTTCTTCCCTTTGGCTGTTTGACCTTCGACAGAACCTTATCGAGCCTGCGCTGATCAAGCTTGGCAAGGTTAAAGTCCGATGGGGTATACCCGCCCGCATTGGGCGACTGACAGTGCGTAATCAAGTTGCGCAGCGCGGCGATAAACTCCTGCGCCAGGTGTTCGACCGTGGCCTGGCGGTGCAAGTTGGCGCTGTAGCTCCACTCCATCTGCAGGCGTCCGCCGATGACGCTCCCATTAATACCCAGTACGCAATCGCGGAGCCCGTGCGGGCTGCGATCCGGCCCCCGCGACTCGGCGGCGGGGCCGAAGGTCGAGCTAGACTCCGCCGTCTGGTCGAACTGGCCAAGATAGTTGAAGCTGACTTCGACGCGGGGCTGGTCGCGGAGCTGCCCTCTGATCGCCGGATCGGCGCTAAGGTAGCGCAACAGGCCATAACCGATGCCACGCTGGGGAATGCTGCGCAGTTGCTCCTTGATCGCCATCAGCGCAGCGCCCGGTTCTGCGGCTTTCGTCAGGTCCAGGCGCACCGGATAGGCCGAGGTGAACCAGCCCACCGTGCGCGACACATCCACATCGTCGAACAGATCCTCGCGCCCATGTCCTTCGAGTTCGATCAGGAGCGATGGCGCGCCGGTCCACGCCTGAAACGCCTGGGCCAGCGCCGTCAGCAGGACATCGTTGATCTCGGTGCGATAGACCGGCGGCACATCCCGCAGCAACGCGCCGGTCTCTTCGGGCGTAAGCGCCACACTCACGCGGCGCGCTGACGCCTCGCTATTCACCCCCGCCGGGAAATCACGCGGGAGCAGGGCTTGTCCAGATGCAGACGCCTTGCGCCAATAATCCAGTTCCGCCCGGATGGCGTCGCTCTGCGCGTGGGCGCTCAGTTTCTGCGCCCAGGTCTGGAACGAGGTGGTCTTCGGCGGCAAGGTGACGACCGGTGTTTGTCCGCTCAGCGCGGCGGCGGCAAGTTGTTGGTACGCCTCCTGCAGATCTTCCATCAGGATGCGCCAGGAGACGCCGTCAACCGCCAGGTGATGCACCACGAACAGCAGTCGCCCGGCGCGCCCCGGCCCGAGGCCGAAGTAGGCGACGCGCATGATCGGTCCCGCCGTCAGATCCAGGCTGGCCTGCAACTCGGCTGACCTGGCCTCGATGGCGGCGCGCTGCTCGGTCTCCGGCACGACGCTGAGATCTATCCAGGTGACGGGCGCCTCCTCCAGGCCCATATTGACCTGGCGCCAGCCGCTCTCGTCGCGGGTAAAGCGCAGCCGCAGCGCATCGTGTTGTTCCAGCAGGCGCGTAACCGCCCCGACTAGTATGTCCTGATCGAGCGGCTGATTGGTCGAGAACAGCACTGTCTGATTCCAGTAGTGCGGCTCCGGATACGACTGTTCGAAGAACCAGTGCTGGATGGGCGACAGCAGGGCTGGACCGGTCACCAGCCCTTGTTCCGCCTGGATCGCCGGGCCACGACCCGCCACCGCCGCCAAACCGGCAACTGTCGGGAACTGGAAGAGTTGGCGCGGCGTCAGACGCAGCCCGGCCTGGTTCGTACGCGCGATCACCTGAATGCCCAGGATCGAGTCGCCACCCAACTCGAAGAAGTTATCGAAGCGCCCAACCTGTTTGACGCCGAGGAGGTTCGTCCAAATATCGGCGATCACCGTTTCGGCGTTGCTTTCCGGCGCAACAAACGCCGTATCGAGATCGGGGCGAGCCTGATCCGGAGCGGGTAGCGCTCTCCGGTTCAGCTTGCCGTTGGGCAAGAGCGGCAGCGCCGCCAGCTTCACAAAGACCGCCGGCAGCATATAGTCAGGCAGTTTTTCCTTGAGAAAGGCCCGCAGATCAGAAATGAGCGACGCTTGTTGCGTATCGGGTGCGGACTCGCGCGCCGTGACATAGGCCACCAGGCGCTTCACGCCGGGCCTATCCTCGCGCACGACGGCAACCGCCTCGCGCACGGCGGGGTGGCGGGCGAGCGCCGCCTCGACTTCGCCAAGCTCGATCCGAAAGCCGCGGATCTTGACCTGATCGTCGCTACGGCCCCGGAACTCGATGTTGCCATCGGGCCGGTAACGGGCCCGATCGCCGGTCTTGTAGAGCTGCTGGCTCTTCGGGACGTTGGGAAGAGTGATAAAGCGCTCGGCGGTAAGATCGGGCCGATTGAGATAGCCCCGCGCCACGCCCGTCCCGCCGATATAGAGTTCGCCGGGAATGCCGATTGGTTGCGGCTGCTGCTGCGCATCCAGGATGTAAAGTTGCGTGTTCGCAAACGGGCGCCCGATTGGCACCGGCTGATCCGCGGTCGCAACCAACGCCCCGTCCTCAAAGTAGCTGCTATCAATCGTGGTCTCGGTCAGGCCGAAAGAGTTGATTAGCCGGGTCTGAACGCCGCACACCCGCTGGAGTCGTTGGTATTCGCCCATATACCAAATGTCCGAACCACAGATCAGCAGGCGCATGAAATCGAGGCGTTGCCCGCTCTGCTCCAGGTGCTGGAGCAGATTACGCAAAACCGCCGGGACAAACTCAGCGCAATCGACCTGTTCCTGGCGCAACAGGTCGTAGAGTTGCGCCGGCGCCAGCAGCAGATCGCGCGGACAGAGCACCAGCGTTCCGCCCGAACAGAGCGCCCGCACCAGGTCGCCAGTGAAGACATCGAAGGTGAAGCTCGCCATCTGCAAGTGGCAGCGCGGCGCCGCGCGCAGTTGATAGGCTTCTTCCCAGGCCAGGTAGGCGTTGACCAGGTTGCGCTGCTCGATCATCACGCCCTTCGGCTGGCCGGTCGAACCTGAGGTATAGATCACATAGGCCAGATTGTCGCCAGTTGTCACGGCAGGCGGATTCGTGGCCAGTTCCTGGGCGATAGCCGGCCAATCTGTATCCAGGTCGATGAGCCGCTGAGCCGCTGAGCCGCTGAGCCGCTGAGCCGTTGCGTCCACGGTCAGTAACGCGGCGGGTTGGGCGTCGTCGAACATGGCAGCCAGCCGCTCGTGCGGGTAGGTCGGGTCGAGCGGCAGGTAGGCCCCGCCCGCCTTGAGCACGCCCAGAACGGCGACGATCAGATCGATCGAGCGTTCCATATT
>JAKSDJ010000434.1 GCA_022360155.1 Chloroflexales bacterium | reverse complement strand
GCAATCTGGAGCACCCGTGCGCCCATGATGGGCGTATAGGCGAACATCTCGCGAAACCTCTGCTGGTCGAGTACCAGGAGCCTGCTCGGTACAATGGCGCAGGCGGAAATATGCGATGGTCTGGCGTTGAGCAACGAGATTTCGCCGCCGATAATGCCAGGCGGCGTTGTCCCCAGCACTTTTTCTACACCATCAATCTGCCGCGAGATCTGAAGCTCCCCTTCGAGAACAATATAAAACTGCTCTGCCGGGCCGTTTTCGCGGAAAAAACACTCGCCCTTTTCGAGATAAACGTCGCGACTGTTATCCACGATCCAGCGCAACTCGGCTTCAGGCAGCTCTGCAAAAATTTGAAGGTTGTACAGCTCGTCCATCATGGGCTATACCTTGCTCAGATGTTGATGCACGAATTGCACGGCGATGGAGCCTTCGCCCACTGCCGAGGCAACCCGCTTGATCGAATTCGCTCGCACATCGCCCGCCGCAAATATACCCGGTACACTGCTTTCGAGCAGAAACGGCGGACGGTCTAGGTTCCACCCCTTCGGCGCTTTGCCGTCTTCCATGACCTGCGGCCCAGTCAGGATAAAGCCGTGCCGGTCGCGCTTGACCAACCCGTCGAGCCAGTCGGTTTGCGGCGTCGCGCCAATGAAGATGAAGAGCGCGGCGGCGGGGCAGGTGTCTTCTTGCCCAGTCTTCTTGTCGTGAATCGTTATCGTCTCAAGGTGATTGGCGCCACGCACCGCAGTTGCCGTCGTTTCGAAGCGGGTGTGAATGTTTGGGGCCGTCTCGATCCGCTCGACCAAGTACTGCGACATGCTGCTCGCGAGCGAAGCGCTGCGCACAAGGAGTGTAACGCTGGAGGCGAACTGGGCCAGATAAATCGCCGCCTGTCCGGCCGAGTTACCTGCACCGATAATATAGACGGGCTGGTCTTTGCACGAGAGCGCTTCGGTGAGTGAAGCGCCGTAATAGACGCCGGCTCCGGTTAGCGTGTCGCTGCCAGGAATGTCTAGCTTGCGGTAGGATAGCCCCACGGCGACGATCACGACGTGACAGGAGATCTCCCGCCCATCGCCGAGCTTCACGATGCGATATGGCCCCTCGATACGTACGCCGGTTACCTCCTGTGGGGCCAAGATCTCGACGCCGAAGCGCCGGGCCTGGTCCGCCGCCCGGCGTGACAGGTCGGCGCCGCTCAATCCGGAGGGGAAGCCCAGGTAGTTCTCGATGCGTGAACTGGTGCCGGCCTGCCCACCTGGCGCTTCGCGCTCGATCATCACGGTGCGTAGCCCCTCCGAGGCCCCGTAAACGGCAGCTGCCAGTCCTGCCGGCCCGCCCCCAACAATCATCAAGTCATAGAATGGGTGCGTCGCCTGAGTGCGCAATCCAATCTTTTCGGCCAGGATGCTCGTTGTAGGCGCTTCGAGGAGTGTGCCATCGGTCATCAGCACCAACGGCAGTTTGGCCTGTTGCAACTGAAGCTGCTCGCGGAGTTGCGCTGCTGTCGAGTCTACTTCAATATCGAGATATTGATAGGGGATTTGGTTTCGTGACAGAAACTCGCGCAGTTGATGGGCTGTGGCCGACCAGCGGTGCCCAATTAGCCGGATGCCCTCGAATGGCGGGCGATAGCTTGCGTGCCAGTCTTCGAGCAGGTCATTGAGTATCGGATAGAGTTTTTCGTCAGGCGGATCCCATGGTTTGAGCAAGTAGTAATGGATCGCCACATCGTTAATGGCTCGGATTGCCGCGTCAGTATCGGCGTAGGCGGTGAGCAGGGCGCGGCGGGTGTCGGGATAAAGCTGCATCGCATGGTTGAGGAACTCCACGCCGCCCATTTGGGGCATGCGCTGGTCCACCAGAAAGAGCGCCACCGGGTCATTCCGCTGCTTCAGTTGGCGCAAGGCCTCCAACGCCTCACTACCGGAGCTGGCGCGCATGACGCGATAATCTTTACCGTATTTTTGCCGCAGATCACGCACGATGGCGCTCAGAACGCTAGGATCATCATCTACTGAGAAAAGAACAGGTTTTGCCATACAGGCGCCTTTCAGTCAGTTATAGCAGGGATCGTCTTGTCTGCATCTTACAACACGAAAACGAGGATGCGATAGGGTAATATTGCCACAGTTGCGCATCCTCGCTTGCTTGTCGATAGTCGATAGTGATTCGGTCATTGCCTGATCAGAGTTGCGCGAAACTGTCTCTGCGAAGCATTGCTGGTTCCACTCGGAATAGCTACGCAGCCGTTTCGGGATAGATCTGCCCGAATAGTTGGGGAGATCGGCTTGTCAACTCTTTCAATCGCATATGTCGTACTATCAAGAAATATAACGCTTTTTAATCTTCAGAGCAAATACGCCTGAGCAATCATCCAAAAAGCGCCGTGATGGCATATCGACATCACTACCTATTGCTGAGCGAAGCCGAGACTCTTGTGCCACAATTGCTCCAGCGCGCCCCTGCTTCATCTATGGTACTATTACCCCTGCGATTGGGTTATCAAGAGAAGAAACACCCTGTATGAGCAGGTGGTGATATGGTGCGCTACGCCCTGATCGCCACTGTGTTGAATGGCATTGTTTGGAGGAGGGTTCTCATATGCAGGTAAATCCGTCGATCTTCAAAGCTTACGACATCCGCGGCATCTATCCCACCGATCTGAACGAAGACGTCGCCTACTTGATTGGGCGCGCTTTTGTGACGTTCCTTGGCGCGAATAAAGTGATTGTTGGGCGCGATATGCGCACCTCGGGACCGTCCATCTTCGCCGCTGTTACGCGCGGTATCACCGAACAGGGCGCCGATGTTGTCGACATTGGCATGGTCAGCACCGACCAGTACTACTTCGCCTGTACCGAGCTGGGGTTGCCCGGAATGATGGTCACTGCTTCGCATAACCCCAAGCAGTACAATGGCTTCAAGATGGTTAAACAGATGCCCCAACTCCTGAGCGGCGACTCGGGCATCCAGGATCTGCGCCATCTGGTCGAGAGTGAAGATTTTCCCCAACCGACGCGCAAGGGGACGATCGAGACCTATACGTTTAAGGACAAATTCGTTGCAAAAGTGCTCTCGCTGATCGATGTATCAATCCTCAAACCTTTGAAGGTTATCGTGGACACCGGTAACGGTATGGTCGGCCCCATCCTCCAAGAGGTCTACAAACACCTGCCGGTCCAGTTGATCGGCCTCTATCTCGATCCAGACGGCACGCTGCCCAACCATGGTCTCGACCCGCTCCAGCCCGAGAATCGCGCCGAACTCCAGCGCCGGGTGGTCGAAGAGGGCGCCGATATTGGCTTTGCCTTCGACGGCGACGGCGACCGTTTTTTCACGATTGATGATCGGGGCCAGTTCGTCTCCGGCGACTTCCTGACTGCGTTGATGGGCCAGTACCTGCTGGAAAAATATCCCAACGCAAAGATCCTCTATGACGTGCGCGCTTCCTGGGCTGTGCCCGACCTGATCACGGCAGCGGGAGGGACGCCATTGATGGAGCGGGTTGGGCACGCCTTCATCAAGCGCCGTATGTCGAGCGAGAACGCGGTCTTTGCGGGGGAGGTCACCGGTCACTACTACTTCCGCGACTTCAACTACGCCGACTCGGGAATCGTTCCTTCGCTCTACCTTTTGGAGATGCTCTCGAAACGCAGCCAGAAGATGTCCGAGTTGCTGGCCAAGTTGGAGGCGAAGTATTTTATCTCGGGCGAGATCAACTCCACCATCGCCAACCCAAAGGCGAAGCTCCAAGAGTTGGCCGAGCGTTACAAAGATGCGGAGCAGCATACGATGGACGGCCTGTCGGTGAACTATCCGACTTGGCACTTCAATGTGCGCCCCTCGAACACCGAGCCATTGCTGCGCTTGAACCTCGAAGCCAAGACTCGCGAAGAGATGGAGCAGCGCCGTGATGAGGTGGTGGGGATTATCCAGTCGTAATGCCTGAAACCTGAAGCGCCTGCCCCGGAATCAGGCGGTAGGCGACGAATTATCCTTCAACGAAACCCGACAGGTCTTGGATAAAGCTTCCCAAAGCGCTGTTCCAAGACCTGTCGGGTTTATTCGAAAGACGATGACTCTAGAGCCATTGTAACGCCCAAAGCCCAAGAATCATCAGCCCCGCGATGATTCGATAGATCCCGAACGCCACAAAGTTATGCCGGGCGACATAACGCAACAGCCAGCCAATACTCAGCCAGCCGACGATCATCGACACGACTGTGCCAAGCAGCAGCCGGCCCCAATCGTCAGCGGTGATCTGGTCAAGGCTACTGAGCAGATCAACCACCGTTGCCGCGCCCAATGTGGGGATGGCGAGATAAAATGAAAATGCCGTCGCAGTGCGGCGATCCAGGCCGGCGAAGAGCCCGCCGACAATCGACGAGCCCGAGCGCGAGACTCCCGGAATCAGGGCTAATACCTGGGCGAGGCCAATTCCCAATGCTTGCAGCAGCGTGACCTGGTTCAGCTGATGGGCTTTGACAGTACGCGAGGGCAGCTGCTCAATGACGATGAAGACGATGCCGCCAACAATCAGCGATGTCGCAATGACTTGCGGCGCATCAAAGAGATACGTCTTGATCTGTTCGCGAAAGGTCAGGCCAACGACGGCGGCAGGGAGAAATGCGACCAGAATGCTCAGCCAGAAGCGGCGTGCGGCAGCCGTTTCCTCAGACGATATTTCCTCGGCGACCGACCCCAATCCCAGCACTGCACGAGCTTGGCGTAACAGGTCGCTGATATAGAAACCGAGCACTGCCAGCACTGTTCCCAACTGGATAAAAATCTCAAAAGTGCCGCCAATGCTGCCCTCAAAGCCCAGCAGGTCGGCGGTGATGAGCAAGTGCGCCGTGGAAGAAATGGGTAGAAACTCAGTCAACCCCTGCACAATACCTAGAATCACCACCTGCCACCAATTGCTCTGAAAAGGAACCGTAAGCGCCAGGGCGAGAAGAAGCAATCCGGCAATACCAATAATTACTGGCAGGGGTAATCGAGCGGAGGGATGGAATGCGGTCGGGGTATGGGCGGAGATGGTGTCTTTCTGCATAATGTGTACTCTGTTGTTCCTCCCTATAATACGTTAGCACGTTGACAGGTGCGCACGTTCGTTACGCTTGGTATGCATGAGCATGAAAAGAGCTGTTCAACGTCGAGCTGTCGGCTATGCCAGCCCCTCTGCTTGTAGCGCTCCTAACGCTGTATCGAAGGCGGCGACGCTTGTTGAAATATCGGCATCGCTATGCGCAGCAGTGACAAAACCACTGCGCCCGCGCATCAAATCTATACCCGCGTTCAGCAACGCTAGTCGTAGCATCCGGACCAGGTGCGGTTTGCCGCCGCCCTTGAGTTCAGCGAGCGGCACGCTGGATAGTGGTCCGCCGGGTGCTACCGGCACGCTGCTTCCCGCCAGAATATGAAAGATCGACGCATTTCCATAAACGGTCCAGTTCTGGATCTTACGCGCGACCAATACGTCGTTCATCTCGGTGATGAGGCGTTGGCAAAGCTTGGTGGCCTTCGCCGAAGGCTCCCCGGTGGCGATGCGTTCGAGGGTGGCGCACCCCGCCGCTGCCGAGAGCGGATTGGCGTTGTAGGTTCCCTGGTGCCGGATCTTGTGGTGCGTATTCCAATCAGCGTCACCGAACGCCAGGTGACGCAGGATATCCGCCCGTCCGGCGACCGCGCCGCCCGGCAACCCGCCAGCCAGAACTTTCGCCAGACAGGTCAGGTCGGCAGTCGCGCCGGCGCGCTGTTGCACCCCGCCTGGCATAACCCGGAAGCCAGTCACGACTTCGTCGCAGACCAATAAGACATTGTGGTTAGTCGTCAGCGTGCGCAGGCCGCGCAGAAAATCATCGTCCAAGGGCGACATGCCATAGGATGCGCCAGAAGGCTCCAGGATCACTGCCGCAACATCATCGCGCTGGCGCAGGGTCTGCTCGACAGCGTCGAGGTCGGGGGCCAGAATTACAATCTGTTCGAGGGTGGCGGGCGGCAGCCCCGCGTTCGGGTCGAAGCTGTCGGCGCCTGGTGCGATCATGTCGTGCCAGCCGTGAAAGTGCCCGCTGAAGCGAATAATGGCGGGGCGGTGCATAAAAGCGCGGGCCAAACGCAAAGCGAGCATGGTCGCCTCGGTGCCGGATGAGGTGAAGCGTATTTGCTGAGCGCCTGGGATAAGTTGGCGCACTATCTCGCCCCAGCGCAGTTCCAAGGGATGGCAGGCGCCAAAGTGGGTGCCGCGTGTTGCTTGGTATTGCACTGCAGCGACGACATCAGGATGATTATGTCCTAGCAACAACGAGCCATGCCCGCTCCAGTAATCGATCATCTGATTGTCATCTACATCCCACTTATAGGCCCCGCTACTACGTTCAATATACAAAGGAAAAGGCTGGTAATAGCGGGCGTCGTGGGTCACCCCGCTGGGGAATTGTACAACAGCATGCGCATAGAGCGCGGCGGAACCGGCGAACTTTTTTTGGTAGCTTGTTTCGATACTCATTTGTTTTTGGGGGTGCTTACCGGTGATCGAACAGGGCGCTGCAGATCTTGGTTGCGAACTTTGGAACAGCATCGTTGCGCCAAAGCGTCAATAGAGCATTCACGCCGCCTCTCCGCCCTGCTAGAATGCAAGATGATTGCCAGGTTCTTGCATGGTCACCACTCGGCATAGATTACAATCCAAATTCGAGGCGGCGGATGAGTGCTGACGGAAGTCCGACTTCCTTCATTTGGCGCTGGGTTTTGCCAATATCATAGCTGATCCGGTGGAAGCTTATTGTGCCGGCTTCATTGTCAAGCGTTGCGTAAGCTGCGCGCGGGTCGTGATCGCGCGGCTGGGCAACGCTTCCAGGGTTGATGAAAAAGCGCAAGTCATCGTTTAATGTTATAACTTGGCCATTTTCCGGCAAGAAGCGTTCGCATGCGCTGTTTGGTCCCAAGCGAAAGCCCATCTGCACATGGGAATGGCCTATAAAACAGACCTGGGTTGCGAAAAACGGCGCATTCTCCAGCGCTTGGACTGGCATTAACAAATACTCCCAGACTGGTTCACGAGGGCTGCCATGGGCAACGGTAAAGCGTTCATCTATCTGTTGCTTGGCTTCCAACTGATCAAGCCAAGTGTGGTGCGTCGAGTTGAGCTGTTTGCCATTCCAAATATTGGCTTTGCGGGCGTCAGGATTGAAATCGCTCAGATCAACTTTGCCTAAACAAGCAAGATCGTGATTTCCACTAATTGAGACATCGGCGCGCGCCATTATTGCTGCAACACACTCGTTGGGAGATGGGCCATAGCCAATTGTATCGCCCAGGCACCAAAGAGCGTCATAGCTTCCGGCTGCGGCTAGAACGGCTTCGAGGGCCACAATATTAGAGTGGATGTCCGAGACGATAAGTATACGCATGGCTGTTGACTTTCGATTCTTCATAGATAAGAGGCTGGTTGGCATGATGCGCGATGCCGTTCCAGGGAATAAAAGTTCGGTAACGAGGCTCTTTTGACGGACATGAAACCCAAGCCGTATAATGAACAGAGTTTGTTGCTGTCGTGTTCTTGTCGCTTACCAATAGTAGTACATAACAATGGCGCAAGGCAGCCGTGTAGAATTCGTCGGCTTGCTGACTTGTTCTTGGCATAGAGTATAGGTTAGGAGTTGTGACACGACTATGGTTGAGCCATCGGGCCATTGCCCGCACCTGGGACTGAAGCAAAACCGCGCTATCCGTTTTGCTTCACCGACGCCGGAGCATCGTTGCTACGTCACGGGTGAAGCGCAGGATATACCTGTTGAGCAAGCCCAGTACTGCTTGTCACAGGGACATATTAATTGTCCATTATACATGGGTTTGAGCCTCCCTTCAATGAGTCCCGTCGCGCTGGAGCCATCCACCGTGCCGCAACAGGGTTTGTCTGGCTGGTTCAATAGTCTGTTGCCGCGCGACAAACTCATCTATAGCTTCTTGCTGGGGCTTGTAGTTGTCATCATTGGCATCTTTATAGCGTTGAGCTGGCGATTGTTTTTTGAAAACGGCGGTACAGCCGGTGTTGATCCGACGACAGTGGTTCCTGCACCGACGAGTGTGATGACAACGCCGCCCGTGGGGTTTCAAACCACGACTACCGCAACAACCTCCCCGGTGACAATGACTGCTACACCGAGTGTCACGCCGACGATTGATTTCCGCCCGACGCTGTCGCCATCGCCTATACCTCCAACGTTTGTCATTCCGTTTTTGTCGCCAACTCCGATTGTGAATACTCCTCCGATGATACCGACGAATACGACGGTGTTGACCAATAGCACGCCGACCGCCACAATAGCAGTCACGCCGACGATGCCAACCGCGACGGCAACACTTTCCCCAACGCCGCCGACCGCGACGGCAACGCTTTCGCCGACGCCGCTACCTGTAGTCGCGACCCCGACGGATAGTGCATTGATTTCGACCGATACACCTGCACCATCCACGCCCGAACCGCAACTGACATTGACACCGCCGACTGAAGTCACTCCTCCTGGTGAACAGTTGCCTATCCAGTCCCCTTCGAGCGGAGAGCAGGGCGCAACGACGCCAGGAATGCCATCAACTGGCGAGCCGCCCGGCACTGCAACGACACAACAATATCTTACGCTCTACTTTGGCGATGCGACCGGCACACTCTATGTGCCGGTCGCTCGACTATCGGCGGTCGTACCACAGCAGGTCGAATTGGCTATGCTGCAAGAGTTAATCGTTGGGCCGCGGGATGGTTTGAAACGGCTGGTTCCCGATAACGTCAAGATCCTGGGCGTCAATAAGAGCAGAGATGGCAGAACTATCACTGCCAACCTTGATCGTCGCCCCTCCTTTACCAATGATGATCGCGGTTTGTTCTCGATTGCGTTGACGCTGACCGAGTTGCCAGGGGTACGCCAGGTTCAATTCCAGGTCAATGGGCGGAATATTGGACCGAATGACGGAAGTGCGCCGATCCGGCGTCAGGCGTTCAATATCGACAACCCTCAGAAGCTGGCTGAAGAATTCCAGAGCGGTAATCGCTTCCTCCCACTCTATTTCACCAACAACGGTTATCGCGTACGCATCACGCGTATTTATCCGCGCACCACCGAGGTTGCCCAAGCAACAGTTGAAGAGTTATTGAAAGGCGCTGGAGTGTACAGTAATCGCCTGGAGCGCCCAATTCCCGCCGACACCAGACTGCTCAGGATCTGGAAGAGCGGTGATCGGGTTGTGGTCGACCTGAGCAACGAATTTATCACTGCCGCTGACCGCAATGCCGCTCTTGATACGCTCATTCTATCGCTGACCGAATTGCGCGATAGTCAAGGCGCTCGCTCCTTTCAGCGGGTAGAGGTTCTCATCGAAGGCCAGCCGCTATCGCGGTTCTGGGGCGGCGCCTACGACCGCAGGTTCGAGCGACCGCTGCTAAATCCAGAAGGAACTTGATGGGGCGGCGATATTGGTTTATGCACCCATCAGACGGCCATACTCGCGCATAAACTCCTGCAAGCGCTGGTCCTGAGACACGAATTGGGCCAGCGCTCCCATTTGCCCCTTCGCGCGCATTTGATGAAACAGGTCAGCGGCGAAGAGTTGCACCCGCTCAGGGTTGGCTTTGGCGGCTAGCCATTGGAAGGCATTGTAGGCCTGGGTTGCGTCGGCGGCGCGTAGCGTTAGACCAACCACGGCGGCATAGCGCGCCGATGGCTCGGCGGGGAATGGTAAGACGCCTCCGTTGCCATGGAGGATCGTGTCGAGATCGATCAGCGAAGCGTAGAGCGTGATAAAAGCATCGAACTCAGCGGCGGCGGCAGCGCCGACCACTGGTGCAATGCCCAGACCGACGGTATGTAAGTGGCTCGCCATTGCCCACGAACACGGCGAGGGCCAGGCTGGCTGCTGCTGGTCCATGCGGTGTAACAAGGCGGTGCGAAACGAGAGAAAGGCGATTACCGGTTCGTGGATTCCGCTCTCTAGAGCATAGGTCTTGAAGCTCTCGAAGTCTGGCTCGACTTCGAGGTGCAAGAAGCGGTTCGCCAGCGGCGCTGGCATATCGAAGACTGCGGCGCGGTCCTCTTTGCGCTTCCCTGCGGCCCAAATAAACTAATCGTCAGGCATTTCATAGCCGCCCACCCGCCGGTCGAGGATGAGTTGCTGGGCCATGCCCTGCATTGCCGGCGGCGCCATATTCAGCTCGTCGAGGAAGAGGATCCCTGCTCCGCAACGAGGCAGAAACTCCGGCGGATACCAACGCGAAATGCCGTTTTCGGGCGCCGGTAAGCCGCGCAGATCGGTGGGGCCAGTTGCGAGAGGCGCACATCAATGAACTCTAGGTTATGCGCCCGGGCGGTCTGCGCGACAATGCTCGACTTGCCAATGCCCGGCAGCCCCCAGAGCATCGTGCTTAACTTGAGATTGTGGCGAACCAGCCCATCAAGGTATTCGGCCAGAGCGCGTGGGTTCATCAATTCCCCTTTGAGTATTGCAGAATACGTAGTTTACGTTGACACGTTCAACCGTTGACACGTTCAACCGTTGACAAATGACTGGCCCCTGACGGCTGACGTTCAACCGTTGACACGTTCAACCGTTCGAACCTTGAAGGCATCTTGGGCGGCGGCGCGGACCAGGCGGTTGCCGTCATTCGCGGGCAGCGTTAGCATCCAATCTGGCGCGTTGGGATTCCGGGCTGTCGCAAAGCGTTCGAGCCAGAGTGGTGAGCGCGCCCAGGTTTCTAGTTCAAGGCAAGCCTCCGGAAGCCAGCCTGGCATCCGTTCATTCACTTGTGCTTGAATCGCCGCAAACTGCGGATGGGCCAGCACCATCGCCCGATAAATGACTTCTCCCGAATGCAGGGCTGCAATCAGCGTGTTGAGCAGAAGTTTTGCATGCAGCGTTTCTTGCAGATTGGGGTGGCAGGCAACGAGACGGCGAATATCGGATGCGTAGATCTCGTCCGCTAAGTATTCCAGGGCGTTGGCTGGCGTATGGGGGTTCTGCGAACCCATGCGGCGTACGTCGGTATTGAGAGCGCTCTGATCGGCGGCAAAGCGCGCCAAGAGTTCTGGCGGTGTGTTAGGATTGGCCGCGATTTATGATATTGCGCGGCTGTGGCCATCTCTGGGCTTGCGTGGGTCGCAATATACGTAAGGAAATCCTTGGGGACATCGGTATAGGTCAGCAAACTGCCTAGCGAAGCACTATCCATCTCGGTGGG
>JAKSDJ010000265.1 GCA_022360155.1 Chloroflexales bacterium | reverse complement strand
CGAAGGGTCTTGCAACCTTTGGCAACGAGATTCTGCACTGCGTTCAGCATGACATGGCTCGTTGTAGTACTAGCAGCGCCTAAAGCTGTTGGGTTCGGGCGAACTAACGTCAATACCCGATGCATACGGATCGGAGATAGTCTTGCTCTAACAGGCAGTAATAATGTTGATGATAATCTGGTCAACCAGTATTAAGGGCGCACCAACACGATGCTTGGAAGATCAGGAAAGCCTTATCAGGCTACTCTTCGCAGGTTCAGAAACGTTATAAGATGCGGCGCTGCGATGCCTATCAGTTTGACTTGGATGTTTCTTTCCTTTGCAGTCTCTTTGAATGTTTCAATCATTTCGAACACGTCACTGTCGATCAAATGGGTCCAGGAGCCATCGATCTCGACAATAGAGTCCTTCGGGAGAGAGTGCAAGACTCTGGCAAGTCGCGCCTTGTGCGAGGATAAAACATGCTCCGCCAAAACGATGCGCAGTTTCCGTGTCTGACTATCAGCCTCAACGTTGAAGGGTCGGGAAAGGTGATATTGATTCGCCAGAAAGAAATACGTAGCGTTCATGACACTTGCTCCTGTATAGACTTGAAAATGACCAATACACGGATTGTGACGGTATAGCCTGGAACCTTCATCCGGAAAACCTCAATCGAGCCGCCACGCCGCAGCAGCACCTCGATCCGTTCGCCGGCGCCATCGGAATAATGAAGTATCGATCCCAGGGTGAAGTATCTGATAGACAATCCTGGCAGAGGTCGGCAGACCTGTATGCCAGCTTACTGGACCATTGAAGCGAACAAAGCTGGCGACGACGGGCAGCCGTTCGGTCCTATTGATCTACGGACTGTTCTAGGCGTCTTCGAAACATAGACGCGATAAGCTCGACAACGAAGGGGTTCGTACCGGCATGATGCGGCGCGCTTATGGTCTACACACCTTGTGGGCGCGTCGCGATCGAGGACAGGACGCCAACGCAACACCATCTGGCATCAAGCCGGTAGTCGCGCTGAGTACATCGATATGAAACGATACATCGGCCTCAGATTGGCCGTTACTAGGACTTACAGCGTGTCGTGAGCGCGCCATATCCGGTGTTGCCGCTCGGTCTTTGGATTGATGCAGCAGTATCGGCTGAGAGAGTAATTCCCCATCAGAAAGAGCTCCATAGCTTGGAGAGACAACAGTGAGCAATTGTCGACGTGGGAATAACGATGGTCGAACCGACAAAGACCAGTGCGAACAACAGAACAATAGCAAACGAGCGCAACGAAAGAATGGAGCCGCTTGCGGCATTAGGCTTTCTCCTTCTTAATAGCGAACGTCTCTACACGGCACAAACCGAGCGCACTAAAACACGAACCAAGGGATGGGTACGTTTGCGAACGGAGCGATGAGCGAGAACGTGGCAAGAGTGGCCGAAGCACAACAGCCACATATGGCATAAGATTTATAACTTAACTGAATGTTAATTGTATACGATATTTAACTTTGCATGTCAATAGTTAAGATTGAGCCAGCCCGCGATCTCTTCATTTTCTCGACAGCAGCACTCTATACAGCGCAGTACAACGATGAATCTCGTTCGAGATCCTTCGCTGCACTGCGCCCTGCCGCACCAGCGCCTCAAGGGCTGGCTCGAACATGCTCGCGCTGCGGATTCGCGGCCATAAATTCCAGTGTCACACGGGCCAGTTCCTCACCCTGATCTTCTTGGAGAAAATGCCCCGCCCCCCGGATCGTGGTATGAGCCTGGTCATGCGCGCCGGGCACCCGCTGCTGAAAGATGCGCTCGCCGCCGCGCATGATCGGGTCGCCATCACTAAAGGCGGTCAAGAATGGCTTGTCGAAGCGGGCCAAGGCCTCCCACGCCCTACGGTTAGCCGGCGCCGCCGGATTGTCCGGCGTGATCGGTGCCAGAGTTGGGAAGATCCGCGCTCCTGCTTTGTATGCCTCGCTTGGAAATGGCGCATTGTAAGCGGCCAATACTGCTTTGTCGACCGGGTGCTGCGTACCGGTCTGGATGATCCTGCCGATCGGCAGGACGGGAACCTGCTGAGAGAATGCCAGCCAGGTTTTGAACGCGCTAGGCAGCTCCTGATCGCCCGTCGGCAACGCGCCGTTCGCCACGACGACGCGCGCGAAGCGCTCGGGGTGCTCGGCAACGAGGCGCAGCCCGAGCAGCGAGCCCCAGTCCTGGCAAACCAGAGTGATATTGTGCAGATCGAGCGCCTGCAGCCATGCCCACATCCAATCGACGTGACGCTGGTAGGTGTATGCCCGCTTCTCGGCGAGCTTGTCCGACTTCCCAAAGCCGATCAGGTCCGGCGCGAGGGCGCGATAGCCGGCGGCGGTGAACAGCGGGATCATTTTGCGATACAGGTACGACCAACTCGGTTCACCGTGCAGCATCAAGACGATCTCGCCTGTGCGCGGGCCTTCATCGACATAGTGCATCCGCAGACCATCGACTTCGACGTAGTGGGGCGCAAATGGATAGCCCGGTAGGTTGGCAAAACGCGACTCGGGCGTCCGGAGAATCTTTCCATAGCTTCCCATGCTGACAACGTTCGCGCGGCGCTGTCGCTGGCTACGCCAGATCAGAAAACCGACCCCCAGGGCCGCAGCGATTCCTAACTTTGAACGCCAGTTTTGTTGCATAACTATTCCTTTCTATTCGGTGCATAACTAGTTCATCATAGCATACCTATGGCGTCGTTGGGGAAATCGCACGCCGATAGCACTGATAAGGAAATAAACATAATAGAGGTTGGTATGACTACGTAGCTCCTTGTAAGGGTCGCCCAAAAGGAATGGCGTGCGATGAGTATCCACTTGCCTCGGTGTACGAGGGTGGTAAATTGAATAAGCCATCGCTGAGAGTTATACTAGTACGACAACAAGACATGTCATTCTGAACGCAGTGAAGATTTTGTCGTCGCAGCATTCCCGCCCGGCCCGCCGCACGCCCGGGCCATGGCGGCAACGGACGTGCGGGACGGCGCCGCCGCCGTCGCCCGATACCATTGCTCTCATTTGCCTTTTTTTGATCGCCGTGCTATACTAGCCCCGCTTATATAGTGTACTGCTTCAACCGAACGGTATGCCGGGTCAGCCGTCTGGGT
>JAKSDJ010000549.1 GCA_022360155.1 Chloroflexales bacterium | reverse complement strand
CGCGCCACCCATCGGCCCGGTATTCAACCTAGCGCCTGGGCCGATGATTCGTTTGAGTGACATGTTGGTTTCGATTCGCGATTATGGCTATCCAGTGGTACAACGACCACTTGCAGAGTGGCGCACCCATATGCAGCAACACGGCGCCGACGCCCATCTCACAACATTAGCCTTTTTCGACCGCCAGTCAGGCGACAATGCTGAGACGCCAAGCTTTAGCATAGGTCGCGTGCGCTGCGAGCATGTGCTCAACGGTTTGGCCGGAAGCGGGATCGAGTGCCCGCCCATCGATCACACCCTTTTGTGCCGCTATCTTGACTATTGCGTTGAAACCGGCTTATTGCCGCCACCGCATTCGAGCCAGTAAATCTCTGCTGAACAGCTTTGTTCAGGATATTTAAGGATAGCCGCTCCAGGGAACTATGGCTGTGTCAAAGTCCGCAATAGCACACAGATGATGCAAATGGACGCGGATTTACCGCAGATCGGAGACAATCTGGCAGGTGGCCGGCAGCTCACCTACGACTGATTTCCAACTTTGACGCCACCCTGCCAGAGAACTCGCTACACGTCTTTTCGCTCTATGCATATGTTAGGATATTGAATAACGTATGAAACTTTCGCAGACCTATAAAGTGAGTCGCACCTTTCGACGCGAGGATACCGTCGTCGAGATCGGTGGAGTCGTCATCGGTGATGTACAGATTTGCGTCATCGCCGGTCCATGCTCGGTCGAGTCCCGCAAGCAACTGCTTGCAGTCGCCCACGCCGTCAAACAGAGCGGCGCGACGATGCTGCGGGGCGGGGCGTTTAAGCCCCGCACGTCTCCTTATGCATTTCAAGGTTTGGGCGAGGCGGGTCTCTGGCTTTTGAGAGAGGCACGGGAGCAAGTCGACCTGCCAATCGTGACCGAGGTGATGAGTTGCGAGCAGATTGCGTTGGTCGCGGCATACGCCGATGTGTTGCAGATCGGCGCGCGCAATATGCAGAACTACCCGCTGCTTCACGCGGTGAGCGATGCCGGGAAACCGATTTTGCTCAAGCGGGGCGCGGGAAATACGCTCCACGAGCTGTTGATGGCTGCGGAACATATTCTTAGCCGAGGCAATGCGCAAGTGATCCTCTGTGAGCGCGGTATTCGCACATTTGAAACCGCCACGCGCTATACATTCGATATCAACGCCATTCCGGTGCTGAAAGAGTTGACGCACCTGCCGGTGATTGCTGATCCCAGCCATGGTGTAGGCCAAACGCAGCATGTTCCCTCGATTGCTAAGAGCGCAATTGCAGCGGGTGCGGACGGGATCATCGTTGAGGTTCACGATAACCCGGACGATGCGCTCTCCGACGGGGCGCAGTCGCTGACGCCAACGATGTTCGAGCGCCTAATGGTCGATCTGGAGCGCATCGTAGGGGCGGTTGATCGCACGCTGTCGCCAGCATATGAACCGGTTGCCGCGCTGTAGCCGAACCGCCACAGGCGTGGCAGCGACAATCAACGCGTAATGAAGAGGAGCGCAGGGTTCTTACATCCACGCTTGTCGCATAGGGTCGCGTCTCCCCGATGCCTGGTATCTCACAAACCTGCGGGGCGCTGCCCCACAGCCGCCCCGCGGGGGCGCCCTGACGATTCCCAGTGCCCCCGCCGCAGGGGGCGTGACCGGCAGTCGTGTGGATGAGACGCATGCCTCCGCTGTGAGGGTTGGATCGATGCAGGCTGAGGAAGGGCGGTGGGCAGCGCGTGGCCGCTTGTCCGGCGGCTACGCTGCGTCGCCCCGCAGGCTCACCGCTGGGGCGCCCTGACCCTTCTATGGCATATATCGCTTTTTCCGCCACACGGCCAGCCCAACTGCCACGGCGGTCAGAATAAGAATAGTCTTCTTCCATACACCAGAGCGAGGTCGTGGCTTCGGCGGCTGCGTCTCCGTTGCTTCTTCCAGCTCTGCGCCGACTTCGTCCAGCAATGGACGGCGTCGGCATCGCTGCCGGCTCGGAGGCGCTGGCCGCGCTGGATCCGCTGGGTGGCCACCCCCGTGCCCATCATCACCGGGATGTCGTACTCGCGGGCGACGATCGAACCGTGGACCAGCGCGCCGCCGATGTCGGCGACAAGTCCTTTCGCCTGGGAAAACAGAGGTGTCCAGGCCGGCGTGGTGGTTGGACAGACGAGGACGTGTCCGGCGCCATCTTCTCGAAGTCTTCCGTGAGCGGATGACGCTGGCCGCGGCGATAATTTGGCCTGGACTGACCGCGAAGCCATGCAGCGTTCGGCCTGTGCTCGTGCTGCGCGGCTGGGGCTCAAACATCGCCATCTCAAACGGGCCGAACTTGAGCTGGGCGCCCAGAGGGACTGCTGCCGGTGGAACAGCCGCTTGCGCACCTCTCGCAGCGCACGCCGCTCTTGGGCCAGCTTCGCCAGATCTGGACGACGCGCGCCATCTGTGCGGGCGGCGCTGGCGGAGGCAACTCGGCCACGGGCGCATCTGGCGTCGGCTCTGGCTTCGTCCGGGTGATCTGCCTGGCCCCTACCCTAGCGTCAAAATGACATTTCGAGGAACGCTGTACTAGAATATCCCGATGGACTGTTTATCGAAAATGCATTGGTCTTTGCGCCTGGCAAAACCATTGTCGAGTCGCTACGTGAATTGAGCACAACGCCGTATCATCTTCTGTTGCCGCTCCGCCTCTATCGCTCGTTCGCCGCTGCGCTGAAGCTGACCGTTACTCGTGACAGCGAACACGATTTGCCCGCCATTCGCGGCTCACCATTTAATGTCGTGGTGACAAATACCGAGAAAATCTAGATTCGGGCCGAAACCATCAGTCAGCGCAGTATTGGCGCGTTGGCGGCGCGACAGTGTCTGGGCGCGGCGCGCGCCGAAGTTGCTCATCTGCGCTTGCAGACGATTGCCAGCTTGCCGCATTTGGCGATCTTTTCCGATGAGGCGCATCATACCTATGGCCGAACAACAGGTCGCAAGCTCAAGCGGGTACGCCAGACCGTTGACTATTTGCATGAGCATAGTCCCAATCTCATTTGCGTCGTTAACACCACCGGCACACCTTACGTCGCTCGCCAACCGCTGCGCGATGTGGTTATCTGATATGGGCTGGTCGAAGGCATCGCTGATGGGATTCTCAAAGAAGTTGCAGAAAATATTCTCGCCTATCACTTCGATGATGCCAACACCCAACACTTTGTCGTCGAGGTATTACGCGATTTCTTCCGCGAATACGCCACTGTGACGCTGCCCAACGGTGCGCCAGCCCAGCTGGCCATCTATTTCCCACGCACCGCCGACATAGAAGAGTTGCGCCCAAACATTGACGCGGCCCTGTTCTCCGTTGGTCAGTCTCCCGCGATGATTTTGCAAAACACTAGCACGTCAACGCGTGAGGAGATCGATGCGTTCAACCGGCTGACCAAATTCATCCAGCCCCCACCGTATCGTGCTGCTTGTCAACAAAGGCACTGAGGGCTGGAACTGCCCGAACCTCTTCGCCTGCGCTTTGGCGCGGAAGCTCAAACAGTCGAACAACTTTGTGTTGCAAGCCGCAACCCGTTGTTTGCGCCAAGTTCCTGGTAATACGACGAAGGCGCGCATCTATCTCTCGGCAGAGAATTGCGCCATCCTGGAACACCAACTTCAGGAAACCTATGGCGCTAACCCGGCCGAGTTGGATAACGCCAAGCGCACTGTGCGACATGTCCGCACATCTGAAGTACGTCGGGAAAGCGCAGAACGGCGATCTCCCGGCGGCGCTGTTAGCTGCCCTATCCTTCAACGCTATCGACAGCCGCTGCGGGAACTGACGCTGATGCGACCAGGACCAGTTGCGTCCGGTGTGATCATGCGTTCAGCGTTGACTTTTGATGCTGCCGGTGCAGCAACGATCCTACACGACCTAGGTTGTGAGCAGCAGATCGCGGTCGTGGCAAAAATGATTGATCTCTATACGGCTATGGTATACCTAGCTTCCATCTATCGTCTAAACCTGTGGCTTGTTCACGATGCGCTCAAAAGCCTCTATGCGGATCAGGGCAAGCTGCCGGCGGGCCATCTGGTCGATCTGGCGCAGTAAATCGAGGAGCAGCGGTGAAAGATCAAAGTGAGCAGCCGATTTCCACCGCTCGTAGCCGCCAGCGAATACGACTGTGGCAATAAAGATCATCGATGTTCCGGGAGAGGAAGTGTTGCTTATCAAACGGGCGTAGTATTTGCAAAAGCTGTGCTGGAATGTTATAATTTGGTTCCGACATTTGGTTGTTATCTCGCCATTTGTCCATTGGGCAATATTTGATACTGCAATCCAAAATAAAATAAGCAGCTACTGAATGTGGCAGGGTGGCTTTAGCCTCTCTGCCTTATGTTGTTTCTAAATCCTGGAGAACTATGGACGCCAAACTAATTATTTATGGTGAAACCGCGCTCGACAAATTGGTTCAATGGTTGCGCGCAAGTGGTGAGCCGCAAGATATTGGGATTGTCATGGAGCAATACCTTCAAATCTTGCGCGAACTTGTGTTGGAGGAGAATGAATGAGCACACCCTCGTTCAAAGGGACTACTGATCAGCAGCTTCTAGCTGCCGAAGTCTTTCGATTGATGACGACGCAAGGGGCCATGTTTGCCGAGGATGCTCCAATTCGGCAAACATTGTCGAACTTGGCTGATTTTCTTGCTGTGCAACAACAGCGTGATGTGGCAGCGGTATCGACTGAAATTGATGCGGCGTTACGTCAAAACCATGAGATATTTATCCGCGAGGAGCAAGAGGGCGAGGTCGTCTATGTTACGGCGCGGATTGGCTCCTACGTCTCGCGCGAAGAAGACACCCGGCATACCTTCAAAGTTCGCCTGTATGAACCTGAGCAACCACTGCCAGTTGATGACATTAGCGTGGTTGTCTCTACATCTCGTCCGGCGCTGACGACAGTAGAACCGGTTTTTATCTCAGACTATTGGCAGCGTCAAGCCGGCTTGCTCCCGCCTGATTCGGATGTTGATGAAGATGCACTGAAAGTGGCGCAACCGGCTGTTCCGCTTGATGGGGATGGCAAGTCGCCTGTGCCGTCTGTGCCAATTGAAAAGGCTGTTACTCCTCCGCCTGTGGAAACGGCAGCGTCTGTGAAAGCGCCTCCAGCGCAGCCAGTCGTTCCCGATGTTGTCCCCGACGAGGTGATGGCTACGCCATCAAGCGTTCAGCCGGTTGAGGTTCCGCCTGAGATCAAACCAACGCCGCCACCTGTTTTTACCCCAGCAACGGTGTTTACGCTATCTGATGGTACATCTATTGATCTGAGCCAACCAGCGGCTGACCTGGTTGAGACGCACGGTGCAGCCCTGGAATCGCTCCTGCTGGCAAGCCTGGAGCAAGATCCGCTCCGGCGTGTGGTCAGCTTTGGGCGCTATCTCTACCCCGAGGCGAACCTGGTGAGCCTCGGCAAGAACGATATGCGGCGTATCCGCGACTATATTATCGAAGTCGGCGAGCCACTGCTCGATACATCGATTATTGCTGATCTCTACTATCACAACCCACGCCAGACGGACTACGAAGGCTTCCGCTTCTCGCTCAACTATCGTTTGAGCCGCGAGAAAGACTTCGATTTTGTCGGCATCGAAGGGGCGCGTCTGTGGTCAACACGCGGCCTTCCGACGATTGGCTCCAAGCGGGTGAAGGCCAGTGAGATGGGCCAAATAACATCGTATCTGAACGAAGGATTCGATGATAGCTTGGAACAACAGAATGCAGAGGAAATCACTCAGAATGGTCTGGTCACTCGTGTTTTAACTTTCTTCGAGTGGGAATACGGCATGTTGCCGTTCGATGCTAGCCTGTCTGCATTGTTGCCCAGCCCGCTGCTTGCCGAGCAGCGCAGCGCTGTATTGCGTATCGAGTCGCCACAGCATTACACGGTCTATCTGGTTGAGATGCGCTTCCCCACGGGCAATCGGGGTGGCTGGCTTCAGGGCCTCGAGGAGTTCTTCCATGAACACCTTGTTCCTGGCGCGTACATCACCATTGGACGCACCGAAGAGCCGAATGTCTTCACCATCACTTATGACGAGGCGGCCGTTGCCGAGGATCGCCTGTTGACGCTTGATGAGAAGAAGAACAAGCTTTCCTTTTCCAACAAGAGTTACTACTGCGTGGTAGATGACAACAAGGTGATCAACCAGCAGAAATTTGGGAAGCTGAAGAATCTCAAATCGTTGACCATGAGCGATCGGCGCAAGGCGGATGTTGTGTTGGCTCATGTTTTCGAGACGTTTGGCGAACATATGGGCCGCCGTGATGAGCCGCATTACTGGATCAGCCTTGATGATTTGGTAATCGCCTACAATGTGCTTCGCCCAGCCTCGCGCTCGTTCGTACAGTCGCTGCTTGAAAGCAACGATGAATACTCGCCCGATCCGTCTACGCCTGAAACCTACTACTATAAACCTGTGCCTGAACTCGTCGATGAGGACGAGGAGGAGGACGAAGGTATATTACTGGCGGATGATTATGATGAGAACGAGTGATACAGCATTTTGGGCATGACTATAATGTGTCAGCAGCATGGCGCGATCATTCGCCCTGTTCATGCTGCTGGCGATTTCTCATGCCGGACTTTGTTGAGCGAACTCTTGTTGTACCTAAGCCGTATGAACTTACCTTTACGTTGAACCGAGCACGTGATACGCAATGTCCAAAACAGAAGTCGATTTTAACGTAGAACTTGAAGCATTAGGCGACATCAGCAAGCCGCTGACGATGCGGGGGCTCAAAACCCTCTCCAACCTTGACGATGGCCAGATTGCGACGTTGTGGGATCAATGGCAGCAGATACCGGGTGAGCGGCGGCTGGAAATCGTACAAGCGCTCAATCAGTTGGCAGAAGATAATATCGATCTTGATTTTCGCCAGTTGTTGCTGACTTTGTTGGACGATCGAGATTCTGCTGTGCGTGCTGCCGCTATCAATGGGTTATGGGAAGACGAGCGTAGCTGGACGCTGCACCGTCTGTTCGACCTATTGCACGATCCTACGGGCGAGGTGCGCGCCGCAGCAACCCTTGGCTTGAGCCGATTTGCTTATCGCGCTGAAGTCGGCGAGCTTCCTGAAGATGACGCGCAGAAAGTTTGCACTGTACTGCTTGAGTTGGCAGGCGATCCCGAGCAACCCCTCGAGGTGCGTCGCCGAGCTGTCGAGGGCTTAGGTTATTTTTGCAATTCGCAGGAATCGCAGGTGGAAATAGGGCGCGCCTATGCGCATCCCGAGCAGCTCATGCGCGAAAGCGCCATCGCGGCGATGGGACGCTCGATGCGTTCGGTCTGGTTCCCTTACATCGTTCGCGAGCTTCACAGTATTTCACCCGCGCTCCGCTATGAAGCAGCGCGCGCTGTCGGTGAGTTGGGCGAGGAAGGGCAGCAGCTTGTCAGTCCGCTCTTGCCGCTGGTCGATGACGAAGATGTCGAAGTTTCACAGGCGGCGATCTGGGCGCTTGGTCAGGTCGGCGGCCCCCACGCCCAACGAGTGTTGCAACGCTTGGCGCGCAGCCGTGACGATGCACGCCGGCAGGCCGCTCTCGAAGCGCTGGATGAATTGACATTCGACGATTTTTAGGCCTGGCAGCAAAAGCGCTCGGTTCATAGCTGGCGGGCGACGATGGAATGGGTTAAGCCAGTTCTATGCGGTTCGCGCGGCTGTTTGGCAATCGCTTCCGATCATACGGTGTTGACACCATAACCTTATATCTTCTCATCTTGGCATCCTTGCATCCTTATGTCGACAACTTCGTTCCGAACATTCGACGATCTATGCTTGTTAAATTGTAAACAAATAGTAAAAACATACGCAAAATAGCGTACGATATTCGTTTATGTGAGTGATCTTCAGCGGTGTAATTACGTAACAAGCAGGCAAGGTTATGCCTCAACACTTTGCGAGTCTAAACAATATTAGCGCTCATTACGAGCACATCTACATCTCTCCGCACTTTGACGATGCAGCGCTTTCGTGTGGCGGTGCAATCGCGCGTCATGTCGCCAACAACCAACATGTGCTTGTCCTCACTGTATGTACCGCCACCCCGCCCGCCGGGACAACGTTTAGCCCATACGTCCAACAAATGCATGCCCTCTGGGATCTGGATTCGGCACAAGCTGTCGATGCGCGCCGCCAAGAAGATATCGAAGCTCTGGAATGCTTAGGCTCAGACGGTCACTGGATGGGGTTCCTCGATGCGATATATCGACGCCCTGATGTCTATCGGAATGACCAAGCCCTTTTCGGCATGATCGCCACAGATGATGCGCTTGTTGACGAGCTAGCTGCGATGCTGCTCGAAGTCGCCCAACGTTGGCCCGACGCCGTCATCTATGCTCCGCTCGGCGTGGGGGAACATGTCGACCACCAGATCGTCTATACTGCTGCTCGTACCCTCATTCATCGCCACGGATCGTTTGCATTCTACGAAGACTTTCCATATGTGTGCCGATCTGGGGCATTGGAACAGCGTATGATGAACCTTGGCGGTAGTCATGCGTTTGTTCCCAGTGTGCTGAACATTGATACGACCTTGGCGCGCAAGATCAGTGCGATTGAAGCCTACCGCAGCCAGATTGCCACATTATTCGGCAACACGCTGGCAATGACGGAAGCCGTTACGAGTTATGCCGAAGAGCTGCAGCCCGATATCGGCATCTATGGGGAGCGCTTGTGGCTACGTCAAGCGTAGACCAGATCCTGACTGTTGTCAGTGAGCCTTCCTCCACCGCGTGGGACGCCTTTGTTCTCCAGCATTCCCAGGGCCATCTCCTCCAATACTCTGCCTGGGGCGTTCTCAAGTCTCGCTTTGGCTGGCGGAGTCAGCGGGTCGCGATCTTGGGCTTGGCTCCGGAAGCTGCCCGTAATAGCACCTCAAAGCGCTTAGACGACGCCAATCACACAATCCTGGCCGGCGCACAGGTATTATTTCGCGAACGCTATGGCGTGAGCGTAGCCTATATATCGCGCGGTCCGCTCTTCTGCGGCGATCCTGCTGTCGATGACCTGCTGCTGGAGGCTCTGGCGCGAATTGCACGCCGCCGTCGGGCTATATTCTTGCGACTGGAGCCAAACATGCTCGCAGGTGATGCCCAAGCTGATCAATATCACACCTGGCTCTTGATGCACGGCTTCCAGCTTAGCGACCCGATCCAACCGCGCAGCACATTGCACCTCGACCTTGCGCCGCCGCCGGAACGGCTCTTCGCTAGCTTTAGTAAAGGGCACCGTGCCGATATTCGCAAGGCTGAACGCCTAGGAGTTGTGATCCGCACCGGAAGTGATGCCGACATCGCTGCGTTCTACGCTATTATGCAGGCGACCAGTGCGCGAGCCAATTTTGGGATTCACACGGAAGCGTATTACCGCGCCGCCTGGCAACTGTTCCAGCCGCGCAGTAAACTGTTGTTGGCCGAACAGGACGGTCAGGTGGTCGCTGCTCACTTGGTCTTTGCCGATAGCCACGCTGGGTTGTACCTCTATAGCGGAGCAAGTGACGTCGGGCTAAAAGCGGGCGCGAATCATCTTTTGCAATGGCATGCCATCCAGTGGGCGCGCGAGCAAGACTGTGAGACATATGATCTGTGGGGAATTCCCGACGCGCTGGGACGCGCCGCTGTTGCACCGGATGAGGCGGCGCGTACAGCCCTGGAAACCGAAGCGCAGGCCGACCCGCTGATCGGCGTCTATCGCTTCAAGAAGGGTTTTGGCGGTACAACAGCACGCTACTTGCCAGCCTATGACCAAGTCTATCTTGCACCGCTCTATGCCTTATGGCGACGGCGCCTCGCCTGATAGATAAGTCAAGTTAGTTTTGCCAGAGTCGCACCGTCCAATCGCCATCGGCGCCAGTTGCAAGTTCGCCTAATAGTTGTGGAGATGTATCTTCATAATAGTCGCACCGTCCAATCGCCATCGGCGCCAGTTGTAAGCAGGTTCCCCTTGGGATTCCAGGCGACGCTCGTAATGGGCGTACCCTGCCCTGGGAGCAGCGCCTGGCCTTGCCCCTGCCCCTGATCGGCGATAGACCAGAGCCGCACGCTTGCATCCGCACCGGTGCTAGCGAGGGTTTTATCATTGGACTGAAAGCGATGCTTGTTACCGCACCGCTGTGCCCGCTGAGCATACGCAAGGGTTTGAGCGTGCCCTGTATCCGCCAGAGCCAAATAGCGCCGCCTCCGCTGGCGCTGGCGACCGTGTTGCTACGCGGACTCCAGTCGATACTCTCAATACTGCCGGTATGCCCATCTACCACCTTGAACAGGCGCCCATCGGTTGCACTCCACAGCCAGAACGTTTGTCCGCCGCAGCTTGAAACCAGGCTGCCAAAAGGACTCCACGTCACGCTGTACATAGCGTTGTTTCGCCCTCGCATGACATACAACAGCCTGGGTTTTGATGATGATGTCAGCTGCATTGATGGCGCGATAGAGCGTCTATGCGCTGGTCTAACGTTGGAGTGGCCCTGCATGCGTGCTTGAAGGTGATCGCGTCAGGATGGCGCTCCTGAGGGAACGGTCTGAGCGCAATAAGCAAGGCGTCAGCGGCAGATTGTGACAGGCTGGGATTGCACTGCTGTGGATGAACAAGCGGATCATTGGCGCCCAGGCGGTCGGGTGCAGGCGGCGGCTCCTGGCCAGTCAGCATGTGATAGAGGGTCGCCCCCAGACTATAGATGTCGCTCTGTGGGTCAGTCGATAGACAGTCGCGTCCGTACTGCTCGATCGAAGCGTAAGCCGGCGTACCGACACCCCGAATCGTCATATGGGTCTGTTGTAGGCCCTGTTTGAGCAGCCCAAAATCGACAAGCTTGATCCGTCCTTCGGGGTGAGGCGGATGTTGGTCGGCTTGATATCGCGGTGAAGAATGGGCGGCTGCCGGCTGCGGAGATAGATCAAGACGCCGCAGAGTTGCAGCGCATAGCCAAGAACTTGTGACTCGGGCAGCGGACCAGGATGTTGTTCGAGGATGTCTTACAGGCTCTGGTCGGGAACCAGCTCCATGACTAAATAGCCATTGCCCTGGCGCACGAACATCTCATCATAGCGCGGCAGGTTGCAATATTGTGATTATTATACTACTAGTTTCAATCCAGCCTCACCGTTTGGATGAGGCGATGAAGCAATGAAAAACTATTCATCTCCTCGTTGTATCTGTCAAGCGTAGATCGGAGCGATAGAATAAAGATGGGCATGTACCGCGCTATTGCAGGCTTCATGCCCATCCTAAACGATTACGCAACACACCTAGAAGCGACTGTGTAAGTCCGTTAATTGATCCGCATGTCCGCGTTGCGTAGTCGTTCAACATCGAAGGGCGATATGAGATCGGTCGGGATCGTCCCCGTCACTTTCCAGATTAGGAGACCGAACGCAATCTGGATCTCCTCGGTGGTAAATTGGCAGTGGCCGTAGCGCACGATCGGGATCTGTATCACGTTTTGGCGCGCCTGAGGCGAGAGTTTGGCCGCATAGCGCAGCCCTTGTGTGAAGAGAACAATCTCATCAGCAACGGTATGGAGCGTAACCAACGGTATGGTCGGGCTCCCAGAGGTCTGATACGCACGGATTGTAGCAAGCGCAACCGGGTCGGCGCTGAAGCGCTGCACTTCACGATTGAGTTTCACATCATTGTCTGAACCGAAGTACCAGCGCCTTTCGTTGCTATATGGATTGCCACCGAGCTTTGCGACACTGTCGTTCGTGGCAAAGACGTTGTACCAGAGGATGCTGAGAATGGTTCCCTTGATTGTTTCAGGGTTATTGGGGTCAATTGGCGCTTTCGAGGTGGCGATAAGCTGACGGACAGCGTCCGGGTCGGCAGCCAGGGCGGCGCTTGCCGCCGGGAGATAAACGCTCTCCCAGTTATCGATCACTTCTTGAGGAATAGAAACCGGGCTGCCGGGGAAGACGCCAGGGAAGAAATAGTTGAACAGAACAAAGAAATCGCCCCAATAGTTGATTTGCGCGCGGAAATCGCCAATCGGGCCGCATGTCGCTAGCCCGCCACTAAACAACTCGGGCGATTGTTCGATGAGGAGTGTGGTGACCAAGCCACCCTCGGAGGCGCCGGTGAGGTAGGTGTCTTTTGGTGTGCCGTGTTGCGTTACAAAAATCTCTCGCAGTTCGCGGATATCATCCACACCCTCCAGGACAGCCAGGCCGTTTGTGCGGTAGCTCGTTGTGGCAAAGGCGAAGCCTAAGTCTTGGATCAGGTCGGGGAGATATGTGCCATCGGGTAGTTCTAGGTTTTGGAAGTCGAGAGGTTGGTTGAAAGCTACATAGCCATGCGCCCAGATCACCAAGTCGCCATTCCAATTCTGCGGCATGCAGATAAGCCAGAGTGCGCCGCTAGGCTGGATTCCTTCAACGCAGGTTCCGTTGACATTGGTGCTTTGTGCCGTAACTGGTCTTGTCCCCAGGCTAGCGCCCAAGGTCAGTGTCATGACGAGCAATAACACGATTCTCCGCATAGGAGCGTCCCTTTCTTTCATGTGAGTAATAGATAGAGAGCTGGTATTACCGCGTAATCCAGCGAAGAGGGGATGTCTCCCAGTATAGGCCCTCGAAGTCGTCTTGACAATAGAACTTGCGTTCGATATACTCTGCTTGGGGATTTGAAGTTGGGGGTTGCGTGTGCTATACGAATATGAGTATCCTGACCCTGCCGTCCATGCGTCTGGCACCGCTGCTACACATTGGGAAGCTGTTAGGCGAGTTATTCATGTTATGCATGATCGCTTCGCCGATCGGTTGACGCTCGATGATTTCGCTGATGTTGGGTCGTTCAGTCCGTATCACTTCAACCGCGTGTTTCGCCAAATCATGGGTATTCCTCCCGGCGAGTATCTTGCGGCGTTGCGTCTGGATGCCGCTAAGCGACTGTTGATGACAACATCGCTTGATGTCGCCGCTATCTGCACCGAGGTCGGTTACACCAGCCTGGGGTCATTCACGACGCGCTTTACCCACACGGTTGGGGTTTCTCCCGCCGCCCTCCGCCGCTTGGCCAACACATGCGCTCCGATTGAGCCGGAGATGGCGAGCCAGTATAGCGATGCTGCACCGTTACCTAGTGAGAATGTCCCGGGTCTGAGCGGGCACATTCGCATTGCCGCGCCATTCAAAGGACTGATCTTCGCTGGCCTGTATCCGCGGCCAATTCCGCAGAGTTTTCCTGTCGCCTGCACCAATCTCTATGCACCCGGCGCTTTCCACATTGCCCCAGTTCCAGATGGGCAGTACTACCTGTTGAGTGCAGCGTTGCCTTGGTCCTTTGACCCGCGCACATTCGTTGTGCCGCCACCTGATGCGCGTTTCGGCATAAGCCCGACGCCGGTGCTTATCCGTGGCGGAATGGCCCAATCAATGGTGGATCTAGAACTACGCCCCCGCCATATCACCGATCCGCCGCTACTTGTCGCCCCACTGGCGTTGCTGGGCCATAGACTTGCGATCAAAACGCTCTTACGTTGACATCCTTCGGCTACGCTCAGGACGGGGGTTTGAACGTTGGCGCGTTCGCGCGTTCTATCGGCGTGGATCAGAGTCCATCTGCGCCATCTTTAGGGGCAGACAGCACCTAGGTTCGGAACGAGATATGCCGCTTCCTGATGAGGCTTGTTCCTTCTCTCCCTCACCCCCCGCGTGCGAGGGGATCAAGGGGGGCGGGCGAGGAGGTGAGGGCATACCGCGCATCCCAACGCCTCAAGCGGTTCTTTCGTCCACATGTTCTGTCCGTCCTTGAACTGCGCCATCAGCATGCCATTACAGATGAGCAGGGCGACAGTTGGCGCGGAGCGCTGGTAGCGCCCCGCACTGCAGAAAGAGCAACTGCGAACGTTGCCGCTTTGCGTAACCCCTTCTCCCGGAAAGCGGCTATTCGATTATAGTTGCGGGCGGATTACAAGCACCGGAACGGCGGTTGCCTGCAGCACCTTCTGGGTGACGCTGCCGAAAACCCACCGGCTGATCCCGCTGCGCCCGTGGGTGGCGATGGTGATCAGATCAACGTTTTGGCTCTCGGCAAAGTCAAGAATGGCTTCAGCAGCAGACATCATACTTATCTCGATGCGAACGTCGAGACCTTCGCTTTGCAGACTCGTGGCGATCCCTTCGAGATAGCTGCGCGCTTCCGCTTCGAGATGAGGCAGTGAGTCCACAAGCGGCGACAGCATGCCGTTGTAATCCATTGTGGCCGGATACGTGATTGGTATGGCGCGGAGCAAGGTGATCCACGTGCCGCTCTCTGGGCTAGCCAAACGGCGGACATGCAACAATACCTGCTCGGCAAGGGGCGATCCATCGAGTGGAACAAGAATATGGCGATACATTGGCGCTCTCCTTGATGTAACTCCTTTGTAACTTCAGGAGGGACACTGGGCTTGTGTATAGTATAAAACGACGTTGCCACACATATCGAAAACGTATGACTACAGCGAGTTGTTAAATCTTGACTCATCGCGCAACGACGCACATCCATCTTGATCGACTGCTCGTATCTGTTCTGAAATAACATCGGCATTTCCTGAGTAAGGATAGCGTATGGATAAAATAAGAAGATCCTCGAAGCGGAAAAGGGATCTCTTTCGACACACGTTATTGTCTTTGTTGGGCTGCTAGGGTATACGAATCTATACCTAACAATATATCGACCGCGAAGGATGATTGCATAAGCAGTGCGCGACAAGGTGGCGACGTCCAGATATGTGGGCCGAATGAGATCCTTGCGCTGAGTTTATTGTGATCTCGGCAGGAATTTCTTTTGGCTCCGCCTGGATGAACAATCATGCTAACAGCTGCTGACACTACCCGTGTCTTGAGTCTCTATGATCTTGGTAAAGTGTATAAAGTTACTCCTGCGAGCCGGGGATTTGTGAACGAAACGGCTTTTGTCCAAACTGAGCAGGGGCGTTTCGTCCTACGTCGTGGCCATCGTCGCCTCGGTGAAGCGGCGCAGCGTTATCGCCATCGGCTGATCAATTGGCTGACTGATCACGATTTTCCCACTGCTGAGTTGATTCCAGTTCGCAACAGCGATACACTCGTTACGCTCGACGGACGTTTCTATGAGGTGAGAACATTCGTTGAAGGCGGTGATTTCACCCCCAGTCGCCCATTGCAAGCAGCGAATGTCGGTGCGACTCTGGCGCGGTACCATCAGGTCGTTAAAAACTTCCCGCCACCCGAGAAGCTGCCGCCGCGATATAGCCCACAGACTATTCTAGGGCTGACCGAACGCTTGCTCGAACGAGACTTCATGGGTGAACTGTACGACTGGTTATCCTGGTATGATCTGCGTGCTGCTCGGTTGCGCCAGCAGTTGTGTGTGCGAGATTATGCCGCGTTGCCGCACTTGGTCATTCATGGTGATATTCACTGCGACAATCTGCTCTTCGACGGCGACGAGGTAGCGGCGCTACTCGATTATGACCAGGCGACATGGGATGCACGAATTGTGGATGTTGCTGATGGGTTGATTGGCTTTGCAACGGCGAGTAACTGTACTGACAAATTGCAGTGGGGTGTATACCCGGGTCCGCTGGATGAGGAGCAGGCTGCGCGGCTCATCAGAGGTTATGTCGAAGTCGAGCCGCTGAGCCGGGCAGAGATCGAGGCGCTCCCGCTCTTGGTTGAGATCATCTGGTTGCAGGGTGAGTTGGGGCGCGTGATTTCGACGCCGGAAGGCTCGCCGGACTATCATCAGGATGTGCTCAATCAGGGGCGCTGGCTCTCGACCTGGATGCACGAGCGCAGCCGGCACATCGCGGCGCACTGGCTCGATCTGACCGAACAGGCTATCAGCGAGGCGCATGCCTCGATTGCAGCGTAGCAGAGTTGGAACTGGCTCGATGT
>JAKSDJ010000517.1 GCA_022360155.1 Chloroflexales bacterium | reverse complement strand
GGCGAGGCAGAGGATGTACAGGTAACGACCGGCGTTATGTTGCTCAGTTCCGCCTACATCACCCTCGGCATATTCGCTATGGTAAGCGGTATAGGAATGCTACGCATGCGGTCTTGGGCCTGGCTAATGGCGATGATCATCCAGGGCATCGCGATGACGATAGGCCTGTTCAATTACTTTCAGGGACAACCATCCTATCTTGAGATGCTGTTTAGCGTGATCATTGTCTTTTATCTCAATCAACGCGATATCCAACGCGCGTTCAGCGTAGCGCAACATCAGAAGGAGCCAATGAGTCTCCGCACGGTTGAGTCGGATCGCGCCGCTACCGCTGAAGCTCAGGCCACTCTGGCCCGCCGCAATTGACGGGACAGGCAGATATGACCGTTCTTAGCACTAATGATATCGAACTCCTACGACGCTTTGAGCCAATCCTTTGCTTCAATCAGGGCGAGCAGTTTTTTCCGATGGATGTCGAACGCTACATCGCCGAAGCGCGGCTCTGCATTCAGCGCCCCAATGAGCTTCCCCAAACCCTCGTGCCGCGTGGCCAACTTACCGTCGACCATCTGATCCAGCTGCATTACGACACAGCCAGCGCCGTCTACTATCTCAATTTTGCCGAGCCACTGCCTCCAGTCCAGGTGCGCGAATTTCGACAGAACTCAAGCTTACGCCATTTTCATGCTGGCCAGGGCCGACTAGCTCGGGTCGGATTGCTTGCCCGCCTCGGCGATCTCTTGTTTTCAATCTCGCTGCTCATGCGCGGCAGAGTTCCCGGCGGTCTGGCAGCAGGCGCAGCAATGTGCTACCAGAAACTCCAGAAACAGCATGAACACTACTGTTACTATGGGCGAGTTATCCGCGAACATGGCTATATTGCCCTACAGTATTGGTTCTTCTATGCCTTTAACGATTGGCGCTCATCGTTCAACGGCGTTAACGACCACGAAGCGGACTGGGAAATGATCACGGTTTATGTCACTGAAGATGAAAACGAGCCAGGCGCCGTGATTCCCTGCTGGCTGGCGTATTCGTCGCACGAATTCGAGGGCGATGATCTCCGGCGGCGTTGGGACGACCCTGACCTTGAGCGTGAGGGTAACCATCCTCTCGTCTATGTAGCCGCCGGCTCACACGCGAATTACTATTTCCGGGGCGAATATTTGCCGACAGCCACAGTGCCTTACGTCCAGTCGATTATGCGCGCCTGGCGGCGGGTGCGCTATTTCTGGCAGACGACCCTGCGCCAGGGCGACGCCCCAACCGCCCTGCCTGAAACCGGGTTTATCCGTATTCCCTTCGTTGATTATGCCCGCGGCGATGGATTACGCATCGGCCCCAATCAGAAGCGGAACTGGGAACTACGCCTGCTCCAGCGAACAGAAGATTTACCAGCGCCGGCCTGGGTGGATGGCTACCGCGGTCTTTGGGGCTTGTACACCGGTGATCTCATTGCGGGTGAAGATGCGCCGGCTCGCCCCAAATACCACCGCGACGGCACTGTGCATAAGATGTGGTATGACCCGATCGGTTGGAGCGGTCTCGACAAGGTGCCGCCGCCCAATACTGCGTTGGCCGCACTCGAGCGCCAGCAGCGCGCTTTACTCGATAAACAAGCTGATATCACTCGCCAGATCGAAGAGCAGGCCCAGCACTTGACCGGATTAGAGATGGAAGCGCAAGCTATTCAGGGGCTATCTTATATGCGCACGCAGATCGCCGAAGTACAACGCCAGATCCAAACTGCAACCAGCGAGTTAGATCGGTTGAAATCACAAAGAGCAACAAATGCAGAAGTTTTGGAACGATGCACTATCTATGCACAGCAGCTCATCTCAGGCCAATCGGGCGACCCGCACGCCCATCTGCACTTGCCGCAGCTTCCCGCAAGTGTCGATGATATCAAGCTGGGCCGTGGGGCTGAAACCTGGAGCGCAATCAGTATTGGATTTTTACTGATCGGCTATGTGGTCATTGCCCAGTCTACCGGCTTCTGGGGGCCAGGCGTATTGATCCTGCTTGGCGTCTACACCTTTCTAGAGGCATTGTTCCGCCACCAGATCCAGAACTTCATTCGCACATTTGTCGTTGGGTTGGCGCTGATCACCACACTGGTACTGGTTGTCGAATTCTTCCCCCAAGTTGTCTTGACGTTGGTGCTATTGGCGGGGCTGGTGATCATTATTGAAAATGTACGCGAGATCCGAGCGTGATGATGGCGCCCGTGCCTCCACGCCGATCTTTTTGGTTTGATATTACGATGAGAGTGGAGAGGTAATGAAATCCGAAGTGTCTGTTGAGGAACAGCTCGCAGAGCAGATTCGACTAAATACCTGGTTGCAGAGCGAATTGGAGCACCAACGCGAGATCAATGCCGAGCTACGCCGGGCGGTGGCCGATCTGGCTCGCACATTCCAAGAGTCGCTGGCAGCAGCATACGAAGCCGGCGAGTCGGGCGATATCGCTAAGGTCCGCGCTATCACTCGCGCGAATCGAGCCAACTGGCAACGTTATCTTCAGCAGATCATCGAAGCCGCACAGAAACCCGGCGCCCAACATAATCCAGCGGATGAATAGGAAGGCTTCAGGGCATCTCTTCCAAATACACAGCCTTTAGCCTCCACACAATGGATGCGCTATCTGCGACGGCGCACGCCAACAGTGCGCCGGGACTTGCCGCGTAAACGTGCTGCACGACGCTGGGTCTGAAAGATCTGTTCAAGGAGTTCAAGCGAGGCAGGGTCGCCAGCGGCGCAGGTGCGCAACTCGGCGGCGTGGGGGCGCAATAGCGCAGCGAGGTAGCGCGCTGTCGCCGAGTTGAGGATGAGGGCATCGTCGGATGCAGCACTCATACACATCTCCTTTATGTCAAAAGGCCCACAGAGAAACAGCCCGTAGATATCGTTCAGCTCCTGCAACGCCGGTGATAACAGCAACGCATGACAAGCAGGTGATCGCACTGCGTGCTACGGTCAAACCACTTGCGCCACTGCTCCGCATCAATCGAATTTGGCATAATGGGAAACGAGCAATCACATCAACAAACCAGTTTTGTATGAAACCCTCCAATGCGCTTCGAAGAAGCACATCACACCGATACTCCTAACATTATACTTCCTTCTGACAAAAGCAGCATGTAATCTCACTAACAATATAACACGAATCAAATACCTAACCATCTATTATCGATTTGCAAATCGACCAAGAGCATAGCTATACGCCCATACATGCTACTCAAAAGGTTTTGATTCGACACGAATAGCATGCCTGCCATAGAGGCGCACAGGCATAAGTCAGCGCCGAAGCGCTCAAGGCGACCGCCAAAGGTCATAGCGGCTGAATATGCCCAAGTCACCTGTTTGCCCATGCGTATCCATGTTACAATTTGCATAGGAGTGATAATCAGCCTGGAGCCCCTTGATGCATCTGTATATGCTGCCGATTGAGGAGACCGTTGGACACATCCTCTGCCACAACTTGGCCGACACTGCCGGACGCAAAGCATTTGCGAAGGGCCATATCGTCAAGCGCACCGACCTGCCAAGACTGCGCGAGTTGGGCTTGTGCGAAATACGTGTTGCCATCCTCGACCCCAACGATGTCTACGAGGATGAAGCAGCACAACGGCTCGCCACGGCAATAGCCGGTACGGGCAGCGCACCAACCAAGGCGCACACGGGGCGAGTTAATCTGCGCGCCTCCTGTAACGGCCCGCTGGTCATTGACGAGGCGGCGCTTCTGGCAATCAACGATCTCGATGGGCTGACAGTAGCAACGCTGCGACATCACACTATGGTTCGCACCGGTCAGATCGTAGCGACAATTAAGGTGATCCCTTTCGCCGTACCAGAAGAGCGGTTGGCTCAAGCCGAAGCCATCGGCAAGATTCGCGGCAGTGTCTTGTGCATTCGTCCCTTGCAAGTACGCCATGTTGGGGTTATCCTGGTTAGCAGCTTGGCGGCGCAACAGCGCGTCAAGCGTGGGGTCTACCGGTCTGTCGCGGATCGGGTGAGCAACCTAGACGCAGAAGTTGCTGAAGTACGTTATGTCACCCCAGACGAAGAATCGGTGGCAACGGCGATTCGTGAGCTACAGGCTCTATCGGTCGGGTTGGTGATTATTGCTGGTGAGACTTCGATCATGGACCACGACGATGTAACACCTCAGGGTATCCGACTGGCCGGCGGGCGGATCGAACACTACGGCGCGCCAGTCGAGCCCGGCAATCTATTACTGCTGGCTTACCTGGACTCAGCGGCTGGCGAAGGCGCCTTGCGCCACCTGCCCATTCTCGGCGCACCCGGCTGCGTACGTTCGCGCAGCGCGAATATCGTTGATATGCTTTTACCCCGCCTGATGGCAGGCGAAATGGTTGGCCGCACTGACATCATCGCCCTGGGTCACGGTGGATTGCTTGAATAAGGAGTCGTCGTCGCACGCATGAGCCAGCCTATAACTGTATCGCAGAAAGCGATCAATTACCACTATTACGCCATCATTCCACAGATCGATGCTTCAAACATTTTGATGCTCCCCAGCGATAACCGCTGGACTTTACCCCATTTCGCGCAATCCGAACGCCGTTTTTGGCAAGATGTCAGTCATGTCAACCAATCGCTGCATGACTTGTTTGGCATCGAAGTCACAACGTTGCGCTGCATGGCAATGGATTACGAGCCAGAGACCGAAGACGTGCTAAAAGTCTACGCGATGGAGAATCGCAGCCCAGATTGGCGACTGCCGGCGGGCGGGCGATGGATCAGCCCTGACGATCTCGAGAATCTGCCGCTGATGGTGCCCAATCACCGCGCTGTCCTCGCCGACTGGTTCGCCTGGATCAACACACCGGCGAGCGCTCCGACGCGGGCGCCCTGGTTCAAGCCAGGCTGGTTTGACCGGGCAAGTGCATGGGTCGAGAGCCAGCTCCATCACCTCGACCTAGACGCCACCGGACCAGTCGAGCAAATGCGCTCCTGGCAGCGCTCGGCCTTGCTGCGGGTCAACACAAGCAGCGGCGCTTGTTACTTTAAGGCCGTGCCGCCAATGTTCGAGCACGAACCAAGATTGACCCAAACCCTGGCAGCTTGGAATCCGGCCCACGTTCCGCATGTATTGACTGTCGATCCCCAGCAACGCTGGATGCTGATGCATGACTTTGGGGGCACGACCCTGGATCAAATCACCGAGATCGAGCGCTGGGAGGAAGCAGTCCAAATCTTTGCCCAACTCCAGATCGGATGGGCCAAGCAGGTTGACCACTTGATCGATCTGGGATGTCCAGACCGCCGCCTGAGTCATCTTGCCGCTCAGCTTGATGCGCTGTTTGCCGACGAAGCGGCGATGCTGCCCGGACAACCCGCAGGCCTTTCCGCGAAAGAAATGGCCCAATTGCGAGCCTTCGCACCACGCCTCAAAGCAATGTGCGTCGAACTGGCGAACTACCGCTTACCGCGCTCGCTTGAACATGGCGACTTCTGGGCTGGCCAGATCGGATTCAGTAACGGCAATTATGTATTCATCGACTGGTCGGATAGTTCGATAACGCATCCGTTTTTCAGCATGCTCTTCTTTCTGGTCGAGATCGAAGATTTCTTTCCCAAGATCCGTAATGTGCGCACCCGCCTACGTAACGCCTACCTTCAGCCCTGGACCGCCTATGCCCCATTGGACCGACTAATCACGGCCTTCGAACTATCCCAGCCGCTGGCCGCCCTTCATCATGCATTGATTTACCACAGGCTGGTGCTGCCGAATATGGAGTTCAAGTGGGAAATTGAGCTGATGCTGCCGTTTTATTTGAAGATGCTGCTGCGTTTCGCTCGGTGACGCGAGGAGGCGAAGAGATGAAGAGATGAAGAGACGATGGGCCCCGCGTATGCGGGATGCGGACGCGAAGAGGCGATAATCCCCGCGTACGCGAGGTGCGGACGCGAAGATGGGATGCGGCGAAGAGGCGATGGGCCCCGCGTACGCGGGGTGCGGACGCGAAGAGACAGAGAGACAAAGGGAGGCATCCTCTCATCATCGTAGCCTTGTTTCCTCGCTTCTCTTTCTCAATTAGTAATATGAGGGTGTATGCGACTCCAGAAACTCACTTTTCTCAACACTGCTGGCCAGACTCTGGCAGCGCGACTTGATCTGCCGTTAGACGAACAACCGCTTGCCTATGCATTATTTGCCCACTGCTTCACTTGCAACAAAAACTTCAAGGCGATAAGCAACATCAGCCGGGCGCTGACGAACGAGGGCTTCGGCGTGCTGCGCTTCGACTTTACCGGGCTGGGCGAGAGTGAAGGTGACTTCGCCGAGACAAACTTCTCCTCGAATGTGGACGACCTAGTCGCAGCAGCCGATTTCCTCGCCCAACACTATGCCGCCCCTCAACTGCTCATCGGACACTCGCTCGGCGGGGCGGCGGTATTGCAGGCGGCAGCGCGCATCCCTTCGAGTGCCGGCGTGGTGACAATTAACGCCCCTGCCGACCCGAGCCACCTGACGCGATTACTAGGCAGCGCGACCACGACCATTGTAGCTGAAGGCGCTGCAACGGTGACGTTGGCCGGTCAAACCTTTACCATCAAGCAGCAGTTTCTCGACGACCTGGAACAGAACCGCATGCAGCAGACCATCCGCAACCTCCGCAAGCCGCTCTTGATTTTCCACTCGCCGATCGACGAAATCGTCGGGATTGAGAATGCAACGCAGATTTTCCAGGCGGCCCGTCATCCGAAAAGCTTCGTCTCACTCGACAAAGCCGATCATATGGTTTCCACACAGCACGACTCGCACTTTGCCGGCTCGATGATTGCTGCCTGGGCGCGAAAGTATATCGAACAACCGCAAGATGCAGCGCAATCGCACGACCCGGCGGATAATCGGGTGGTCGCGCACACGGGGGGTTCCGGCTATACCACCGAAATTCTTGCCAATGGCCACAGCCTGGTCGCCGACGAGCCGCTGTCGGTCGGCGGCGCAAACCTGGGGCCGTCGCCCTATGAATATCTGCTTGCCGGTCTGGGGGCCTGCACCTCAATGACGCTGCGAATGTATGCCGACCGCAAAAGCTGGCCACTAGAAGCGATCATTGTCCGCTTGAAACACCAAAAGATCCACGCCGCCGACTGCGCCGAATGTGAAACCCGCAGCGGCAAGGTAGACCAGATCGAGCGCGAGATCGAGCTCATTGGCGTGCTTGATGAACAGCAGCGCACCCGGTTGCGGGAGATCGCCGACCGCTGCCCAGTCCACCGCACGTTGCACGGCGAGATCGTCGTGAAAACGACACTGCGTGAACCGTAGCGCAACAGCGGCCCCGCCAACAAGAGACCGGGTGAACCATGCCGAAGCTATTTATGTGGCACTGCAAGCTCCGGCATGGTTCCTACAAGCTGTTCCGATACCGTGTAGATTACCATCAGATTACCATTCTGCTTCCGCTTCCTGGCTTATGGTACAATAGGCCTAGATTGCAACGCCCTAAGTCGATTACGATAAGGCCTTACGATAGCTTTGTGGCATCGCATATTCTAGTACTCAATTTTTCTTCCACATAATGCCAAACCCGAAGATTGAGTTAATTCGCATCCTGGTTATTCTGGCGCTTTGCATAGTAGCTTTGTTCCTTCGGTTTGGCTTCCAACCAGAGCAACTCTATACCTCCCGCTGGACTGGAGCCGGGTTTTCGACCAGTCTGCTTTCGCAGAGCGAGACGGGGCTCGTCGATGAGTTTCTACCCGTATTAAAACCAGAAACAGCAAGAGCGTCGCTTGAACAGTACAATCAAGGCAGCGTTTTGCAAGAGTCGGTTGCCGATGGGCGTGTGCAATTCTACCGCCGCGATCTGGCCGACGGCAATATTGCCTACTTCGTCGTCAATCTCGACGAGCAGGTCCACCTGGAGGTGATCAACGCCGATGGCGCTACGCCTAGCAGCGATGCGACCGGCAATACGATCTGGACCGATGGCCAACGCCACCTGGCAACTGTCGTTGAAATGGTCCATGCCCCTTACACCGCACGCGAGGGAATGACACTGCTTGGGGCGATGGCGTTCGGGTTTCACGGCGCCGTCCGAACCTCGAACGAGGGCACCGTCGTCATCAACAACACGATCCACCGAGTCAACCCAGCACGCGCGGCGCTCTGCTTGACCCCTGATCATCACGCCTGGATCGGGCTCTTCAACGCCGACATATTGCAACACTGTGAACAGGCAATCGGTGCTGGACCGGTGGTGCTCTGGCAAGGCAAAATCGCCAACCCCGATGTCATCGTCGAAACCCCAACGTTTCTGCCATTCAATCCGCTTGGCGAAGATTTTGTGCAGATCGAGTGGCGCAAACATATTTACACCGGCTTGTATCCTAAAACCATGATTGGGATAGGTGCCCACGAGGATGGCAGTACCTATTTGGTGATGATGGTCTCGTATGGCGTTACAGGGATCGATGTTGTGCGCCAACTCCAGGAAATGGGCTGCACCACTGCGCTTGGCGGCGACGACGACACCTCAACGCAAGCGGTGTGGCGCGGCATCCCCGTGCGCAACAACCAGGTACAAGAAGTCCCCGACGCCCTAGCTATCTATCTCCGTCAATAAACATTCCCACAAGCTACTCTACGTCTACGTCCATTTCCTGCACGAACGCATAGAAGCCGCCAATGAACGCGGATTCGCCGCAGATCTGAAGGCAATCTGGCAGGTAATCGACAGCTCTCATTATTCAACGTCGACGTAGCCTTCCTCGACGTCATCTGAAGCGCAATTCATAACTTAATTGGTGGTAAGATAGGAAGGACTCATCGCTTCCAGATTTATTATGAAACTCATCATACGCGTTGGCAATTGATCAGCGCTCATAACGAGGTCGAGAAACATAGCTCGCGAACTCAGTGTATCTGGGATATTGTGCAATTGCATAGATACACAGTAGCAGTAAAAAGGGAGGTTCGACCAATGACTCACGTTTTTCACCGTAACCCCAAGCATGATTACCCTGTCGTTGTCAGCGGCCAAGGTCCATACCTGATCGACACGACCGGAAAGCGTTACCTTGACGCATCTGGCGGCGCCGCAGTCTCTTGTATGGGCCATAACGACCCTGAGATCATTGCAGCGATCAAGGCCCAACTCGACCAGATTCCCTTTGCACACACCGCCTTTTTTACCAACCAGCCGATGGAAGACCTAGCCGACATACTGATTTCAGACGCACCGCAGCCACTTGACAAGGTTTATTTTGTTTCCGGAGGCTCCGAAGCCATAGAGGCCGCACTCAAGATGGCGCGACAATATTTTCTGGAAAAGGGTGAGCCGCAACGCAGCCACCTGATCGCCCGCCGCCAGAGCTATTACGGTAACACCCTGGGCGCGCTCGCGACTGGCGGCAATTTCTGGCGGCGGAAACAGTTTACACCGCTTTTGATCGAGGTCGACCACATCGCGCCCTGTTACGCCTATCGCCACCAGCTTCCAGACGAAGACATCGAGGCATACGGCCAACGCGTTGCGAACGAGCTGGAAGAACAGATCTTGCGCCTCGGTCCCGATCAGGTGATCGCCTTCATTGCCGAAACCATCGTCGGCGCGACGCTTGGCGCAGTTCAGGCCGCACCAGGCTACTACAAACGCATCCGTGAAATTTGTGACCGCTATGGGGTCTTATTGATCCTGGACGAAGTGATGTGCGGCTCCGGGCGCACGGGCAGCTTCTATGCATGTATGCAGGACGGCGTTGTGCCCGACCTGCTCTGTATGGCAAAAGGATTGGCGGCGGGGTACCAGCCTATCGGCGCTGTGTTGGCGGCAAAACATGTCTACGAGGCGGTTCTCAACGGCAGCGGTTTTTTCCAGCACGGTCATACATACATGGGCCACGCAACCGCTTGCAGCGCTGCCCTGGCTGTCCAACGCGCCGTCCGATCGCGCAACTTACTCCCGCGCATCAGCGCCCTTGGCGAGGGGCTAGCCGCGCGCCTCCACGAGCGCTTCGACAACCACCCGCACATTGGCGACATCCGCGGGCGCGGCTTGTTCCGCGGCTTAGAGTTGGTTGCCGATCGCGAAAGCAAAGAGCCCTTCAACCCGAAGGTACAACTGCACACCCGGATCAAAACTCACGCGATGGCAGCGGGCTTGATCTGCTACCCGATGGGCGGCACAATTGACGGCACATATGGCGACCACATTCTGCTTGCACCGCCATACATTCTCGAAGACACTCATCTTGATGAACTGGTCGAGAAGCTTGGGCAAGCCATAGATGGTGCGATCGCCGAGGTGCAGGCACTATGACAACGATCCCGCCGACTGAGCCAATGCTGGTAATGGTCGCCCCAAACGGCGCACGCAAGACCAAAGCCGACCATCCGCGTGTGCCCATCACGCCAGCCGAGCTAGCCGCGACCGCCGCGTCCTGTCTTGCAGCCGGAGCTGCGGCCATCCACCTCCATGTGCGTGACCAGAACGACGCCCACACCCTCGACACTACGGCTTACCAGGCGGCGATTACGGCGATCCGGGATCGGGTTGGCGAGCGGATGATCATCCAGGTGACGACCGAGGCGGTGGGGATCTACTCGCCCGAGCAGCAAATGGCGATGGTACAGGAGCTCAAGCCAGAAGCGGTATCGCTGGCTCTACGCGAACTCCTGCCAGATGCTGCTGCCGAACGCGCCGCAGCAGCATTCCTGGGCTGGCTGCTGCGCGAACGGATCTGGCCGCAGTATATTCTTTATAGTGTGGAGGATATAGCCCGGTTTCACGATCTGCGCGCGCGCGAAGTCATTCCCGGCGACACACCGTCGGTCTTGTTCGTCCTCGGACGCTACACCATCGGCCAACAATCGGTCCCCGTCGACCTGTTGCCATTTCTATCAAGTTGGAACCAGCCCCAAGTATCTTGGTCGGTCTGCGCCTTTGGCGTCCGCGAGGCGGCTTGCGCCCTGTCCGCCGCCACGCTCGGCGGTCACATCCGGGTCGGGTTCGAGAATAACACGTTGCGCGCCGACGGCACACCCGCCCGCGACAACGCTGAACTGGTCTCAACGATCGCTTCGCCGGCGTCACTGGCCGGGCGAACCCTGCTCGATGCAGCGGCGGCGCGCCAGTTGTTCTTGCCCTAACGCCGACGGGATCAGCGGTCCAGCTGTGGGCCGCTTACGTTCTGCGTCATTCAAGACACTTCGCCAGAGTCGCGGGCGTCCCACAAAAACGGAAGTTCCTGGATTTGCGCCCAGCCTGCGCCTTGCGGCACCGGCTCAGTGCTCAAGTCGTCGAAGTAAGTGTCCAGCACAGCAACGCGCTCCTGCTTGAGCGGCGGCGCGCAGAAGCAGTTCTCCTCCCAAACGACCCAGCCCGCTGCGTCGATCCGGGCCTGCTGCAAACAGGACTGCAATTCGCCGCCGAAGGGTCGCATCGTTCCAATCTCACCACTGTCCAGGCGCTCTTTCAATTCCGCCATGCGCTGCGGTCTGGCCCTGACGAGATAGTGTGCCATCGGAGATCCTTTCTATAATCTATCTTCATTGTTACGTACGCTCATCATACACCTTTCGATAGTGGGAGAGTCAAGCGGCAAAACACGTACTTACTGTGAAAACAAGCATGATCCAAGACCACTACATGACTCAAGCAAGTTCAACACCATCACCCCAGCAGCACGTCCTCAAACAGGGCGAAGGTTTCGCCCTGTTTGACCATTTTGGCGATAGCAACCGTCACGGCCAGAGCGTGCAGGGCCTCTACCACGAGGACACGCGCTTCCTATCGCGCCTGGAGTTGCGCATCAATGGAACGCAACCGCTGTTTCTCAGCTCGGGCGTGAGGGAAGACAACCTGCTGCTCGAAGTAGACCTGACCAATCCCGATCTCGCGGCAAGCGATATGACTAGCGTGCCGAGCAATACCATCCACCTCGCCCGCGCCAAGTTGCTCTGGCAGGGCGTCTGTTACGAGCAGCTCACGCTCACTCATCACGGCCAGAACCCGGTCGCTCTGATGCTTACGGTGCATTTTGCCGCCGACTTCGCCGACATCTTCGAGGTACGCGGCGTGCGGCGTGAGCGCCGCGGTCAGCACCTCGACCCGCGTGTCGCACACGATCAGGTCGTGCTCAGCTACCATGGGTTGGACGGGGTCGTTCGGCAAAGCACCCTTGACTTCGCGCCCACACCTACCGCCATCGGGGCAGACTCGGCTGCGTTCGCCTTGCACCTCCAGCCGCAGCAGGAAACGACGCTCTCCCTCACGATTCGCTGCGAACTAGAACCGCAGTCTGTCACCCGCCACTCGTTTGGCGCTGCGCTTGCCGGGGCAGAGGAGGCGCTGCGCGTTGCTAGGTCGCAGGAGTGTGCCATCACTACGTCCAACCCGCAGTTCAATGCCTGGCTGGAACGCTCGTACGCCGATCTGCACATGCTGATGACCGAGACGGAAGCCGGACCATACCCATATGCCGGTGTGCCCTGGTACAGCACCGCATTTGGACGCGATGGGATCATCACTGCTCTGGAGATGCTCTGGGTCAATCCAGGGATCGGGCGGGGCGTGTTGGGTTACCTTGCAGCTCGCCAGGCCCAACAACATATCCCCGCCCAGGATGCCGAACCTGGCAAGATCCTGCACGAAACGCGCAAGGGCGAAACAGCGGCTCTTGGCGAAGTGCCGTTCGCGCAGTACTACGGCGGCGTAGACACCACGCCGCTTTTTATTATGCTCGCCGCCGCCTATTACCACCACAGCGCTGACTTGCCTTTTATCGAGTCGATCTGGCCGCACCTCGATCAGGCGCTGCGCTGGATCGATGAGTATGGCGATCTGGATGGCGACGGCTTCGTCGAATATGTCCCCAACCATCGCGGCTTGACCAACCAGGGCTGGAAAGACTCCGGCGACTCGGTCTTTCACGCCGACGGGACGCTGGCGAAGGGTCCAGTTGCGCTCTGCGAGGTTCAGGGCTACGTCTACGCCGCAAAACGGGGCGCAGCCGAACTAGCCCAGGCACTCAGCGCTACGGCGCGCGCAGCCGAATTGACCCAGCAAGCGCGGGCGCTCCAAATCCACTTCGAGGAGGCCTTCTGGTGTGAGGAGCTCGCGACCTATGCGCTGGCGCTGGACGGGGAGAAACAACCCTGCCGGGTGCGCAGTTCGAATGCCGGACATTGCCTCTTCACCGGCATTGCCGCACCGGAGCGGGCCGCGCGTATAGCTCGCTGGATCATGACGCCCGACTCGTTCTCCGGCTGGGGTATCCGCACCATTCCCACCTCCGAAACCCGCTACAATCCGATGTCCTACCACAACGGCTCGATCTGGCCCCACGACACTGCGCTGATCGTCGCCGGGTTAGCCCGTTATGGCTTGATGGAACCTGTGAATCAGGCGCTGGTCGGCCTGTTCGAGCTCAGCACGATGGCAGATTCCCAGCGTTTGCCCGAACTGTTCTGCGGCTTCCCACGCCGTCCTGGGGCAGGGCCGATCCTCTATCCGGTTGCCTGCGCGCCCCAGGCATGGGCCGTCGCCTCGGTATTCCTGCTGCTGCAAGCCTGCCTCGGCCTCTCGGTTTTCGCGCCGAACGGCCAGGTGCGCCTGGGCAAGCCAATGCTGCCGCCATTCCTGGACAGTGTGCAGATCAAGAACATGCGCGTCGGAGCAGGTCTGGTGGATCTGGTTTGTCGCCGGGCTGGGCAAACTGTCGTCGTTGATGTAAGCCGGCGGGTGAGTGAGATTGAGGTCATTCAGGACATGGGGGAAGTTACGAAATAGAAGCTGTCTGAAAGGTTCGATCTCGAAACCCAGACCTGACAGGCGTGGCGCGGGGGGCTTTGGGGATACGCAGGAAGCTACAGGTACCGCACTTGTCAGGTCTTTATGCAAAACACCGTCAAGAAAGCCGATACCTTATCTGTTTTGAATAGGGTGAACAGGGCAAACAGGATTGCAGATGACTTCTTGATACAAAAATCGCATAGTCTAATCCTGCTGCTCCTATTCATCCTGTCCATACACAACCGAAATGGATCACGCGACGGCTGTTGCTTCCTCGGTCTGGGGAACTTGCTTGACAATCTCCAGTTCGATAGCGATAGCCGCCTCATCGCCCACCAGAACCCCGCCCGTCTCTAGCGGCGCGTTCCAGGTCAAGCCCCAGTCGCGGCGGTTGATGGTCGTTGTAGCGCTGAAGCCCGCGCTCGTCGTTCCCCACGGGCTCTTTGCCTGACCGGAATACTCGACGGCCAGGACGACTTCCTTCGTGACACCGCGGATAGTCAGGTCGCCGGTGATCTTGCCATGGCTGTCATCGATCTTTTCGACTCGCTTGCTCTTGAAGGTCAGATACGGATACTGGGCAACATCCAAGAAGTCAGGCGACTGCAAGTGCCCGTCACGCTTCTCATCACGAGTATCGATACTCGCGGCTTCGATCTGCACCTCCACCGATGAAGTCGCCGGATCGTTCTCGTTGAATTCGACCGTCCCCGCAAAGCGCTCGAACTGACCCCGCACCTTCGAGATCATCATATGTCGAACGGAGAATTGAATGTGGGAATGGGAATTATCAATCTGCCAAGACATGGAACACCTCCTGTTGAATTCATTACTTGATGTTTGTATTCTAAGCAGCCGGCATCAACAAGAGCGTGAACAAGAGCGTAAACGTTTCCCCGCCTCTCTGCCTCTTTACATCTTCGCCTCCTCACCTCCCCGCCTCATTGTCTCACCGTCTCACCAGCTCATCTTCAATCCGGGCGATATCGGCGAGGAGACGGCGGCGATTCCCACTTGCAGCGATGGCGCGGGCTTCGGCGATGCAGGTATGGGCCTCGGCGGGGGGCAGCAGCGGGGCCAGCCAGATCCGGATCTGTGCGGCGAGATGGCGTGTGCCTAGGGTGTCGGCGCGGGCGAGCGCCCAGGAGAGATGATGGATTGCACGTTCGCGTTTATTCCGTCGCAGCGCCGCCAGGCCCAGGTTGGCCGTCAAGCCAGCGATGCGCTCCGGAATATCCAAACGCTCGGCGATGCGTAATCCACGGATAAAGTTAGCTTCAGCAAGATCCAGGTCTTGACGCGCAAGGGCGATTTCGCCCAGCGTCGAGTAGAGATATGGCTGAAGCCCAAGGTAGCCGCGCTCTTGCGCCAAGCGCATGCCAGCCTCGGCATGCTCGTCGGCTTCAGGGTCACCCAGCAGATGAAGGTGATAGGCCAAGTTATTGCGAGCGAGCAGGAGCCACGGGATTGCAAGCTCGGTTCCGGCGCTCTCGGCGGCAAGCAAGGCTTCGCGGTAGCGCGCAATAGCTCGCGCCAGATCGCCCTGCTGGGCCGCAATACCGCCCAACTCAAAGCGGATCTGGGCCAGAAGGCCCGAACCGTGCAACGCAGGCTGACCGCACAACAACGCCTCGGCCCGCTGGAGATGCGTCGTCGCTTCCTCAAGATCGGCGCCTTCGAGCGAGAGCGCCGTGCCCCAGATGAACTCAGCCTTGATCCGATGCTCAACGCGATCGGTTGCTTGCACTTGTTGGACTATTGCAATGGCCTCGGCATAGCGGGACTGCGGCAGGAGCGATTGAGCCAGAATTAGGCGCACAGCGTTTGCATCAATCGCCGATGCACCTGGCTTTTGCAGGGCCAAGTTCAGCGCAGCGCACAAAGTCTCAGAGGCCCGAGCTGCTTCACCGGCGTGCAAATAGGCTTCACCGAGTTCGGCCGTAATGGCCAGGCGCTGGTCGTCAGGCGCGCCGGCCAGCGCCTGCTCGTAGAAGGCGATTGCCTCCGTCCAGGCGGCTAGGCTAGCAGCGCGCTGGGCAGCGCGCTGGGCGTAGTGGGACGCCCGTTCCGGTGCATTCCCTTCAGCAAAGTGCGAAGCGATCAGACCGACGAACGGCTCCAGGTTCTGCCGATGAATGCTCTCCAGCGCCTCGGCAACCCGACGATGTAACAGACGGTGACGCGGTTCACCCACCTCGCGGTACGCGACCTCCATCGTCAAGCTATGGTCGAAGGCATAACGCAGCCCATCAACGGGGTGCACCAGCATTGCAGATTGGAGTTCGTCCAACGCATCGAGCGCCGCTGGTTCCGAGAGCGCCGCCGCCCGAGCCGCCACTTCGAACTCAAACTCACGACCCACCGCCACCGCAGCGTCCAGCACCCGGCGCGCCTCGTCGGAAAGACGCGCTAACCGGGCGTGGATCAGGCTATAAACGCTGGGCGGCACAACCGGATCGGCGGAGAGGGCGGCAAGATTGAGGATGCCGTCCCGGCCAAGTAACTGATGTTCGCGGGCGTAGCGCAACAGTTCGGCCAAGATGTAGGGATTGCCCTCGCCGTTGCGCGAAAGCCACTCAGCGAGCGGATAAGCGTAGGTCGGGCTCAGTTGACGGGCCAGCGCGACCGAATCTTGCGCCGTAAGCCGGTGGAGATAGATCCGCTCCAGCCGGTCTTCGCGGGTAAGCGCTTGCAGCAAACTGGCCAGCGAGCTACGGGGTTCAACAGGGCGAGTCGTCGCCAGAAAGCCGATAGGAGCGCCCTCGACCTGGCGCACCAGATAGCCCAGTAAAGCCAGAGTCGCCGTATCAGCCCAGTGCAAGTCGTCGAGGAAGAGCATGAGCGGGCTTTGGCGCGCAAGGGCGAGCAGAAAGCGAGTCAACCCCTCCCACAGCCGCGACTCGTCAGCGGGTGACAGCGCATGCTGGTGAGCTGGAAGCTCCTCGGCCAACTCCGGCAGCAGCCGTGTCACTTCGGCCAGCCAGACCGGCGCCAGATCGAGGCGAGTGCGCACCTCAGGCCACGCCGGGGAAGCCAGCAGTTGACGCAGCGCCTCGATGACCGGCTGATAGGGCAGCGCCTGTTCCAACTCACGGGCGGCGCCGGCCAAAGCTATCTTTCCCTGGGTATGGAGAAATTCCTCAACCAGGCGAGTCTTACCGATCCCCGCTTCGCCTTCAATCAGGATACACTTGTCGGACTCTGTCAAGGCTGCTAGCCGGTCCAGCTCGGCATGACGCCCGATGAAAGGCAGGGTCGCCGCAGGCTGCCTTTCAGGGCGCTGCAGCGTCTGCGCGACTGAGCGTTCGAGCGTTGCCCCATGCGAGCGCTCAACAACGAGGGTGTCGGTGATGATCGCATCATACAGCGCACGGGTCTCGGCCATCGGCGGTACGCCCATCTCTTCGTCGAGCAAATTGCGGAGTTGCTCGTAGCGCCGGATCGCTCCGACCCGATCGCCGGCCAGATAGTGCAGCCGGATACAGACGCGCTGGAGGTCTTCTTGCAGCGGATCGAAGGCCAGGGCTTGCGTCAGCGCGTTGAGCGCTTGTTTGAACTGGTGCTGCGTTTCGTACTGCTGGGCCAGGCGGGTAAAACCGCGGATCGCAAGCTGGCGGTAGCGCTCACGTTCAGCGAACATCCAGTCTTCGAAGGGAATACAGTCAGTCAAACTGAAGCCATCAAGGAAGTCGCCCCGATAGAGCGCCAGTGTCGCGGCCAGTTCGCCTAGGCTGGCGTCTGGCTGGGTCAGACCGGCTTCCAGGCGACGCGCATCAACGACGACGTCTGGCGCAAGCGCCACGCTGTCGTCGGGTGTGAGCAGGGCGGAACCAAGCGTTTTGCGCAAATTGTGCAGGGTTGTCCGTAAGATCTGCTGGGCAGCGGTGCGGTCATGATCCGCCCAGAAGAGCAACAGCAAGCTGTCACGCTTGACCGGCGCCGGTGCGGCAGCCAGATAGTACACAAGGGCGCGATTGCGCCGCCGCGTCACGGCGAGCGGGCGTTGGTCGAGGAGTAGTTGCGGTGAGCCAAGCAAGTCGATGAAAAGCATAGAATGAGATATGTTGTATTGCTGATCTGTACGCCCCATTATAGATCAGAGCAGCCGGACAGGTAAATTTCTTGACCGTTGCTTGACTATAACCATGTCTGTTTGTACTATGCGCATCTTTCGTGAACGTCTTGCAGTCCTTCCTACATGAGATTACAGCGTGTGTTTCGCTATTTCCAACAAGGAGAAAGTTATGGAGTTTCGTGATGTTGTCCTCCGGCGACGAATAGTGCGCAACTTTGCCGATCAGCCAGTCGCACCCGAAGTGATCGAACGGATTCTGGATTTGGCTCGCCACGCACCGAGCGCTGGGTTTACCCAGGGCCAATCGTTCGTCGTCGTTACCCAGCCTGATCTGAAGCTGACGATTGCTGAGTTGTGCGGCGAGCAGCGCTATGTCCAACGAGGTTTCCACCCGTTCATTTCCGGTGCGCCGGCGCTGATTATCCCCTGCACCAGCGAGGCGGCCTACCACAAGCGCTACCAGGAACCGGATAAGCTCCAGGCTGATGGTACGGAAATGCACTGGCCGGTTCCTTATTGGCATATGGACATTGGCTGCGCGGTGATGATCTTGTTACTGGCAGTGGTCGACGAAGGCCTGGATGCGGGCTTCGTCGGAGCCTGGGATCTGGATGCGTTGCGCGCGTTGCTGAATATTCCTGCGGAAGTTACGCCGGTTGGCGTCATCCCTATCGGCTATCGCGCCTGGGATGTCCCCTCGCCTTCGCTCAAGCGCGGTCGCAAAGCCGACAGCGAGTACATTCATCACGAGACGTGGTAGAATCACATCAGCATGGATCGCGGCGAATATTCACGAAGGGAAGACCGCCATGGACCAACATACGAGCTCCGCTGTTGACGACGAACGTTTGCGCCGCTGGCGGCTGATTCTTGGCGGCGGCGACGCCGATGGGATCGGTTGTCATCTAAGCGGCATGGATCAGGCAATGGATCGCACCCTGGAAGCGCTGTATGATTCTGACCGCAAGGGTGGGCTGGGCAGTTCTGCGCCGAATGTCGCCCGCTGGCTCGGCGACATTCGCAGCTATTTTCCTGCCTCGGTCGTGAAGGTTATGCAGCAGGACGCCCTAGACCGGCTCGACCTGAAACGCATGCTGCTCGAACCGGAAATGTTGGAGGCGGTCGAACCAGACGTTCACCTGGTCGCAAACCTGATGGCGCTGAGCGGGGTGATGCCGGCCAAAACCAAGGCCACAGCACGTACCGTCGTGGCTCGCGTTGTTACCGAGTTGCAGCGCAAGCTCGCCAACCCAACCCGCCAGGCCATCCTCGGTAGTTTGAATCGGGCGGCGCGCAACCGGCGCCCGCGCCACAACGAGATTGACTGGAACCGCACCATCCGAGCCAATCTTAAGCACTATCAACCGGCTTACCGCACCATCGTCCCCGAAACAAGGATTGGATACGGGCGCAAGCGTTCGGCGCTCCGTGACATCATCCTCTGTATCGACCAGAGCGGATCGATGGGCAGCTCAGTGGTCTATTCGGGGATCTTTGGCGCGGTGCTGGCCTCGCTGCCCGCAATCAAGACCCACATGGTCGTCTTCGACACTGCGGTCGTAGACCTGACCGAAGATCTGCACGACCCGGTGGATATCATGTTTGGCGTCCAGCTTGGCGGCGGAACCGATATCAATCGAGCGCTGGCTTACTGTCAGGGATTGGTCAGCCGCCCCCAGGAAACGGTGCTGGTGCTGATCAGCGATCTGTACGAAGGCGGCCATCGCAACGAAATGATCAAGCGAGCAGCCGCCCTGGTTAACGCGGGGGTACAGATGGTCGCCTTGCTAGCACTTAGCGATGATGGCGCGCCCGCCTTCGACCGTAGCATCTCAGCAGAACTCGCCGCCCTTGGCGTCCCTTCCTTTGCCTGTACGCCCGATCTGTTCCCCGACTTGATGGCGGCGGCGATCAACCGGCAAGACTTGGGGCGCTGGGCGGCAACCCACGAGATAGTGACAGCGCGAGGCTAAAGCCAGTTACGAGCAAGCTATGAACCAGGTTTTTGTGCGTTGTCACGCTGAGTTAAACGACTTTCTGCCTCGGTCGCGGCGCGGCAGTACGATCACCGTTCCCTGCGCCGGGCACGAGTCGATCAAGAACCTGCTCGAAGCCCTGGGCGTGCCCCACCCAGAGCTCGAGGCCTTACTGGTCAATGACACGCCGGTTGATTTCAGCTACCTGGTGCAACCTGGCGACCGGATCGAGGCTTATCCGGTCTCGGCGCTGCCCGCGCTGGCGCTAGCACCGCTCCGCCCAACACTGGCGCAGGTTCGCTTCGTGCTCGACATACACCTGGGTCGCTTGGCGGCGTATCTGCGCATGCTTGGCTTCGACACGCTCTACCGGAACGATTATGACGATCCCGAGTTGGCGCAACTGGCCCACACCGAACAGCGCATCCTGCTCACCCGCGACATTGGGCTGCTCAAGCGCAGTATGGTCACGTATGGCTACTTTGTGCGCGAGATTACGCCCCACCGCCAGCTTCGCGAGGTCGTACAACGCTTTGGGCTCCACGATCAGTTTGCATCGTTCAAACGCTGCCTGCGCTGCAACGGCTTGAGCCAGCCCGTAGCCAAGGCAGCCATAGACCACTTGCTCGAACCCAAGACCCGCCACTACTATGATGACTTCTACCAATGCCAGAGCTGCGGGCAAATCTACTGGCGCGGATCGCACTATGCGCGGATGGAGCAACTTATCGCGCATGCCGCCCAGCCCGACCAGCCCGAGACGTAACCCCACACTGCTCGACAGCATAGCAAGCCCTCGCCCCGACACGCATCCGCCGCCGACAGTCGGATAAAACTACGTTATCGTCCTGCAATAGCGCGCAGATAATCCACATGAGCGCGGATTCGCCGCCGATAGCTGTCCATTACTCCAAGGAGATATGTCATTCTGAACCCTTCGGCGAGCCGATCCTGAGCGCAGCCGAAGGGCT
>JAKSDJ010000042.1 GCA_022360155.1 Chloroflexales bacterium | reverse complement strand
TTGCCATCGCCCTCCACGACGCACGGCAGCGCTTCGGCGACTCGGTTGCGATTCTCAGTCGCGATCCGGCGTACACGCGCTGGCTTTTCCCGGATGTTCCGGTGATCCCTTATCTTTTGCGCCCACCACCCATTGTTATCCAACAGGTGCGGGCGCTCTATCTGCGTTTTCAGCGATCAGAACGATCTATCGGCGTACCTGGGTTGTTCATTCCGAATGCGCGCCTGCGCGATCAGATGAGGTCGCCGCGCGATGAACCGCCCGAGTGGATCACGGCAATCCGCCGAGCCCGCCAACTCTATCTGGTTGGGGGCGGTTATCTCACCGATCTCTTTGATGTCGCCTATCACCTGCTCCCGATCGAAGTCGCCAATGCCAGCGGTGTGGCAGTTGCAACAGCACCGCTTGGAATTGGACCATTCCATTCACCCTGGGCAGCCAAGGCAGTAGCACAAGCGCTACGCAATGCGACTGTAACCGTGCGCGATACGTCATCGCTCCACTTTTGCCGTGATTACGATCTTCGCGCAGAGTTATGTCAGGACGACGGTTTCCGCGCCGCACAGGCGCTGCCAGAGTTAGAGTTGACCACACAGCTGCCGCGGCCAGACCCAGACCGAATGCGCGTTGGAGTCTGCGTGTTCAAGCAACACGGCGGCAAGGCGACACAGATCGACAATTGGTGGAAGACGTTGCTTGGTCAGCTTCAGCAGCATGCGGACATGATTGATCTCGAAGGCTTCCCGTTTCACGAATCGCGGGCGCGGGGCTTCTCGATGATGGTCAATTTATTCGAAGCCACCAATTGGGGAGCAGCACGAGTGCGCCCGCCCACTCTTGATTTTCGAGCGCTTATCCAAAACTTGCGGCGCTATGATCTGATCATTTCGACTCGCTTTCATGCCATTGTGGTCGCCCATGTGCTGGGAACGCCCCATATAGCGGCGGCTTCGGGGAACTACTATGCAACCAAAATGCATGCTGCAGTCAACCATAGAGATCCATTATCACAATTAGTTAATATCGCATACGAGCCGCCAGAGCGCGTCGCGGCGCATGTTGCAACAATGTGTTGCGCCAGACGCAGTTCGACAGCAAATACTTTACATATACATTAACATGAGAAGTTGACAGTCAAATAGCGTTAGCAGCTCGTTATATATATTACTCTTGGAGGTCTGTCTTGTCTGATTTAAAAATAAGCCTTACAAAATCCATAGCACAGAACCCAAGCGAGATGCAACCATCATGCATCGAAATCTCTCCGCGCCGGAACTGGCTCGATCTTGACCTGGGCGAGATCTGGCGGCACCGTGACTTGCTGGGGATACTTGTCTGGCGTGATGTCAAAGTGCGCTACAAACAAACAGCGCTCGGCGCTGCATGGGTTATTTTGCAACCAATCTTGACCATGCTCGTGTTCAGCATGCTCTTCGGACGAGTAGCCAAATTGCCGTCGGATGGCATTCCATATCCGATCTTCGTGTTCACGGCACTGCTGCCCTGGCAACTATTTGCGCACGCCCTCAGCGATTCTGGCAACAGCTTGATTGCGAATCAGCAATTGATCACCAAGGTCTATTTTCCGCGTCTGGTCATTCCGCTCGCAGCAGTATTATCGGGGCTGGTCGACTTTGCTGTCGCATTTACAATTCTGATCGCGCTCATGTTGTTCTATGGCATCGTCCCGACCCTCGCTATCTTGACCCTGCCCCTGTTCGTGCTGTTGGCAGTGGCGACAGCGACCGCAGTCGGGCTCTGGCTAGCGGTATTCAATGTGCAGTATCGTGATGTGCGCTACACTATTCCCTTTTTGACCCAGTTCTGGCTTTTCGTGACCCCAATCGCATATTCGAGCAGCTTGATCCCCGAACGATGGCGACTGCTCTATGGCCTCAACCCAATGACTGGCGTCGCTGAAGGCTTTCGGTGGGCTTTGCTTGGGCGCGGTGATGTCGGGCCGTTGATCGGTGTGGCGGTCGTGGTGGTGACCTTCCTGCTCATCGGCGGACTGGTTTACTTTCGACACATGGAAGACTCCTTTGCAGATATGGTATAGCTATGAGTGATATTGCAGTTCAGGTTGAAAACCTCAGCAAGTGTTACAAAATTGGCAAGCGCGAGAACTATTATGCCCTCCGGGATGTACTCACCGACATGATGGCCGCCCCATTCCAGGCTGCGGCTGCAAGGTTGAAGGGTCAACCCAGAGATAAGCAAAAGGGGGGCATTCACTGGGCGCTCGATAATATTTGCTTTGAAATACGCACTGGGGAAATCGTCGGGATTATTGGTCGCAATGGCGCTGGGAAGAGTACTTTGCTCAAAATCCTCTCGCGGATTACAAAACCGACAACCGGTCGAGCGCGTATCTATGGGCGCGTAGGGTCGCTGCTCGAAGTGGGGACCGGCTTTCACCCTGAACTGACCGGTCGAGAAAACATTTACCTCAATGGTGCGATCCTGGGGATGCGTCGGCATGAGATCAACCGCAAGTTCGATGAAATTGTCGCCTTCTCAGAAATCGACAAGTACCTTGATACGCCGGTCAAACGCTATTCGAGCGGGATGTATGTTCGACTGGCCTTTTCTGTTGCGGCCCATCTCGAGCCGGAAATCCTGATTGTGGATGAAGTATTGGCAGTTGGCGATGCGTCGTTCCAACAGAAGTGCCTAGGCAAGATAGAGGGCGTCGCGCGAGAAGGGCGCACCGTGCTGTTCGTGAGCCACAATATGGGCGCTGTCCGGCAACTCTGCACCTCAGCCATTTTGCTGCGTCAGGGCCAAGTCGTTGCACAAGGCAAAGCGCGAAAGATTGTCGACGATTACCTCACTTTTCTGTCATCGTCACGCAAAGGTAAATCACTGGAGGCCGCCCCCGAGCGTAGCGGCGATGGCCGACTGCTGTTTACGTCCGGCTATCTCCAGAATGAAGCAAATGAGGAAATCGAAACGCCAATTGCCGGTCAACCATTGAATATCGTCTTTGAATATATTGCTAAAGAAGATCTATCGCAAGTCATGATTTTCTTTACCATCTTTAACCATCTAGGCGTTGCCGTCACACGCTGTCACATCAATTCGATTGGACAAAAACTAAGTATTCCCAAGGGCAAGGGAAAGATCGTATGCAATATTCCACGTTTACCCCTGCCCAAAGGCCGCTATCGGGTCTCGCTCGCCTCACGAGACAACTTTGACAAATTAGATCTGGTCCCAAGCGCCTGCGTCTTCGATGTAGGAACAAGTACATTCTTTCAGACTTCACACATGCCGCCAACCGAGTTCTCGACTGTTCTTGTTGACCATTCCTGGGAGCACATTCCAGTGGATGAATAAAAACGATCATAGCTGCTCCAGCAATCAGCCTGGTGCAGCCTCGATTAGTTAAGGGGGATCCTATGCCCAAAGTCGTGACAATTTCAGATATTGCGGCGACACGCACAACTAACACACACGGAGTGCGGGCTGATGTCAATGGGAAGGAGGTCTGGTTCGAGTCATCAACAGTTAATCTGCGCCCAGCGCCCGAGGCCTTTGCGAGTGCATTCTTGATCCCGTCGATCGCAGCACGAGCACGGCTCGAGCTTGATGCGCCTGTCTGTTCAGATTGGCATGAGCACTTTCCCCAAGTCCTACAGTTGATCCACGAATGGTGGGGATACCCGCAGATCCAGCCAAACCTCACCGTAGATCCGACGCCCCAAGCAGCGACTACGTCCCAACGCAGCGGCCTCTGCTTTTCAGGCGGCGTCGACTCGTTTTTCAGCCTGCTACGTGGGGACTGGCCAATTAACATGCTGATTTTTGTCCACGGCTACGACATTGCCCTGCACGATCAAGCTCGCCTCGATGCTTTCACGACCTGGCTCGAGCGCATCGGCCAGGCCACAGATAGCATCCCAGTTGTTGTTCGCACCAACCTGCGCGAGCATGCTTCCTTTGCTAGCACCGTGTGGTCGCGCACCCACGGCGGCGCCTTGGCTGCGATTGGTCACCTCCTGAGCGACCATATCGATCAGTTGGTCATTTCGTCATCGTATCCCTTTAAAGATCCACATCCGTGGGGCACCCACTGGGAGCTCGACCCGTTGTGGTCATCGGCGCGGCTACAGGTTCGCCACTACGGGGCGCAGTACTGGCGCACAGAGAAGCTGCGGGCCATCGCGAGCGAACCGCTGGTACGTGAGAATCTGCGAGTCTGCTGGAAAAAATTGACTTCCGATCTCAACTGTTCGCGATGTGAGAAGTGCCTACGCACCCAGCTGGTCTTGCTCACCTGTCGGCAACTCGAGCGCTACACCGTCTTCGATCAGAAGACACCGCTTGCCGAGCGGATCGATACGCTCCCCTGGATCGATAACGCCGCCCTCCTGATCGTCTATCAAGAGTTCGTGAAAGCGGGCTTGCCCGCCGATGTTGAGAAGGCCGTCATCCGCCTGATCGAGCGCAGCACTATAGAAGTTGAAAACCGACAGAACTACGCTATACAACAGCAGGAAAACAGACTCGGGCAAAAATTGCGTACGCTTCTTTCGCCCGTCTTTTATGCTGTTCAACAAATTGGGAAACGGCTATGAACACAACAGCGCCGTTGGTCTCCGTGGTCGTACCAACATACAACCGTGGGGGCGTCCTGATAGCAACCCTACGCTACTTGGCCCAGCAGAACCACCCCCGCTTCGAGATCATCGTTGTCGACCAGACCAGTGCCCATGAGCCAAAGACGACGATACAGCTCAACGCGCTGATCCAGGCAGGAGCCATCCGCTACTTTCACCTCGATCAGCCTTCGCTGCCCAACGCGCGGAATTTCGGGACGCAACAGGCGCGGGGCGAGCTTGTACTCTTCGTCGACGACGACATCATCCCCGGCCCCAACCTGATCGCCGCGCACGCCGCCGCCTACAACGCACCAGATATTGGCGGCGTGGCAGGCCGCCGCACCTTCACCGTCGAGCCTATGCCGCCTGAGCCTTCGACGCCGGTGGGTGTGATTGCGCGGAACTCGACGCATGTGTCTAACTTTTCCGCGACCGCGCCGCAACATG
>JAKSDJ010000166.1 GCA_022360155.1 Chloroflexales bacterium | reverse complement strand
CTGAGCAAGCTCTACCTGGCTGACCGCACCCAGGCCGCTGTCTACGCCCTCCGCCAGCGCATTGTGCCATTAGATGAGGAGGGTTAGAGCGTAGGCGCAGTTCGCCGCTCTATGGATACGGCGAAATCCAAACAGATCGGGCTGCATCAGAGTCCTGCAACAGCGCGGGGATGACGCAATTCGCCTCATCCCCGCGTACGCGGGGACCATCACATCCTGCCAACTCGTAAGGCGCCTATGAACCATGTCTGGTACATTTGGGGCAAGCTTTACGATACTATTCGCACTCGCGGTTAGTATTCGCTTTTGACCATTCTTATCACAAAAAACCCTTGTATTCATAACTGCGAATATGGTAAACTGTCCTAAACAATTCGCCGCCATCTTACCTCTCTCCTTCTACATAGCGGCGCCGGATCGCTGGCGGGTGTTTGGTATTTTGGCTTGTCGTTGATGACAATCTGTTTGTACCGCCGCAGGCATGATCCTAGCGATTGACACTCAGGTTGATCGACTTTGACATCGAACGAAGTTGATTGAAAATGGGTCGGAAAGGCGCCGATGACGCACCTGACGACGCGCCGAAATGCGGAAGCAGCTTAACCTTCTATGGTTAAGCAAAAGTTATGCTATCGCTCGTTCATCAATATGTGCTCAAGCATATGATTCTTGGAACGGAAGCGCCTCGCTTGAAAACATCCTGACAGCTTCTGCTTCCCTCAATGCGCTATTCCTTATCAGAGCGTGTATTGGTGCAAACGCATTTCTGAAAACCTCTATAGCAAGGGAGCATACAACAAATATGGGCATGAAAAGCGTTGTCTTACATCAATGGCATAGTTGGATCTACCAATATTGGGTTTCCCCTCTGCAAGTCTGCATTCCCTCGCTTGTATCACACACCGCCTATCCGCAACGCGATATCATGCTCCGCTCTGCGCTATGGGGCGCCAGTATCGGTCGCATGGCCATCACCGACTTCCGCGTTCACATTCGCCGCTTGCAGGGTGAAGATTGGTCGGTTGTCTATTTAGGCGCGGATTTTTCCTTCGAGGAGATTCAGCACATTCTCTTTCCCAACAAACCGCAGATCCAGAGCCTTGGGCGCGTTTTTCTGTGGCGCATTCCCGCGCTAGTGCGCCAATTTGCCCAGCAGGGCCTCCTTACTATCTGTGAGCTTGACAAACTGATCACCTGGCAGCCAAAGATGACCTACAGCTTTGTGACACCGGCCTGGTTGCAGCAAGTACTCGATGTTGCGCGCCCGGTCGATGCTATCGAGGCGGACATGAGTCAGAATATGCGGCGCAATTTGCGTAAGGCGCGCAAAAATGAATTCAGCTATATATTCACCCAAAACCCAGCCGACATCAGGATGTTTTACTATCAGATGTATCTGCCTTATCAGAAAGAGCGATACGGTGCGCGCGCGGTCCTTAGCAGTTATGAAGAGATTTGCCGCACCTTTGCCCAAGGTGGTCTCATTCTTGTCAAACGGGGCGAGCAACCGATCTGCGGTATGATGTGTCATGCCGTCGGCGACACTTGCAAATCGGGGCCAATGGGCGTGCATGTCGACCACTTCGATCAAGTCGGGCAGGGATGTAATGTCGCGTTGTGGTGGTTTATGGGTGATTGGGCGCGGCAGCAAAACCTACGCTACTTCGATTTCGGCTCCAGCCGACCCTACACCGCCGATGGGGTCTTTCATTTCAAACGGCAGTGGGGCACGCGAGTCAAGGCGCAGCCAGATGCTTTGTCGAAGTGGGTGTTCGGCGCTGAACGCCTGCCGGAAAGCCTCCGCCAACACCTCAATACTCAAGGTCTGATTGCCGAGATCGACAATCAGCACTATCAGGTGATATTGCTCGGGCCAAACGACTCCTCTACAACGATAGAATACGACTCGAAGCTCCAACATGCGCTGAATTGCGGCCTGTCAGGTCTTTGGATTGCGCATCCAGCGCGGAACATGCGTCTCAGGGGGTAACCCCCATGGTGCGTATGCTCACAGCGGCCCCGCAGCCACGCGAATGCTGGGGCCTCGTCGGCTCATCCGGCGCAGAAGAGTACGATGTGCTACAATTTCAGCGCAAGACAACACTGCCAACGGCGCAATACTCCCAACAGCGCCTCCGCATCTATGCCGATTGGGATTTGCGATGAGGTGTAGACGCCCTGCTATTGTCGTGTCGCCTCCCGCCTCCGCAGAATCGCGTGAAGCTGAAATGTTTCGAACCAAACCTTTGCCGGCGGAGAAGCGGGCTTGGCAGATCCGGCTGGCTGATCAATCCAGAACAATAACTCTCGAATAGCATGTGTGCCTGCCGTCCTGTGTCGCTGTTGCTTGCGGCGCTATCGACCAGGCCCCAATAAATATCCGTCAATGATTGCATCCACCTCTGACCTCGAACTTTATATACGGCGCGCCCAGGGTGCAGCCTATGTTGTCGAAGTCCGCTTTTGGGCGCACGACGGCGCCGTTGAAAGTAGCCTGATAAGCGGTGAACCGCCGTTGCTTGCCTTGGACCATAATGCCTTGTGTCAGGCTACGCTGCGCCCCGATGAGTATGGCCGAGCGTTGACCGGCATGTTCTTCGCCGACCCGCGGCTGCTCGGCGCCTTTCATCGCGCGCGCGCGTTCGCGAAGGGGGCGGGGGCGCCGCTCCGGGTGCGGTTGCGCCTGGATCTCGGCGCGCCTGAACTGCACAGCATCCGCTGGGAAACGTTACAAGACCCAAGCGCGTCAAAGCCAGGATTCCTCTTCACCGACAATCACATCCTCATCTCACGCTATCTCGATACGAGCGAGATCCAGCCTTTCGTTGCGCGGGCGCGCGATCAGCTCACTGCGGTGATCGCCGTGGCAAGCCCGGACGATCTGGTGCAATACAAGCTTGCGCCAATCGATGTTCAGACGGAGCTCAAACGCGCCCAAACCGCGCTCGGCGCTATCGCGTATACATGTTTGGCTGCCGGGATCGAAGGGCCGCGCGCTACGTTCGCCGCGCTGGTCGAAGCGCTCCATCAGGGCGCCGACATCCTCTATCTCGTTTGCCACGGCACGTTGTTGGATGACGTTCCCTATCTCTGGCTCGAACAGGACGATGGGCGCACCCATCGTGTGACTGGAGACGATTTCGTCGCGCACGTGCGCGCGCTGGGCCATCCGCCCCGGCTGGTTGTGCTGGCCTCGTGCCGCAGTGCGGGCGCGAGACTTGAAACGGCAAATCCGCTCTTCGCGCTCGGGCCGCAGTTGGCCCAGGCGGGCATTGGTGCGGTGGTGGCGATGCACGACGCCGTTACCATGACCACCGTTGCGACAGGGATGGAGACCTTCTTCCGTCAACTCCATGAGCACGGCCTGGTCGACCAAGCAATGGCGGCGGCGCGGAGCATATCAGCAAGCCACGCGCAGGATTGGTGGCGGCTGGTGCTCTTTTCACGGCTGCGCGATGGTCGCCTCTGGGTTCGTCCGGACGATCGCCAGGGTCAGGTTGAGCCCGCGCCGATTCGCCCGCCGATTTTTCAAGCGCCCTGGCTCCCGCCCTACTTTGTACCCCGCCCTGAAATAAGCGAAACGCTCAAAACAGACCTGCTCGCAACCAGTAGTGAAACGCCTGGGGTGTTGGTGCTGTATGCCTTGCAAGGCGCCGGCGGTATGGGTAAAACGACGCTGGCAGCCGCCCTCGCCCACGACCCAGACATTCAACGCCATTTTCATGACGGTATCTTGTGGATGACCTTCGGCCAACAACCCGATGTATCCGCGATATCCGCCGCCTGGCTCCAGGCGTTTGGCGAACCGCTCTCGACACCGCTGTCGCCCCAGGGCGCGGTGGCGCGCCTCCGCCAGATCGTTCGTGAGAAGACCATCCTGGTCGTTCTCGACGATGTATGGGAGCCGGAAATCGCCCGCCTGTTTCTGATCGTCAACCAGCGCAGCCGCGTCTTGATCACAACTCGCCGCGCTGATGTCGCTGATGAGCTTAAAGCGACGCGCCGCGACTTGGAGGTTATGCCGCCCATGTCGGCGCTCGCCTTGCTGGAGCGTTGTCTCGGGCGCAGTCTTTCTGCAGAAGAGCACATAACGGCGCTCCAATTCGTTACGGCGGTTGGCTTCCTGCCGCTAGCATTGGAGATGGCGGCGCTGCGCATCCGCAACGCACGCGAAAGCATCTCGTGGTCTCAACTCCACGCTGCGCTGACTACGGAGATCGCGCGGCTGGAAGAGCTGGAAGGCCCCCGCCGGCGCGTCCGGGGACAAACTCGCCTGGAAGCCTGTTTCAACCTCAGCTTGGAGGCGTTGCGCGCTGAGGATGAAATCGTCTGGCGCGGCTTCGCATGGCTAGGCGTGTTCCGCCCCAACACCCTTATTGTTGCGCCAATGCTGGCGAACCTGTTGGCGGTCTCCCAGCGCGAAGCGACTCGGATCATCGAATGGCTCTGGAATGACGCGCTGTTACATGCTAGCGGTGAGCTGTGCGTGGGCGACACGCACTGGCCGGCGTACAAAATCCACGATCTCTTACACGCAATCGCCCGCAACCTTCTGACCGCAGCAGCGCCCCAGGGACTTGGGCTGACCTGGCGCGCCGCGCACGCAACGCTACTCGAACGCTATCGCGCTGCCGCTCCCGCCGGCATGTGGCACATGCTCGACGACGACGGCTATAGTCATAGCCACTTGCTATGGCAT